>JAVEDJ010000282.1 GCA_030841025.1 Actinomycetota bacterium
CCAGATCGGCATCGAGATGGCTAACGTGTTGAGTGAGAAGTACGGATCCAGCGCCACTGTCAAGGCGTTGTTGGTCAAGGGCTTCCCCGGCGACTCGAACAGTGCTCGGCGCGACAAGGGTTTCAAAGCCGGCTATGCCTCGGTCGCGGGAGCTCCGAAGCTGAACCTTCTGCCTGACGCCTTCGGCGAGTTCAACGCGGACGGAGCCCTCGGTCCGGTCCGCTCGATCGCTACCGCGAACCCTGACCTCCAGGCCGTCTTCTCGGTCACTGACTCGATGCTCCCTGGCATCCAGACGGCCCTCAAGGGTGCCGGAATCTGGGAGAAGGTCATCATCGCGGGCTACGACGCCCGTATGTCCATCGTCAAAGAGATGAAGGACAACCCCGACGGACCCATCATCGCGACCGTTGCCAACCGTCCGCTCGAGCAGGGCTCGGTCGGCAGTCAGATGCTCGACAAGGCAATCAAGGGCATCCCGCAGTCCGAGGCGTGCCCGGGCGGCAACCACTTCCTCGAGCCGACGCTGGTGACTCCGGCCACCGCCGCCGCCTACTACAAGGCCGACGTCTCCTACTAGGCAAGGTCAGCAGCGAGAAGCAGCGTCGATAGGGGAGTGTGGATGACCACCGGACCGGCCGCCGCGCCCACAGGTATCACCTCCGGTGCCGACCCGAACGTCTTCCCCGCTGCGTTGTCCCTGCGCGGAGTCTCCAAGACTTACGCGGGAGTACGGGCCCTCTCCGGCGTGGACCTCGACGTCCACGCCGGAGAGGCACTGGGCCTGCTCGGTCAGAACGGTGCCGGAAAGTCGACCCTCGTCAAGATCGTGTCAGGCGCGGAGCCCGCGTCATCAGGGCGGGTCCTCGTCTCCGGGACGCCGATGCGGTTCAACTCTCCGGCGGACTCACAGGCGGCCGGCATCTACACGATCTACCAAGAGCTCAGCGTCGTGCCCCAGCTGTCGGTGGCCGAGAACATCTACCTCTCCGATCTTCCGCGTCGGCGCGGCAGGGTGGACTGGAAGGTCCTGCGCGCTAAGGCCAGGGAAACGCTCGGGACGCTCGGTTTCGATATCGACGTCGAGAAGCGGGTGCGCGATCTGCCGCTGGCACAGCAGCAAGCAATCGAGATCGCCAAGGCCGTGCACCACAAGTCGAAGGTCGTGCTGCTAGATGAGCCGACAGCGACGCTACCGCAACGGGATGTCGCCAAGCTCTTCGAGATCCTGCGCAGCCTGAAGGCGGCCGGGGTCAGCATCGTCTACATCTCGCACCGGCTGGACGAGGTCTACGAATTGTGTGACCGCGTCACGGTCCTGCGCGACGGTCAGCACATCGCGACCCAGCCGACCAGCGAGCTCTCGCAGGACGACGCGGTGCGACTGATGGTCGGCGACCGGCTTGCCAGTGGCCTCGTGGGGCAGGTGGCCACCGGAGGGAGCAACAGGATCAACCTCAACTCGCCGCGTTCGGAAAGGGCCCCCGCGCTCGAGGTGGCGGAGCTGTCCGACGACGGCGTGCTGCACAACGTGTCCATCACGGTGATGCCGGGAGAGGCGGTCGCCGTGGCCGGTTTGGTGGGCAGTGGCCAGTCCGAGCTGGCGGCCTGCATCTTCGGGAGCCGGCCCCGGGTGTCAGGTCGCGTGCTGGTCGACGGAAAGGACCTGCCGACCGGGTCACCGCAAGCGGCGATCCGGGCGGGCGTCGGTTGGTTGCCCGAGGAGCGCAAGCACCAAGGACTGGTGCTGAACATGCCGGTGGCGGCAAACCTCACGATGGCGAACCTACGTCGAGTCGCCTCGCTGGGCCTGCTGCGACTTCGCGCCGAGGAACGGCTGTCTGACGAACTGGTGCGGACGCTGAGCATCAAGGCGGGTCCGGGTCAGAAGGTCGGCAGCCTCAGCGGCGGCAACCAGCAGAAGGTCGTCTTCGGCAAGTGGTTGACCGCCATGTCGACCACGCTGATCCTCAGCGAGCCCACCCGCGGCATCGACATCGCCGCGAAGGAAGAGATCTACCGCGAGGTGCGCAAATTCCTCGACAAAGGCGGGTCCGTGCTGGTCATCAGCTCGGAGATAGACGAGGCGCTGATGTGCGACCGCGTCTACGTCATCGCCAGGGGCACGATCGTCGGCCAGTTTCGGCACGACGACATCGAGCGCGATCAGTTGCTGTCGTTGCTGCGATGACGGATCAGTCTCAGACAGGGCCAACATGAGGACGGGAGAAGGAACAGTGACGCCGAACACCAACGAGGAGAGGAACCGCGGTCCCGCCGGGACGGCGGGCAGTCTCCTCCAGCCGTTCGCGCGTCACCTGCCGATCCTCGCCGGTATCGCCATCGTCTCGATCGTCGGCGCCTCCCTTTCGCCCTTCTTCCTTACCGAGGCGAACCTCCGCAACATCGTGATCACAGGCTCCGTCGTCTCTGTGCTCGCAGTCGGACAGTTCATCGTCATCGTGACCGCCGGCATCGATCTGTCGGTCGGTGCGGTCGCCGCTCTAGCGACGGTGGTCTCTGCGGTGCTCATGAGCCACGACGTGTCGCCGCTGATCGCCATCGCAGTGACGTTGGCCGTGTGTGGGCTTGCCGGAGCCATCAACGGGTTCCTCGTCATACACGCTGGCATCACTCCGTTCATCGCCACACTCGGGATGTTGGGCATCGCTCAAGGCTTCGCCTATCTCATCCAGAACGGCACGTTCATCGTCATCGATAACCGGTGGTTCATCGGCTTCTTCAGCGGAGAAACCGGCGGGCTCCCCAACCAGGTCATCATCTTCGTCGTGATCATGGCGGTCTTCGGGGCCATCATGCGGTGGACCGCCTTCGGCCGACAGCTATACGCGATCGGCGGGAACGCCGAGGCAGCGCGGCTCTCCGGACTCCCGGTCAAGAAAAACGTCGTTGCCGCCTACTCGATCTCGGGGCTGCTCGCCGGCATCGCAGGACTCATGCTGGCGGCGCAGCTCGGTGAAGGCAGCTCACTGCTCGGGCAGGGCCTGGAGCTGGACGCAATCGCGGCGGCCGTGGTCGGCGGAGCCTCACTGTTCGGCGGCCTCGGCACTCCGGTGTCCGCCGTCATCGGTGGGCTCCTGATCGGCACGATCTCCAACATCATGAACCTCCGCGGTATCGCAGCGGAGCCGCAGCTGATCATCAAGGGTGCGCTGATCCTGTTGGCGGTCTACCTGACGTCAGGACGCGGCGGCGACGTCCGCCGCAGGTTGCAAGGCTTGCTCGGCTCTGTGCAGCCCGGTCGCCCGCCCCAGAACGGGAGCGGGCCCGGGAGCGGCGCCCCGCTGTCGGCCCGTGAGCAAGTCGCCACTTCCGCAGACGCGAGTGACCGCGACGACTCAGAACGCGTCGCCTCCGGGTCCGAGAAGTCTGAGCGCGCGGGCTCCCCACCTGCCTGAGCCGACACAGCCGCCCATCGAAACCAACGCTCCGGTCCGGGACCGTGAACGACGAAGAGGAGCTCCAGATGATCGACGTGACGATCCGGTCAGGCAGCAAGCCGCCCCTCGGGGGCTGGCTGCCGCCTGCGGCCCTGTCGGCGCCGCAGGCCGATGTCCTGAATGCCATCGCGGACGAACTCATCCCCGGCGGCGAGGGCTTTCCCCCACCGAGCGGCGTGAACGTCGTCGGCTTCATCGTCCGCTATGTCGCCCCGAGCGGTCAGGAAGCCAAGTGGTATCCGTTCCTCACCGAGGCGGAGTTTGCAAGACGGCTTGACGAGCTCGGTTCCGCCTTTGTCTCCGCGTCCTCCGCCGAACGAGTGCAGGTGCTGATAGGGCTCGAGCGGGACGACGCCGAGTTCTTCGGACGGCTGCGGGACATGGTCTATTACGCCTACTACTCGCGCCCTGAGGTCGTCGCGGCGATCAACCGCAACCTCGAGGCGGGCCGGGACTACCGCAACAGTCCCCAGCCCTATGGCTACACCGACGTCATGGACGACTGGGATGACGATCTGCTGAGCCGCGTGAAGGGCACATACACCCGCACCGAGGACGTCGTGCGGCTGCCACTGCCGGAAAACCTGCGGCCGTAAGGCACCACTGCACCGCCCACCAGCACAGACCGCGACCGGCCCGCGCGCCCTAGGCATCGCGAGCAACCGAGAGACTCAGGAGACAACCAGAATGGCGACGCACAGCGAGACAGATGTGCTTGTGATCGGAGCAGGCGCTGGCGGGGCCGCGATGAGCAAGCGACTCAGCGACGGCGGCGTCAAGGTCACGTGCCTGGAGCAAGGGGACTGGCTGCACCCCATGAACCACCCGCACATGTACGACGGCTGGGAGCTGGAACGCCTTCGTACGTGGTCGTGGCACCCCAACGTGCGCATGTTTCCCGAGGACTACCCCACCACCGGTAATGCGGCGCCGATGATGATGAACGGCGTTGGCGGCTCCACCCTGCACTATGCCGGAGCCTGGCCGCGGTTCAAGCCGGTTGACTTCCGTAAGGGCACGGAGCATGGCCTCGAGGGAACCATCGACTGGCCGATCAGCTATGAGGATCTCGAGCCCTTCTATGCGATCAACGACGCCGAGATCGGGGTCGCCCGGCGCGTGGGTGACCCGGGCAACCCGCCGCGCCCGGAAGGCTGGGGTCCTGCGAGCAGAGGCGGCAAGGTCGGTCGCAAGATGGGCCGCGGCTTCGACGAGCTCGGCTGGCACTGGTGGCCGGCCGACAACGCCATCCTCACGCGGGAGAAGAACAACCGCATGGCATGCAACGACTGCGGGTTCTGCCTGGGCGGCTGCCCACGGCACGCCATCGCCTCGACCGACGTGAGCTACTGGCCGAAGGCGCTGGCCAACGGTGTCGACCTGCGGGTCAACGCACGCGTCGAGACGATCACCACTGCGAACGGCCGGGCGACGGGCGCCGTCTACATCGACCGTACGACGGGTGCCCGTAGCGAGGTTCGGGCGAAGATTGTCGTACTGGCGGCAAACTCGATCGGCACGCCGCGGCTGCTTCTCCTGTCGGCCCAGAAGGGATATCCCGACGGTCTGGCCAACAGCAACGGGCTGGTGGGCACCCACCTGATGTTCCACAGCTGGTCCTTCGAGGACTACTGGTTCGACGAGCCGTTGGAGGGGTTCAAGGGGCCTGAGCCGGCCGTGCTCTACTCCCAGGAGTTCTACGACACCGACCCGTCACGTGGCTTTGTCAACGGCTTCTCGCTCCAGGTCGGCACAGCACTCGGGGCCGCGAACAGCGCACTGGGGACCAACACCGGCAAGATCGCGCCATGGGGAGCCGGGCACCGGGAGTTCTTCAACAAGCACTTCGCACACCATGCGCTGGTCTACGTCCAGGGCGAGGACCTACCCGTGCGCACGAACCGGGTCACGATCGATCCGGCAGTCGTCGACTCGAGCGGGCTTCCGGTGCCGCACGTGCACTACGACCTGCACGAGAACGACCGACGGCTGATCACCTGGGGCCAAGAGCGGGCACGTGAAGCCGCGGAGGCCGCCGGACCGGTCATCGACATGGCTACCACCGGCATCGGTGGTGTTGGAGGACCACCACCGGGATGGCACATCATGGGCACCTGCCGCATGGGAAACACCCCGGAGGACTCGGTCACCAACAAGTGGAACCAGACCTGGGACGTTCCCAACTTGTTCATCACCGACGCGAGCTCGCTCACCACTGGTGCCGCCGTCAACCCGACGAGCACGCTGCAGGCCGTTTCTGTCCGCGCGGCCGAATACATCAAGCGTCGATTCGCCGACATCACGTCGCAAACAAAGACACCGAGCAACGCCGACGCACCGGACTTCTGAGTCGTGCGTTGGGGGTAACAGAGGCGAAACACCCCTGGAGGAGGATTACGTAGAACCCGCTACTGCGCGAGGGGCGGAACCCCCGGCGGAGGGCGCCATGTCGACGCTTCACCTGACCCGCGCGGCGATAGAATGACGATAGAGTTCAGACCACCAACCAACGGGGTCACGCGATGACGGTGACTCCGCCCAGGAACAGGGGATGGGACGTGGCCTCCCGACCGGCAATGATCGAGCCAGTGCGTCGCCTCAAGGTTGCCGACGCGGTGGCTGCGCAGCTGTCTCGGCTGATCGACGGCGACGAGTACCGACCCGGCGAGCGGCTTCCACCTGAGCGCGAGCTGTCTGAGCAGTTCGGCGTCGGCCGAAGCTCTATGCGCGAGGCCCTGCGCAGCCTGGAGGCGGACGGGCTCGTTCGCATCGAGCACGGCATCGGCGTGTTCGTCGCCGACAAGAGCAAACGACGGCTTGGCGACGTCGGCGTGCTCATGGCCGGGGACTTCACCGTTCCCGAGCTCTTCGAGGTGCGACTTCCGCTGGAACGTGACGCCGCAGGCTTGGCCGCTCGCCGCATCACCAGCCAAGAAATCGACGACCTGCACCAGATCCTCGAACGCTGTGCCGACCCGAAGATCAGCGACAGCGCCTTCATCAGGCTGGATGCCGAATTGCATCGAGGCATTGTCAAGGCCACCAAGAATGCCCTGCTCGGCAACGTCATGGCGAACCTGGAACCGCTGTTCTTCACCTACTCGCACCATGTGATTGCGCTGCCTGACCGTAGGGCTCGAGCCCATGAGGGCCATCTCAAGATCGTCGATGCGGTGGCTGGCCGTCGGGTGCGAGATGCGCGCGCAGCTGCCGTCGACCACATCCGAGACGTGGAGCGCGACATCGTCAAGCATCTCGACCTCGGGAAGCCTCCGCTCAAGGGTCGAGGCGACTAGCCCAGCAGCGGTCGTCGTACGCAGCTCACGAGAGCACCCGGAGGCGAATGGTCTGCGGCATTGCGGCCAGCGCGTGTACGACGTCGGCCGCGTAGTCGCACGCGATGTCGGTCAGCAGATAGCCGAGCTGTCCCCGAGTGGCCAAGACCTGGCCCTCGACGTTCACTTGGTGGTCGGCGAGCACGCCGTTCACCGCAGCCAGCACACCCGGGGTGTTGGTGTGCAGGTGGG
>JAVEDJ010000313.1 GCA_030841025.1 Actinomycetota bacterium
CGTGGGGCGCCGACGTGACCAGTACGTCCGACACGTCGGAGCTGCTGGCGCCCGCCTGCGCGGCGGCGACGGCGGCGAGGACGTTCAGCACGCCGTGCCGCCGAGGGCTGTCGTCCCCCGGCCCTGCCGAGATCGCGTGGTGCAACCCGGCGGTCAGCTTGAAAGGCAGCCCGCGACGCACGCACTCGGTGAGGAAGCCGGCGAGCTCGTGCGCGTCGGGGACGTCCTCGGCGTGG
Source organism: Actinomycetota bacterium (assembly GCA_030841025.1). Classification (GTDB taxonomy): domain Bacteria; phylum Actinomycetota; class Actinomycetes; order JACCUZ01; family JACCUZ01; genus BP-173. Next base: position 237 of record JAVEDJ010000313.1, read on the forward strand.
GCGCCTCCGGTGCGGTACTTCGCGGCATGCCAGCCCGTAGGGCAGACATAGTCCAGCGCCGCGCCGAACCCTTTCCGCGGCACCTCGAGAAAGCCCACGACACGCGGAAGCCGATGCAGGTTGGCGCCGACCGTCGCGACGTCGTCACCGAGCCGCTCGGCTGACGCCTCCACCGCGGCGAGCCTCAGCCGGGGATCGCCCGCAACGGTCCGCAGTGCTGCATTAGCCGCCTCGCCGGTCAGGTCCACGACCGGGGACAGCTCCAGCCGCTGGTCCTCCGGCAGCATCGCCACCATCTCGTCGGCGCGGCTGACCGGGCACAGGAAGGGTCCGACGATCTCGCCGTACGACGCCCCATGGTGCCGCGCATGCTCCCGGAGGCCGACGTCCATCGGGGGGTTGCCCGGCGGGAAGAGAGCGGCGTCGTCGACCAGTCCGGCGAACAATGAGCGCGGGACCGCTGACATGGCCGCACGCTATCGAAGTCAGGGTCAGCCCGTGCACCCTCGTCCTCCTGCCAAGGAACCGTGGCAGGGTGTGCGGAGAACGTCCTTCGACAGGGCAGTTGGCACAGGGGAGCGAACGATGCCTTACTACCGCCAGGTCGGCGAGATCCCACGCAAGCGCCACACTCAGTTCCGCAGACCCGACGGCGGCCTCTACGCCGAGGAGCTCATGGGGGTCGAGGGGTTCTCCTCCGACGCGTCGCTGCTCTACCACGAGCACCTGCCGACGGCGATCGTCTCCAGCGAGATCTTCGACGCGCCGACCTACGAGCGCCGGCCCAACCACCCTCTCAAGCCCCGACACTTCAAGACGCACAAGCTCGACGGTGCCGCCGTGGGCTCGGCCGACGCCGTCCTCGGCCGCCAGCATCTGCTGGCCAACGGCGACGTGCGCATCTCCTACGCGGTCGCGGAGGCGCCTTCACCGCTCTATCGCAACGCGATCGGTGACGAGTGTGTCTACGTCGAGAGCGGCTCCGGCGTCGTCGAGACCATCTTCGGTGCGTGCCCGGTGTCGCCGGGTGACTACGTCGTCATCCCGACCTCGACCACGCACCGATGGGTTCCGGACGCGGGCGAGCCGTTGCGGCTGCTCACGATCGAGGCCGCCGGGCACATCGCGGCGCCGAAGCGCTACCTGTCGAGCAAGGGTCAGTTCCTCGAGCACGCGCCCTACTGCGAACGGGACCTGCGCGGACCGGGGGAGCCGCTGCGGGTCGATGGCGACGAGGTCGAGGTGCTCGTCCAGCACCGCGGCGCCGGCACCACGAGCAACTGGACGCGGTATGTCTACGCCCACCACCCGTTCGACGTCGTCGGCTGGGACGGTTGCCTCTATCCCTACGTGTTCTCGATCCACGACTTCGAGCCGATCACCGGCCGGCTGCACCAGCCGCCGCCGGTGCATCAGACGTTCGAGGGACCCAACTTCGTCGTGTGCTCGTTCGTCCCGCGGCTGTTCGACTACCACCCCGACGGCATCCCGGCCCCGTACAACCACGCCAATGTCGACTCCGACGAGGTGATCTTCTACACAGGAGGCGACTTCATGTCTCGCAAGGGTGCGGGCATCGAGCAGGGATCGATCTCGCTGCACCCGTCCGGCTTCACGCACGGCCCTCAACCAGGGTCCGTCGAGGCCTCCATCGGCAAGGAGAAGACCGACGAGCTCGCGGTGATGGTGGACACCTTCCGGCCGCTGGACCTGCTCGAGCCCGCCCTTGCGGCCGAGGACACGTCCTACGCGTGGACGTGGGCGGGCCGCAGCATCGGACCCGACAGCATCGATCGAGGCGACTCGACGACTGGCTGACCGCTCCACCCTCATTGTCCAAGTCGTCGGGAATGCGGGCCTTTCGTGCCGGTGTACATTCGCAGTGCAGTCCAGTTCTGGACGTGTGGCCCGAGACCCCGGCGATGAGAACCACAACGCCCGGTGGTGCGCGACGTCAGTCGCCGCGCGGCCACCGTGGGAGCTAGCCATCGCACCCGAGACGCCTGCAGTCCACGGCCAGCAGGAGCGGCAGCCGCTCAGCGGCGAGCCGGACGTGGACGCACGAGACCGCGCCGCCGACGAACGGGACGCTGCCGCAGATCGGCGTGACCGCCGTGCCGACCAGCGCGACCGCGAAGCGGACAGCCGCGAACACGCTTCCCGTCTCGTGCGCGGCGACGCCGTACCGCAGGGTGCGCTCGACACCCCTCGGTTGATCAGGGCAGCGGATCTACGCGACCAGGCCGCCGAACACCGTGACGCGCGAGCGCGCGCTCGTGAGGAGGCAGCGGCCGACGCCTCGGCCGAGGACGCCGTGTCGATCGCGGCAGCCAGCCGTCTCGAGAACCTGGTCGACCGGCACTGGGCGGCTCGGGACCGGGACGCAGCCCTGGACGACCGGCTGGCGTTGTTCGCCGCCGAGGACGTGAGCCATGAGTCGGACGGTGACGCCGGCCTTCAGCGTGCCGAGAGCGCGATGGATCGGATGGACTCGCTGGGCGACCGATCGAGCTCCGCGCACGATCGCAAGGTGTCCGGAGAGGAGCGGAGCATGCCGTGAGGGGGCGGCTCAGGCGCGCAGAGGGCCGGCACTCCGATCGGAGTGCCGGCCCTGTGCGCGGTGAGTCTGGTTCTACAGCGGTCCTCCGCGGCCACCGCGCTTGCGTAGCGCGGGGATCACGAAAGCGATGACAAGAATGACCACCACGATGAGCAGGAGAATCTTCATGAGCGCGCGACCTCCGGAGTTGATGATGCCTGCCTTCTAGGTGCCCAGTCCCCTAGCAGTTCATGCCGTCGGCCCGTACTCAGCTCAAGCAGGCCGCGGGCAGCTCGAACCATCGCAAGTGCTCGAAGTCGTCCGACAGCCCCGCGGCTCGGGTCGTGCCATCCCCGCCACTGTCGCCTGCACCGGCAGCTGCGGCGAAGATCGCGTGGGCCTCATCGAGATAGCCGACCAGCGCGGCCTCGGGCACCGGCTCGTCGTGACGCGGGTAGCGCATCTCACCGGTGTGCTCGTCATAGGCCACCTGGTCCAGCCGGAGCGGCGGCTCGACCGGGCCGAGGCGGTGGCGCCACAGCCCGGTCAGTGGCTCGAACGTGTAGTCGGGCAGCAACCGCCACCCGTGCTGGGCCACCAGCGCGACGGCGGCCACGATGTAGTCGTGCACGGCCTCGGAGATGAAGTAGTTGAAGTTGATGCGCACCCAGCCGGGCTTGATGCCCTCGCAGCCCGTCGAGATCTCACGCTCGAACTCATGTGAACGCTCGATGTCGATGCCCAGCAGCCGGTGCCCGTAGGGGCCGGCGCACGAGCATCCACCGCGCGACTGGATGCCGAAGAGGTCGTTGAGCAGCGCCACGACGAAGTTGTGGTGCAGGTAGCGGCCGGGTTTGTCGTCGGCACCGAGCCGGCGGATGACGAACGACACGATCGAAAGCCGTTCCGCGTCGAGGTTGCCGAGGATCTCGATGCCGGGCAGCTCGCGCCACGTGTCGACGGCGCGTCGCAGCAACAGCTCCTCGCGAGCCCGGATGGTCTCGACGCCGACTGCCTGCTTGAGCTGGAACACGAGGCCGGCGCGGATCGACTCGATGATCGCCGGCGTGCCACCTTCCTCGCGATGGGTGGGGTCCTCGAGGTAGCGGTGCTCGAGCGGGTTGACGTAGGCGACCGTTCCGCCACCTGGCACGACCGGAACGCGGTTGCGCAGGAGGTTGCGTCGTACGACGAGAACGCCGGGGGTGCCCGGTCCGCCGATGAACTTGTGCGGAGACAGGAAGACCGCGTCCTTGTGACACCGGGGGTGCTGCGCACACTCGCGGTTCATGTCGATGTCGACGTAGGGCGCGGCGGCCGCGAAGTCCCAGAACGAAAGTGCGTCGTGGCGGTGCAGCAGGTCGGCGATGCGGTGCGTGTCGGTCACGATGCCGGTCACGTTCGAGGCGGCGGAGAAGGACCCGATGAGCAGCGGCCGGTCGGCGTAGGCGACGAGCTGTTGCTCGAGCGCGTCGAGGTCGATGCAGCCGTTGCGGTTCTCGGGGATCGTGA
>JAVEDJ010000402.1 GCA_030841025.1 Actinomycetota bacterium
CCTGACCTGCGGCGTCACGAGAGCCGTGGCGGCCGATGCCGTGCCCAGCGTATCCGACAGCGAGCCCACGGCCTCGGGACCGGTGACCTTGCTCACAGCACCCTTCCGCCGATGCGACGAACCGGGACATCTTCGTTATCGTGGCCGACTGCGTCCGTCTCCCCCGAGCGAACCAGCGAAGGACCATTCCTCTTGGCCCAGCACCGAGCAGACCCCCGCGAAGCCGCGCGACGGCGTACGGGGGCCGACCCGACGGCACGGACGACCGGCCGGCAGGGACGCCGACGGGCCCGCAAGCCGACCCGCGCGCACCACCTGGCCCCCCGACTCGTCGGCGGTGCTGCCGTCCTGCTGGCGGCCGCGGGGGCGGTGACGCTCGCTCCCGGCAGCAGCAGCGCCCTCATCCGCGGCGCCGACGTCGGGCAGTCGGTGTCCACCTCGGTCTCGAAGGCGACGCTGTCGGCGGCGGACACGGCCGCCCTGGCCAACCGCACCCGCGCCGTCAGCCGCGACGCCCAGCGCGAGTCCAGGGTCGACGCTGCGGCCAGGCGGCTGCAGGCGGCCACCGAGAAGGCGGCGAAGCAGCGCCGGACCGCTCTGGCAGCGGTCGCGCGCAGCTCGCACGAGCAGGCGGACAGGATCGCGAACCGGATCGCCCGGGACGCCCGGAACACCTGGGTGCTCCCCGTCACCTCGGGCACCTACCACCTCACCGCGCGCTTCGGCAGCTGCTCGGGCCTGTGGTCCCACTGCCACACCGGCCTGGACTTCGCCGGTGCGACGGGGAGCCCGATCCACGCCGTCGCGGCCGGCACGATCACCGAGGTCGGCTACGCCGGGGCCTACGGCAACCGGACCGTCATGACGCTCCCGGACGGCACCGACCTGTGGTACTGCCACCAGACGGCCTACACCGTGCAGGTCGGCCAGAAGGTCACCGCGGGCCAGGTCATCGGGTCCATCGGCTCGACCGTCAACACGACCGGTCCGCACCTGCACCTCGAGGTGCGTCCGGGCGGCAAGGACCCGGTCGACCCCTACACCGCGCTCGTCGCCCACGGCCTCGCCCCCTGACCCGGCTCGCCCACACCGAGCTGGGCGGACGACGGGCGTGGCGGCGGCCTACAGTTTCTCGACCGGGGCGTAGCGCAGCAGCAGCCGCTTGACGCCCTGGGACCCGAAGTCGATCGAGGCCACGGCCTTGTCCCCCACGCCGTCGAGGGTCACGACGCTGCCCATGCCGAAGGAGTCGTGCACGACCCGGTCGCCCGGCGCCAGCGACGGGACCTCCCGCCGCTGCCCCCTGGCGTCGGCGTCCGCACGGACGGCCGCCGTCCCGAAGCGACGGGTGGGCGGTCCGGCGTTGCGGGACGGCAGGGACGGCAGCACCGGTCGGCTCCAGGAGGTCTGCGCCGCCTCCGTGCGCCGCCAGTCGACCAGGTCGACGGGCAGCTCGTCGAGGAACCGGGACGCCGGGTTGTGCGCCGGCGCACCCCACGACGACCGCACGACGGCACGGCTGACGTAGAGCCGCTGCTGCGCCCGGGTCACCCCGACGTAGGCCAGCCGCCGCTCCTCCTCCAGCTCGGGCTGGTCGCCGAGGGAGCGGCTGTGCGGGAAGACGCCGTCCTCCAGCCCGGTCAGGAACACCACCGGGAACTCGAGGCCCTTGGCGGTGTGCAGCGTCATCAGCGTCACGACACCCTGCGCAGGCTGGTCTGCCTCGCCGTCCTCGGGGTTGTCGGGGATCTCGTCGGAGTCCGCGACCAGCGCGACCGTCTCGAGGAAGTCGATCAGCGTGCCGTCCGGGTTCGCCTCCTCGAACTCACGGGCCACCGCGACGAGCTCCTGGAGGTTCTCCAGCCGGGTCTGGTCCTGCGGGTCGGCCGAGCCGGAGAGCTCGGCTGCATAGCCGGTGCGCTCGAGGACCGCCTCGAGGATCGTGGCCGGACCCGTGCCGGCCTCGACCAGCGTGCCGAGGTCCTCGAGCAGCTGCCGGAAGCTCTGCACCGCTGTCAGCGACCGCGCCGCCAGGCCGTAGGCGTCCTCGCAGCGGCGCAGCGCGTCGTTGAACGGCACCTGCTCGCGCTGGGCCAGCGCCTCGATGCAGGCCTCGGCCCGGTCACCGATGCCGCGCTTGGGCACGTTCAGGATGCGGCGCAGCGACACCGTGTCGGCCGGGTTGGCCAGGGTCCGCAGGTAGGCCAACGCGTCGCGCACCTCCCGACGCTCATAGAAGCGCACGCCGCCGACGACCTTGTAGGGCAGGCCCACCCGGATGAAGACCTCTTCGAAGACGCGGGACTGGGCGTTGGTGCGATAGAACACCGCCACCTGCGAGGGCAGCACGCCGTCGTCATCGGTGAGCCGGTCGACCTCGGCGGCGACGAACGACGCCTCGTCGTGCTCGTTGTCGGCGACGTAGCCGACGATCGGCACCCCCGGGCCCGAGTCCGACCACAGGTTCTTGGGCTTGCGGCTCGCGTTGCGCGAGATGACCGCGTTGGCCGCCGACAGGATGGTCTGCGTGGAGCGGTAGTTCTGCTCGAGCAGGATCGTGCGCGCGTCGGGGTAGTCCTGCTCGAAGGCCAGGATGTTGCGGATGCTGGCGCCCCGGAAGGCGTAGATCGACTGGTCGGCGTCGCCGACGACGCACAGCTCACCAGCAGGTACGCCGAGGGCCGCGTCGCCACCGGACACGAGCTCGCGCACCAGGACGTACTGCGCGTGGTTGGTGTCCTGGTACTCGTCCACGAGCACGTGCCGGAACCGGCGCCGGTAGTGCTCGGCCACGTCGGGAAAGGCCTGCAGCAGGTTGACCGTCGTCATGATCAGGTCGTCGAAGTCGAAGGCGTTGGCCTCGCGCAGCCGCCGCTGGTAGAGCGCATAGGCCTCGGCCAAGGTCTTCTCGATGTGCGTCTCGGCCCGGCCGGCGAACGTCTCGTGGTCGACTAGCTCGTTCTTCAGGTTGCTCACCTGCGTCGAGAACGACCGCGGGGGGTAGCGCTTGGGGTCGAGGTCGAGGTCACGGCAGACCAAGGTCATCAGCCGCTGCGAGTCGGCCTGGTCGTAGATCGAGAACGTGGACTTCATGCCGAGGTGGGCGGCCTCCCGACGCAGGATGCGCACACAGGCCGAGTGGAAGGTGCTCACCCACATCGCCTTGGCCCGGGGCCCGACGAGCGCCGCGACGCGCTCCTTCATCTCGCCGGCGGCCTTGTTGGTGAAGGTGATCGCCAGCACCGCGCCGGGATGCACCTTGCGCTCGCCCAGCAGGTAGGCGATGCGGTGCGTCAGCACCCGGGTCTTGCCCGACCCTGCGCCCGCCACGATGAGCACCGGCGACCCCTCGTGCGCCACGGCGGCCCGCTGCTGGGGGTTGAGCCCCTCGAGCAGCGTCGCGCCGTCGAGGCGGCCGCGCCCGGCCGTGGCGTGCTCGCCGGGACCGGAGCTGGGCAGGGGAAAGGAGTCGTCGAAAAGAGTGCTCATCCTGCCGTCGAGTCTAGGTGGCCCCGCGGACAGGTCACAGCGACCGGATCGGCCGTTAGCGGAAGTACCCCGCGACGTCGACCACCAGGTCCGTCGTACCCCGCTGGTTGCGCACCGCCACGCGCCCCGTCGCGCCCGGACGCACCACCATCATGTCGCCGCTCGGGCGGGCCACGCGTGGGCTGAGCTGGCGGATGGTGGGGCGTTCCGCCCCGTCCGGCCAGAGCGTCGTCACGGTGTTGGCCTGGGACCGGACGGCCATGCCGTAGAGCAGGACAGCCCCCACGCCCGTTGCCGGGACCCCGCGCACGCCGACGGACGCGAAGGTCGCGGTGAGCCCCTGGGTGAGCGAGCCGGCGAGGCCCTCGCGCTTCACGGTGTTGACCAGGCGCCCCTGCGCAAGCGGCACGAACTGCATGCCTCCCGTGACCGCTGCCGGTGCGTAGACCCCCTGCAGGTCCGCGGTCACCGTCACGGGTGCGCTCGAGCTGTTGAGCAGGAGGGTGCGCCCACCGCCGCCCGTGCGGGCCAGCACCGAGCTGGTCGAGACGTCGTTCGCCGCGAACACGACCGCTGGCACCGGTGGCACCGAGGAGTCCGGCGGATAGGCGACGAGCGTGCCGGCCTTCGTCGCGCCGCTGACCGACAGCGACAGCAGACCGGCGTGCACGTCCTCGACGCCGCTGGCGGTGCCGAGGTCGACCGCGAGGCTGCCCTTGGCGGGGATGGTCTGGGCCGAGAGGACTCTGGTCGCGCCCATCGGGTGGAGGCGGTCGCCGACCAGGTTGGGAGCGAGGTAGTAGCCCACGACGTCGGCGGTGAGGTGGCTCACGCCGCCGGTGTGCTGCAGGCTCACGCTGCCGGAAGTGCCGAGCGGCACGGTGACGAGCGCGGCCCCTTGGCCGGGGTTGGCGGCTGCGACTGGGTCGGGCGGTAGCGCCGCGCCGGTCGGCCAGACACGCAACGTCGTGCTGGCATCAGGCTTGACCAGCGCGACGCGAAGCACCACGGCGGCGACGCCGCTCGGGGGCACTCCACCGCGACCGAGCACCGGCAGGTCGAAGCGGGTGCCGCCGCGGATCCGGCAGGGGCCGTTGGTGGTGCCGGTGTAGCTCGAGGTGCTCAGCAGCCGGGCCGGCGGGACGGCGACGAAGTCGAGCCCGGTGGTCGTCAGTGCGGGCGCCATGAGCGGCGCGGGGAAGGACGGGCACGCGACATAGCCACCGAAGTACGACGTGCGGTTGTACGCGCCGTCCCAGCTGAGGCTGATGTGGACATGGTTGCGGTGGCAGGCGTTGTCGTACTTCTTGGCCCGCTTCTTCGTGAGGCAGCCGGCGTACTCCGTCCAGCCTCGGTCCGGGTCGAAGGTCCGCCACGTCCGGCTGTTCCAGATGATGTACTCGACGCCGAGCCGGCGGGCCATCGCGTAGGGGTTGTAGTACTCGTCGGTGGCCTGCAGCCAGGTGATGAACGTGTCGGCCAGCGCTCGCTGCTCGGGCACCCGCACGTTGGTCATCCAGTCGACGGCGCGCCCCTCCTCGTGGCCACTTTCGGCCCGCGTGCAGCCACGCACGATGCTGATCGCGATCTGCTTGCCATAGGTGCGCTGGATCAGCGTGCGCAGGGCGATCGCGCCGGGCTTCTCCGTCGGGCTGCAGGTGCTCTCACGCTCCGCGCGCGGCAGGTCGTCGGCCACCGGCCGGAAGGCCTTGGCCTTGGGCGACGGGGCGGCGGCCGGCTCGGCGGCCAGGGCCGGCAGGGGGGTCACGGCGACCCCCCCAAGCAGCGCTGCCGCGAGCAGAGGCACGGCGGAGCGGGCAAGACCGGTCGGCAGGCGCATGAAGGTCCTGTCGGCGGCGGTTGGGACGATCTTGAGTCAACGGCGACCCAAGCCGGTCCTTACGATGAGCCCGGAACATGAGGACGGACTCATTTCGCGATCGACCGCCGAGGAGCGCGCGTGCTGGATGACAACGAGGTCGAACGGGTGCTGGTCGTGACCGCGCATCCCGATGACGTCGACTTCGGGGCCGCCGGCACGGTGGCACTCTGGACCGCGACCGGCGTCGAGGTGACCTACTGCGTCAGCACCGACGGTGACGCGGGCGGCTTCGACCTCGCGGTGGACCGGGCGGACATCCCTCGCATCCGCCGCGCCGAGCAGGTGGAGGCGGCCAAGCAGGTCGGCGTGCACGACGTGCGCTTCCTCGGCTACCGCGACGGATCGCTGGTGCCCACGATCGAGCTGCGGCGCGACATCAGCCGGGTGATCCGGCAGGTACGGCCGCAGCGGATGGTGATCCAGAGCCCGGACCGCAACTGGTCGCGCATCGGCGCCAGCCATCCCGACCATCTCGCCGCCGGGGCGGCGGCGATCGCCGCGATCTACCCGGACGCGCGCAACCCGTTCGCGCACACCGAGCTGCTGCGCGACGAGGGACTCGAGGCGTGGACTGTCTCCGAGACCTGGCTGCAGGCGCACCCGGAGAACAACCACTGGGTCGACATCACCGACGTCATCGACGCGAAGCTGGCCGCGCTGCGGGCGCACGAGTCCCAGACCGCACACATGGAGGGCTTCGAGGAACGGATGCGTGGCTGGTTCGGCGCCAACGCCGAGCGCGCCGGCCTCCCCGAAGGCCACCTCGCCGAGGGCTTCTACGTCCTCTCCACCGCCTAACCAGACCGGCCGCCCACCTCCGCGATTCGACCACGTTGGGTAGGCCGGATGGTGCGACAACAGGCCTAGAGACCTGTTGCCGCACCATCTGGCCTGTTGCGGCGGTCTGAACGGTTGCCGCAACCCGGCGTGTGGCCGCGATCGCAGGGCCCGGACCTCAGGCGTCGCGCAGCAGCGACGGGTTCGTCTCGCTGACCGGCCGGCGCAGCTGCGAGGCCTGCTCGTACGCGTAGGCCAGCCCCAGCAGCCCCTGCTCCGACCGGGCACTGCCCATGAACGTCACGCCGAACGGGCGTCGCCCCGTGCTGCGGTAACCGGCCGGGACGATGACGCTGGGATAGCCGGCGCGGGCACCGACGCCCGCCCCGCGCCACGACGGTAGGACGATGGCCGCCGCGTCGTGGGCACCCAGCATCGCGTCGATGCCGTGTTCCGCGGCCACCGCTAGATCACGCGCGCGCAGCGCGTCGTACGCCCGTCGCTGCTGGTCGTGGTCGACGGCGACCGCGGCGAGCAGCCGGGCCTGGCCGTACTTGAGCGCGACGTCGGCGTGTGCCTGGTTCCAGGCGACGATGTCGGCGAGCGACCGCATCGGCGCGCCCTCGGGCAACGCCGCGAGGTAGGCGTCGAGGTCACGGCCGAACTCGTAGTGCAGCACGTCGAGCTCGTCGGTGCTCGGCAGCGCAGGCACGTCGACCAGCACCGCACCGCGGTCGCGCATCGTCTGCAGCGCAACGTCGAAGAGCGCGCGGTCGTCGGCGTGCAGGTCGTCAGGAACGGTGGGTACGACGAGCCGCGCGCCGGCCAGAGCGCCGCCGTCGAGGCCGGTGATGTAGTCGCCACCGGTCAGGGCGCCGAGCAGCGCGGCCGCGTCGTAGACGGTGCGCGTCATCGGGCCGGCGCAATCCTGGCTCGTCGCGATCGGCAGCATCCCGGTACCGGCCACCAGCCCGACCGTCGGCTTCACACCGACGAGGCTCTGCGCGTCGCTCGGGCACAGGATGGAGCCGTCGGTCTCGCTGCCGACCGTGACGGTCGCGAGGCCCAGCGCAGCGGCGGCACCCGAGCCGCTCGACGAGCCGCACGGACTCAGGCTGACGTCGTAGGGGTTGAGCACCTGGCCGCCGAGCGACGAGTAGCCGCTCGGCATCTCGTCGGCCATGAAGTTGGCGAACTCCGTCAGGTTCGCCTTGCCGAGGAGCACCGCGCCGGCGTCCCGCAGCCGGGTCACCAACGCGGCATCCGTGCCCGGAGTCGAGCCCTCCAGCGCCATCGACCCCGCCGACGTCGGCAGCCCCGCGACATCGATGTTGTCCTTGAGCAGGACCGGGATGCCGTGCATCGGTCCCCGGACTGCACCTCTCGCCCGCTCCTCGTCCAAGGCGCGTGCCTGGTCGCGGGCATCCGGAGCGAGGCAGCGTACGGCGTGGACGGCCGGTCCGCGCCGGTCGAACCGGTCGATGCGATCGAGATAGCCCTGGACCAGCTGCTCACTGGTGATGCGGCCGGACGACATCGCGTCCTGCAGCTCGCGGACCCCCGCGGTCTCGAGGTCGATCGCCTCCTGCGCAGCCTCCGTCACGGGCGCAGCGTACGAGGTACCGGACCGGCGCCACGCTAGGTTGAGCTCGTGACAGGCGACCGCAACGTCCTCGGCGGCCCGCTCGAGCCGTGCGGCATCGACCCGATGACGGGCTTCTACCGCGACGGTGCCTGCAGCACCGGACCGGAGGACCTCGGCAGCCACACCGTCTGCGCCGTCGTGACCGACGAGTTCCTCGCCCACCAACGATCGGTCGGCAACGACCTGTCGACGCCCCGGCCGCAGTGGCAGTTCCCGGGGCTGCGTGCCGGTGACAGCTGGTGCGTGGTCGCGGCCCGGTGGCTCCAGGCCGCCCAGGACGGGGTCGCCGCACCGGTCGTGCTGGCCGCCACCCACGAGGGCGCACTCGACGTCGTACCGCTCGAGCTGCTGCAGCAGCACGCCATCGACGTGCCCGCGGACCCCAGCTCGCTCACCTAGCGTCAGCGCGGGATAACCGGCTGCCAGCGGAGGAAAACCGAAAGGTCACGGGCGCACGTTCGAAGCCCCTCCCGAAGGTTCGGTAGCCCATGACTGACCTCGAGCTGCGCCCCCATGTCCGCCCGCCCGCTCCCGACAGCATCGAGAGCATCGAGAGCATCAGCACCGCACCGACACCGTCCTGGTCACGCCGGCGCGTCCTCGCCCTGGTGTGCGCCGGCGGCGCCCTGTCCGCCGCCGGACCGGTCGGGCTCATCGCCACCCGCGACGGGGCCAAACCGCTCCCCCGGCCGATCGTCCGCGGCCGCGGGTCGTGGACCAGCTTCGGCAGTGTCGCCGTCCTCGCGGCCGCCCGCGATGTCCGGCACGAC
>JAVEDJ010000073.1 GCA_030841025.1 Actinomycetota bacterium
CGGCTCGGACCACTCCGAGGACGAGGGAACGGTCGCCGACCTGAAGCCCGGGGTCGGCGTTGCCGAGCTGGAGTTCGAGCACGGGGTGCTCGAGGAGATCGAGCTGCAGCGGACCGCCGCAGTCTGATCCCCACACGGCCGCAACTGAGCGGCAACGCAACAACGAGGTCCGCGTTCCCCGGCCTGGGCAGGCTAGGGGACGCGGACCTTTGTCATGCCGCCGCAGGCTCGGCGTCAGCGGCCCTGCCCGCGCTGGTGGGGAATCCGGCCGAGAACCGCATGGTTGACACAGTCATCGGTCTGTGGTTTCGAGCGGCTGACCATCCGCCGCAACTCCTGCCTTCGCGCCGGCCGAGACGTCCGTCCCCCATCTTCATGGCAAGTGAACTAGACCTTTGCGCCTGCGCACCTTTCTCGCACGTCACCCACGTCACGACCCTCGTCCCACCGGCCCGACCGGCCCGTGGCGCAGCCTGCGGCATCGCAGCATGCGTTGGTGGGCCGCTGCCAATGCGGTGAGCAACATCGGCACCTGGATGCAGCTGATCGCCCAGAACCTCCTGGTCCTGGAGCTGACCGGCTCGGTCGCCATGACCGGCCTGTCCCTCTCGGCTCAGGCGGCGCCGGGGCTGCTGTTCGGCATGATCGGTGGCGCCGTCGTCGACAAGTGGCCGCACCGCCTCGTCGCGGGAGCCGGCCAGATCGGTCTGGCAGTAGTCGCCTTCGCAACGGCCGCGCTGGCCGCGCTCGGCGTGCTCAGCGTCCCGCTCCTGCTCATGCTCGGCGCAGTGAGCGGCCTCATCGCGACGATGGATGGGCCCGCATCCTCGCTGCTCGGCAACGCGCTCGTCCCGGAGGACGAAGTTCCCTCCGCCATTGCGCTCGGCTCGATCGTGTCGAGCGTGGGCCGGCTGGTCGGCACCGCCATGGCCGGAGCGACGGTGGCACTGGTCGGCATCCCCGCGGCCTACCTGGCCAACGGCTTGTCCTTCCTGGCGGTGGCTGGCTGCTTGCCGTTCCTCCGGGAGGCCCCCCGGCCGCCGGCCGACCCGGATGTCGTCGTGGCACCGGCGGGCGCCGCAACGGACGCGGGGGGCGTCCTGGCGGCGCTGCACTTCCTTCTCGCTCATCGGTCACTGGTGCCCCTGCTCGCCGTCGGTGCCATCGCCGGCGTCCTCGGGCGCAACTACTCCATGAGCCTCGCCGCCCTGGTGACCGGGCCGTTGGAGGGGGGACCGGGCGCGTACGGCGCCGTCGGCGTCGCACTTGCGGTGGGCGGCATCGGTGGGGCGCTGGCGGCCGGACGGCTGGACCGCCCACGCACGGGAGTCGTCCTCGCGGCTGCTGCGGCCGCTGCGGTGCTGCAGGTGCTGGCCGGACTCTCCCCGCTGCTGCTGGTGCTCGTCGTGCTGGCCGTGCCGATGGCGGCGGCGGAGGCGGCTGCTGAGACGGCGACCGCGTCGATGCTGCAGACCGTGCCGCCCGAGCGGATGCGGGGACGGGTCCTCGGTGCCTGGCGCACCGCCAGCACGGGATGGGGCCTGGCCGGGCCGCCGGCCCTGGGCTTGTTGCTCGAGGCGGCCGGGGTGCGCGCCGGTCTGGTCATCGGCGGCGTAGTCGTGCTGGTCGCGATCGCGGCCATTGCCGTCCTCCGCCCGGACGGCACGCCTCTGCGCACGCGACTGGCCGCACTGCTCCGGCGACCGGAGCCGGCGTACGGCTGACTCGTGCAACGGGTGAGCAACGGACTTTGGTCAGGCTGAGAGTGCGCCACCGGACGCCTCACCCTGCCCTCGGTTTGCGCACTCGTCCCCGACAACACGCAGACAGGGCAGGAGCGGGGGAACCACTGGTTCCACCAGATCGCCGCAGCCTCGGCAGCGGCTCGGGGTGAAGTCCACCACTGGTGGACCGGGCTACTTCCGGCCCGAACCCGACAGCTCACCTCGCAGGCGTGCGGAAAGGCACTCCCCGATGTCTCTGGCTGTTCAGCCCTGGCTGCGCCATGCCCTGGCAGCGCTCGCCGCTGCTGTCTCCATCCTCCTGCTCACCACACTGATGCCCTCTCCCGCGCACGCGGCGGCCAAGGCGTCACCGGGTACCCCGGCCTTCAGCGTGAAGGTGCTCGCGAACGCGGCGAAGCACAAGGGCAAGCCCTACCGGTGGGGCGCCACCGGCCCGCGGGCCTTCGACTGCTCGGGCTACACCCGGTGGGTGATGCGCAAGGCGGTCGGCAAGAAGCTGCCGCGCACCTCGCGGGCCCAGGCCCGGTGGACCAAGCGGGTCAGCAAGCGCCACGTTCGTCCCGGCGACCTGGTGTTCATGGCCAGGCATGGCCGCGTCTATCACGTCTCCATCTACGCCGGCCGTGGCAAGGTGTGGAACGCGCCGCACACAGGTGCCCGGGTCCGCAAGGAGCGGATCTGGACGCGCGGCTGGTTCGGCGGCCGGGTCCGCTAGCAGCCAGCCGCCGACGCCGGGCTCAGCGAGCGACCTCTCCGTCACCGCGCTCGACGGCCGGCGCGCGTCGCAGGATCTCCTCGACCACCCGGGACTTGGCGTCGGCGTAGTCCTGCACGTGGGCCCAGGTGCGCGACGCCAGCTCCCGCTTGGTCCGCACGTACAGCTCCCGGTCGGCGCTGTCGCGACGCAGGTGGTCGCGGAACGCGAGCATCCGGTCGATCTCGTCGGACCCGGCGGCGAACACGTGCAGGTTCACGGTCGGGTGGGCGCCCGCGAGCAGGCGGTGCTCGTGCCATTCCGGCTCGCGGATGCGCAGCTGGTACCCGAGTGCCTCCAGGGCGGGGACGTAGGCCGCCTCGTCGACCGGGTCGGGTACCCCCAGCACGAGGTCGATGACCGGCTTGGCAGCCAGCCCGGGGACCGACGTGGAGCCGGCGTGCTCCAGCAGCAGCCCGGTCGACCCCAGCGCACCACCAATCGCACGCAGGAGGCGGGCTGCGGTCGTGGCCCACTCCGCGTCCGGCTCTGCCAGCGTGACCTGGCCCTCGAGCCGAGGGCGGTCGGTCAGGTAGGGCACGGCCGCCAGGCTAGACGGCGCAGCGTCGCGCCCGGGACCGGGCGCCGGGGTACCAGGGCGCGGCAACGGCCTCTGGTGCCTCGGGCATAGACCCGCGCCGAGCTGTGTTCCTTTTACAGTTAGTTGCAACGTCAAGTAAATGTTCATTGCCAAGGAGCGGACACATGCAGTTCGGGATCTTCACGGTCGGCGACGTCACGCCCGACCCGACGAACGGTCGGACGCCCACCGAGTCGGAGCGGATCACGTCGATGGTGACCCTGGCCCTCAAGGCCGAGGAGGTCGGCCTGGACGTCTTCGCGACCGGTGAGCACCACAACCCGCCGTTCGTCCCGTCGTCCCCGACGACGATGCTCGGCTACATCGCGGCGCGAACCGAGCGCCTGGTCCTGTCCACCTCGACAACGCTGATCACCACGAACGACCCGGTGAAGATCGCCGAGGACTACGCGATGTTGCAGCACCTGTCCGAGGGCCGGGTCGACCTGATGATGGGGCGCGGCAACAGCGGACCCGTCTACCCGTGGTTCGGCCAGGACATCCGCAACGGCATCCCTCTCGCTGTGGAGAACTACGCGCTGCTGCGCCGGTTGTGGCGTGAGGATGTCGTCAACTGGGAGGGCAAGTTCCGCACCCCGCTGCAGAGCTTCACCTCCACGCCCCGGCCACTGGACGGCGTACCACCGTTCGTGTGGCACGGGTCCATCCGCAGCCCGGAGATCGCCGAGCAGGCGGCGTACTACGGCGACGGCTTCTTCCACAACAACATCTTCTGGCCGATGGAGCACACCCGGCAGATGGTGGCGCTCTACCGCCAGCGCTTCGAGCACTACGGGCACGG
>JAVEDJ010000086.1 GCA_030841025.1 Actinomycetota bacterium
GCCTCAGCTCGACCTGCCGCAGACCACCTCGAACCTGCCCAACGAGAACGGCCGGCCGTGCAACCCCGGGGGAGAGGCCACGCTGCAGGACGCGCTCGCCTTCTCGTGCAACGCGTCCTTCGGCAAGATCGGCCTCGACCTGGGAGCGGTCGCCCTCGCCGACCAGGCGCGCAAGTTCGGCTTCGGCGAGGCCTTCACGATCCCGATGCGCAGCGCCGTCAGCCGGTTCCCGCAGAACCTGAACCCGCCGCAGACGGCCCAGTCGGCGATCGGCCAGTTCAGCGTTCAGGCGACGCCGCTTCAGATGGCCATGGTGGCCGCCGCCACCGCCAACACCGGCCGGGTGATGAGCCCCTACCTCGTCCAGGAGCTCCGGGCGCCCGACCTCTCGCCGCTGGACATCACCAAGCCCAAGGAGCTCGGCCAGGCGATGAGCCCGCAGTCGGCTCAGCAGCTGACCGACATGATGGTCAACGTCGTGGAGAACGGCACCGGGACCAACGGGCAGATCCCCGGCATCCGGGTCGCCGGCAAGACCGGCACCGCTCAGCAGGGTGGTGGGCGCCGCCCGCACGCCTGGTTCATCTCGTTCGCCCCGGCCGAGAACCCGAAGGTCGCGGTCGCCGTGGTCATCGAGAACGGCGGCGAGGCCGCGGAGATCAGCGGCAACCAGCTCGCGGCGCCGATCGCCCGCGACGTGATGCGGGCGGTGCTGGGCCGGTGACCCCCGCCACCGACGTGCTGCTCGGCGGGCGCTACAAGCTCACCAGCCGGATCGCGGCCGGCGGGATGGGGGAGGTCTGGGCGGGCATCGACCAGGTGCTCGGCCGCAACGTGGCGATCAAGGTCCTGCGCCGGGGGTACGCCGAGGACCCGACGTTCCTCGAGCGGTTCAAGGCGGAGGCACGCCACACCGCGGCCCTCTCGCACGCGGGCATCGCGGCCGTCTTCGACTTCTCGGACGGCTCCGCGGCCGGTCCGGGCGGGGACAGCGCCGCGCCGTACATCGTGATGGAGCTGATCAACGGCGAGCCGCTCTCGGCCGTCATCGCCCGCGAGGGCCCGATGCCTCCGGACCGGGTGTTCGACATCATCGGTCAGGCGGCGCACGCCCTGCAGACCGCCCACGACGGCGGCGTCATCCATCGTGACGTCAAGCCGGGCAACATCCTGCTGACGCCCAACGGCACCGTGAAGATCACCGACTTCGGCATCTCGCGGGCCACCAACTCGGTGCCGCTGACGCAGACCGGCACGATCATGGGCACGGCCGACTACATCTCTCCCGAACAGGCGAGCGGTCAGTCGGTCACCCCGGCGAGCGACATCTACTCGCTCGGCGTCGTGGCGTACGAGTGCCTCTCGGGGCGACGGCCGTTCTCGGGCGACACGCCGGTCAGCGTGGCGCTGGCCCAGGTGCGCGAGCAGCCACCGGTCCTGGGGCCAGAGGTCCCGGGAGCGGTCAGCGCGCTGGTGATGCGGATGCTCGCCAAGGACCCCGCGCAGCGCCCGACGAGCGCAGGCGAGCTCGCCGAGGAAGCCCGGGCGCTGAGCCGGGCGATCGCTGACGGCACCGAGGCGGGACAGACCGTCGCCCTGCCCGCGACAGCATCCGACGCCCCCCAGCCGGCGAACCGCCCGGGCAGGGACACCGACCCCGGTTTCCGGCTCCCCGCACCCGGTCGGACGCCGTCCTGGCTGCCTTATGCAGTGGGGCTGACCGTCGGGGGGCTGGTCCTGCTGCTGGTGCTCCGGGCCTGCACCGGCGACGCCACCGGCACCGCCACGACCGCCACCGACACGACGGCCAGCGGGGCGCCGCGCTTCACGCCCGCAGCGGAATCGGTCCTGGTCCGGGCGAGCGAGTACCGTGGACAACCGGTTTCACAGGCTCGGGCCGCCCTGCGCGGGCTCGGTCTGCAGGTCACGCTGCGGCCCGTCATTGCCGGCAATTCGACACCTGTCGGTACGGTGACTGGGGTGGACCCGACCGGCAGATTGAGCCAGGACACGGCCGTGACCCTCGAGTACGCACAGGCGGCTGCAGGCCAGAGCAAGGTCGACAAGCCCAAGAAGGGCGCTAAGACGGACAACCAGGGCGACGGCAAGCGGGGCAACGGCGCTGGCGACGGTCAAGACGGTCAAGACATGGAAGAGGACGACGAGTGAGCACCGCAGTGCCCCAGCTACTCGGGGGTCGCTACGAGATCGGCGACCTGCTCGGTCGCGGTGGCATGGCCGAGGTCCATATCGGCCGTGACTCGCGGCTCGGCCGCTCGGTCGCGGTGAAGATGCTGCGGCCGGACATGGCCCGGGACCCCTCGTTCCAGGCACGCTTCCGCCGTGAGGCCCACTCGGCCGCCTCCCTGAACCACCCGTCGATCGTGGCGGTCTACGACACCGGTGAGGACGAGCACGCCGGCAACCCCGTGCCGTACATCGTCATGGAGTACGTCGACGGCTCGACGCTGCGTGATCTGATGGCGTCCGGTCGCAAGCTGATGCCCGAGCGTGCCCTGGAGATCGTCGACGGTGTCCTCGGCGCCCTCGCCTACAGCCACGCGCACGGCATCATCCACCGCGACATCAAGCCGGCCAACGTCATGCTCACCCGCGCCGGTGACATCAAGGTGATGGACTTCGGCATCGCGCGCGCCATGGCCGACCAGTCGGCGACCATGACTGCGACCTCGGCCGTGATCGGCACCGCGCAGTACCTCTCGCCGGAGCAGGCCCGCGGCGAGCAGGTCGATGCGCGCAGTGATCTGTACTCCACCGGTTGCCTGCTCTACGAGCTGCTCACCGGACGGCCGCCGTTCGTCGGCGACTCTCCCGTGTCGGTGGCCTACCAGCACGTCCGTGAGGATGCGGCGCCCCCGTCGGCGTTCGACCCCGACGTTCCCGCGGCGGTCGACGCCGTGGTCATGCGCTCGCTCACCAAGGACCGCGAGGACCGCTACCAGAGCGCGGACGAGATGCGCACCGACATCGCGCGTGCCCTGGCCGGCCGGTCGGTCGCGCCCGCGCCGGTCCCGACCAGCGCAACCCAGCGCGTGGAGCCGGTCCCGGCCGCCGGGACCGCCACCTTCCCGGTGCTGCCGCACGACGGTGAGGACCGCGGCAACGGGAGCCGCGGCGGGCGGGGGTTGGCCTATGCGCTGCTCGGGCTCGCGGTGATCGCGGTCTTCGTCATCGCGGCGGTCGTCGGCAAGCAGATCTTCGACTCCAACCAGCCCAAGACGCTCCCGGTCAAGGACGTCATCGGCCAGACCGAGGCGAGAGCCACCGCCGACCTCAGGGCGCAGGGCTTCGCGGTCAAGACCACGCACGAGAACACCGACCAGCAGCCGGCCGGCCGGGTCTTCGACCAGAGCCCCGAGCCCAAGTTCGAGCTCGAGGTCGGCAAGCCGGTCACCATCAAGGTCTCCGACGGCGTCGCGAAGGCGACCGTCCCCAACCTGGTCGGGCTGTCCGTCGACGAGGCGGCCAACCAGCTGCGCGACGTGGGCCTCAAGCTGGGTGAACGCAAGGAGGTCCCCTCCGACCAGGAACGCAACATCGTCGTCAAGTCGACGCCCAAGGCTGGCAGGTCCGTCGAGGTGGGCAGCGGGGTCGACGTCGAGGTGGCGAGCGGCCAGAACAACGTGCCCAACGTCAAGGGCAAGACGAGCAGCGCGGCCCGCAGCATCCTGGAGGAAGCCGGCTTCAACGTGGCGGTGGAGACCGCGGAGACCCCCGACGCGGAGCCGGGCACCGTCACGAAGCAGACGCCGGGGGCGGGCGAGAACGCCCGGCTGGGCTCCACCGTCACCATCACCACCGCGACCGCGCCGGCGACCCCACCGGTCACGCCGCCGCCGGCGACCGTGCCGCCCAGCCCGCCGCCCGGCGGCTGACCACAGCCGCCCAGCGAGTCAGCTGACCGGGGTGACCGGTGCCAGCCCCTCACTGCGTGCGGGCGCGTCCGGGTCACCGCAGACCAGCAGCCAGTTGGCCAGCAGGCGGTGTCCGCCCTCGGTGAGCACCGACTCGGGATGGAACTGCACGCCTTCGAGCGGCAGGTCCCGGTG
>JAVEDJ010000138.1 GCA_030841025.1 Actinomycetota bacterium
CGCTCGACGCCGACTGGGACGCCTGGGCAGTCACCCGGCTACCGGGCCGCACCGCCACCGGCGTACGGGATGGCGTGCTCGAGACCGACGTCGTCGACCTCGAGTGGGACGGCCTGGTCGTGGCGACGGGCGCGCAGCCCCTGCGGCTCCCCGGCGCCGATGCCGCACTGACGTTGCGGACCCGGGACGACGCGCTGCGCCTGCGTGGTCGGCTGCGCCCGGGGACGCGACTGGTCATCGTCGGCGCGGGCTGGATCGGCGCAGAGGTGGCAACTGCAGCGGTCAAGGCCGGCGTGCATGTGACGGTGGTCGAGGCGCTCGACGCTCCGTTGGCCACCGCACTGCCGCCCGAGTGCGGTCAGCGGATGCTGCCCTGGTGGGCAGCCGTGGACCTACGCCTCGGCACGTCGGTGCTCGCCGTGGAGCCTGGCTCGGTGCACCTGGACGACGGCAAGACGCTGGCGGCCGACACGGTGCTGGTCGGCGTCGGTGCGCGCCCGGCGACCTCCTGGCTCGCCGGTGCGCCGATCGACCTGGCGGCCCGCGGTGCCGTTGCTGTCGACGGTCACCTGCGCACGAGCATGCCGGGCGTCTGGGCGGTCGGCGACGTCGCCGCCTGGGCGTCCGAGCGGTACGCGACCCGGATGCACGTCGAGCACTGGGACAACGCGCTGCACGCGCCCGCGGTCGCCGCGACGACGATGCTCGGTGGTGACGCGACCTGGGACCCGGTGCCGTACTTCTGGTCGGAGCAGTGGGGCCGCATGGTCCAGTACGCCGGTCACCACCCCGCCGGGGACCGCGTCGTGTGGCGTGACGAGGGCACCCGGTGGGCGGCTTTCTGGCTGACCGGTGACCGGCTCGTCGCCGCGCTCGCCGTCGACCGGCCCCGCGACCTGGTGCAGGCGCGGCGCCTGATGGAGCGCGGACGGTCCGTCGACGTCGCGCGGCTGGCCGATCCCGGCGTGCCGGTGAAGGAGGCGGCCCTCCCGCCGGCCTGATCGGCCGCCGTGGCAGGCTTGACGACGTGAGCGACGTCGACACCCTGGTGACCTCCTGGCTGACCCTGCCCGAGCTGGCCGAGCGGCTGGGCTCCGACGTGTCGCGGGTGCGCCAGCTGGTGCGCGACCGGCAGGTGCTGGCGGTGCGTCGCGGTGAGAACAACGTGCTGATGGTGCCGGAGGCCTTCGCGCAGGACGGCCGGGTCCTCAAGGGCCTGCCGGGCACGTTGACGCTGCTGGCCGACGCGCGCTACTCCGACGAGGAAGCGATGCGCTGGCTGTTCTCGCCGGACGACTCGCTGCCCGGTTCACCGGTCGACGCGCTCGTCGCCAATCGCGGCACCGAGGTCAAGCGCCGCGCGCAGGCACTCGGCTTCTAGGCCCGGCGTGCGCCACCTGGCCTACGTCGGCGTGCTCGCGTTCTGCCTGCTGGGCACCCTGCCGCTAGAGGTGTGGCTCGGCGTGCGGGTCTACCGCCAGTGGCGTCGGCTGCTGCTGACGCTGCTGCCGGTCGTGCCGGTGTTCGTCGGGTGGGACCTGTACGCCATCGCGCACGATCACTGGGGTTTCGACGCATCGCAGATGCTCGGGGCGACGCTGCCGGGCGGCCTCCCGTTGGAAGAGCTGCTGTTCTTCGTCGTCGTGCCGGTGGCGTCGTTGCTGGCGCTCGAGGCGGTACGGCGGGTCCGTGGCTGGCGGTTGGACGAGGAACCCGAGGCCCGAGCGCGATGAGCTATACCGTCCTTGCCGTTGTCGGCGTCGCCTTCGCTCTGGTTCTCGACCTTGCCGTGCTGCGGACCCGGCTGGTGCAACGACGGACGTTCTGGACGGCGTACGCCATCGTGGTGTTCTTCCAGCTGCTGACCAATGGCTGGCTCGCCGGCCGCGACATCGTGACCTATGACCCCGACGCGATCCTCGGGTGGCGGCTGGTGTTCGCGCCGGTCGAGGACCTGCTGTTCGGCTTCTCGTTGGTGCTGCAGACGCAGGCCTGGTGGGTGTGGTGGGGGAGGCGGCTCAGCCGCCGCGGCGTGCCCGACGCGCCCTGAGCAGCGCCGGGAGCGCGACCCTGAGGCGCGAGGTGATCGGGACGGCGACGCGACGGTCCAGCACCTGGTAGTCGGCCTTCTCGACCGCGTCGAGGATCCCGCCGTACAGCGTCACTGCCGTGCGGATGCAGTCGCGGCTGGACGGGTGCAGCAGGTCGATGCCCGGCGCGGCGGCGCCGTAGATGGCCCGGGTCCGGGCGATCTCGAAGCGCAGCAGGTCGCGGACGTTGTCCGGCGTTGGCCCCGCGGCCAAGTCGTCGTGGGTGACGCCGAAGGCCGCGAGGTCTTCCTGGGGGAGGTAGACGCGCCCGCGACGCAGGTCCTCGGCAATGTCGCGGATGAAGTTGGACAGCTGGAACGCCACGCCGAGATCACGGGCGTGGCCGTAGGCGGCCTTGTCGAGCGGCCCGAGGATCGGCACCATCTCCAGCCCGATGGCCGCGGCCGAGCCGTACATGTACTGCTCGAGGTCGGCGTAGGTCGCGTAGGTGGTGCGAGTGATGTCCATGCGCATCGAGGTGAAGAAGGCCTCGAAGTGCTCGGTCGGGATGTCCCAGGTGCGCGCCGTGTGCACCGCGGCCCGGCCGATCGGGTCGCTCGAGTCCCCGAGCGCCAGGTCGTCGAGCAGCCGCTTGCCCCAGGTGACGAGCGCCGCCGGGTCGGGGGAGTCGAGGTCGTCCACCAGCTCGTCGGCGTAGCGCGCGAGGCCGTAGAGCGCGTGCACGTAGGGGCGCTTGTGCGGCGGCAGCAGCCGGGTGGCGAGGTAGTAGGTCCGGCCGTGCGCGGCGTTCAGCGCCAGGCAGCGCTCGTAGGACGCGCGCAGCTGCGGATCCGTGATCCCGGCCGCGTCCAGCTCCCGCCGGCTCACGACCGCCCTGCCCCGACCGCCGCCCAAGATCGACCCGCCAGCACACAGTAAGCGCTTCCCAGCCACTGTTGATGGCTGCCGAAGCGGCTTCTGTGTGTCGGCTGACCGGGCGGCTCGGTTGTCCACAGGCGCCGCCGCACGGGTGGCTCCCGTAATGCCACGCTTTCGTGGTGGACGTGCAGCATGCGTTGGCGGAGTTGGGCGGGTTCGCCTCGCGCGCGGCACTGCTGCGGCACGACGTCACACGCCACGCCCTCTACCGAGCGCTCGACAGCGGCCGCATCATCCGGCTCCAGCGTGGCGTCTACGGGCTCGGTCTTCCCGACGGCACCGGCGTCCTTGCAGCGGCAGCAGTTTCTCTTCGAGCAGTCGTCTCGCACGACAGCGCCGCAGTTCTGTGGGACCTGGAGATGGTCCATCAGCCACATCACCGGGTGACCGTGCCCCGCGACCGGAGCCGAGCAACATTCGCTGGTGTCGAGGTTCGACGGCAGAGCCTCGCCGAGACGGAGGTCCGGCGCGGCTTGCCCGTCACCACACCGCTGCGGACGGTTCTGGACTGTGCTCGCGTGCTGTCCATCGAGGAAGCCGTCGTGATCGCGGACTCGGCGCTGCGCAAGGGACTGATCACGATCGAAGAGCTGCGCACGTCGGCTGCCACCAGTCGGGGCAAGGCGGCGAACAAGGTTCGCCGGGTCGCCCGGCTCGCCGACCCCCGCTGCGGCTCGGTGCTCGAATCTCTCCTGAGGCTGCTTCTGGTCGAGGCAGGGCTGGCTCCCGAGCACAGCCAGTACACGGTCCGTGGTGCCGACGGACTCTTCGTGGCGGTGGTCGACTTCGTCTGGTTGCGGGCCCGGCTGATCGTCGAGGCGGACGGATTCGAGTTCCATCGGGCGCGCGATGACTACCGCAGGGATCGCCGCAAGGCCAACGCCTACTGCCGCGACGACTGGCGGCTGCTGCGGTTCAGCTGGGAGGACGTGCGCCTCGACCCCGACTACGTCGTCGAAGCGGTCCGGCACGAGCTTGCCAAGGGCCGGCGCCGCACCCATGCCCGGCCGGCCAGCACACGGAAGGCCGCCTGAAGCGGTGTTCCGGCACCCCAGCCCCGGCTTCTGTGTGTTGGCTGGTCGATCTTGAGAGGGAGTCACCGGAGGGCCCGGGAGTGGTACGCCGGGTCGGGGCCGACGATCCGTTCGGCCGCGAGCCGCCCGGAGACCAGCACCATCGGTACACCGACGCCCGGTTGGGTGCCGGAGCCCGCGAAGACGACGTTCTCGCCCCACATGTTGCGCGGCCGGAACGGCCCGGTCTGCCCGAACGAGTGCGCCGCGGCGAACGGCGTACCTCTCTCCATGCCCCTCGCCTCCCAGTCCAGGGGTGTCGTCACGTGTTCCACCTCGACTCCGTCACCGAAGCCCGGCCAGCCGCGGGCCTCCAGTGTCGCGACGACGTGGTCGCGGTAACGCGCCGTCTCCGTGCGCCAGTCGATCGAGGCGTCGAGGTTCGGCGTCGGGAACAGCACCGAGTAGCTCGACCGATCCGCCGGGGCCAGTGACGGGTCGGAGGCCGTCGGGCTGGTCACGAGGAACGACGGGTCGCTCATCAGCTGCCCACCCAGCAGCTCGTCGAACACCTCACGCCAGGCATGGCCGAAGGAGATCGTGTGGTGGGCGATGCCGGGGTACGACGCGCGCGACCCCGCCAGGAGCAGGAAGCAGGACGGTGAGTAGCGCAGCTGTCGCATCATCGGGCGACCGATCAACCGCCGGGCCGCCGGCAGGTCGGGGTTGAGCACCACTGCGTCGCACGTGATCCGCTCGCCCGACGACGTGTGCACCGCCACCGCCCGCGAGCCGCGCAGCTCGACCCGTGTCACGGTCTCACCGAGCCGCATCGCGACACCGTGCTTCTCGGCGGCACCGGCCAGCGCCCGCGGCACTGCATGCATGCCGCCGCGTGGGAAGAAGACGCCGGCCACGGAGTCCATGTAGCCGATCACCGCGTACAGCGCGAGCGCGTCGTAGGGGGACAGCCCGGCGTACATCGCCTGGAAGGAGAACACCCGCTGCAGCCGTTCGTCCGGCAACAGCGACGCGACCTTGGGCGCGAGACGGCGAAAGCCCCCGAGTGCCGCCAGTCGGGCCAGCGACGGTCGCATCAGGCCGAGCGGTGAGTCGATGTTGCGGTCGATGTAGTCGCGCATCTCCAGCTCGTACAGGCGCGACACGAAGTCGACGAACCGCCGGTAGCTGTCGGCGGCGGCCGGCCCGCACACGGCCGACACCTCCGCGGCCATCGCCTCGACCGACGCGTGGACCTCGAGCGCCGAGCCGTCCGCGAACTGCGCCCGATAGAGGGGCTGTACCGGGTCCAGCGTGAGCCAGTCGGACAGCTCCTCGCCGACGCAGTCGAACGCGTCCGCGATCAGGTCCGGCATGGTCAGCACGGTCGGACCGGTGTCGAACGTGTAGCCGCCGTCGACGAGCAGACCGGCCCGGCCGCCCGGCACCGGCTCGCGCTCGACGACGGTGACCGCACGGCCGGCACCGGCGAGCCGCAGCGCCGCCGAGAGACCGGCCAGCCCGGCACCCACCACGACGACATGGTCGGTGGGCCCGGTGACGGTGCGCATCAGCCGGCCGCGGTCATCGGCACCCCACATGGGCACGTCACTGGGTGCGCGCCGTGGCCGCCACGACCAGCTGCTCGAGCACCGCTCGGGCGACCGGCTCCACGTCAGCGGCGGCGAGCGCCGCGAGGGCCGCCTCGCACTGCTGCGCGATCAGCCGTTCGGCGAGGTCGACCGCGCCGGTCTCGACCATGAGCGCGCGCAGCCGGTCGACGCCCACGTCGTCGAGGTGCGGGTCGCCCAGGCCGCGCCGCAGCTCGGCGCCCTGCGCCGGTGACGCGGCCGCCATGGTCGATGCGACCAGCACCGTGCGCTTGCCCTCCCGCAGGTCGTCACCGGCGGGCTTGCCGGTCTCGGTGGGGTCACCAAAGACGCCGAGGATGTCGTCGCGCAGCTGGAAGGCCTCACCGAGCGCGAGGCCGTAGGCGTCGTACGCCGCGAGCAGCGCCGCCGGTGCGTCGGCGAGCGCGCCACCGATCAGCAGCGGCCGCGCGACGGTGTAGCTGGCGCTCTTGTAGCGGATCACGTGCCGCGCCTGCTCGACCGACGTCTGGGCCCGTACTTGCTCGAGCATGTCGAGGTACTGCCCGCACATCAGCTCGGTCCGCATCCGGTCGAAGATCGGCCGGCCCCGCTGCAGCTGCTCGGGGGACAGGTCCGCGTCGGCGTACATCTCGTCGCACCAGGACAGGCACAGGTCACCGGCGAGCACCGCGCCCGCCACGCCGAAGGACTCCGGCGCGCCGAGCCAGCCGTTGCCGCGGTGCAGCGCCGCGAACCGGCGGTGTACGGCGGGCATCCCGCGGCGGGTGTCGCTGCTGTCCATCACGTCGTCGTGGATCAGCGCCGCCGCCTGGAACAGCTCCAGCGACGCCGCGACCTCCAGGACGCCGGTGCTGTCCGGGCCACAGGCGCCGCGCCACCCCCAGTAGCAGAAGGCGGCCCGCAGCCGCTTCCCGCCGCGCAGCAGGTCGCCGACGGCGTCCATCAGCGGTGCCAGGTCGGGGCTGACCCGGTCCAGGACCTCGGCCTGGCGGGCCAGGACGTCGTCCAGCACCTTCTGCACGCGGGTGCGCAGGTCCTCGGCGTCGAGCGGTGAAGCAGGGGTCACGCCAATCGAGACTAGGGCCACCTGGCGCGGCCCGCGGCAGCCGCCCGTGGATGCGGGCAAGGTGGCGGCCCGTGCTCGACTAACCTCGACCCATGGTGCGATCCGGGGTGACGATCCGCGACCTGCTCGCCAGCGGCAACCGCTCCTTCTCGTTCGAGTTCTTTCCGCCCAAGACTCCCGAGGGAGAGCGCAAGCTCTGGCACGTCCTGCGGCAGCTCGAGGCGCTCAAGCCGACGTTCGTCTCGGTGACCTACGGCGCCGGCGGGTCTACCCGCGACAAGACCATCGCGATGACCGAGGGCATCGCCCGCGAGACCACGCTGACACCGGTGGGCCACTTCACCGCCGTCGACCACTCGCTGGCCGAGCTGCGGCACATCATCGGGCAGTACGCCGCGGCCGGCGTGAAGAACGTCCTGGCGCTGCGGGGCGACCCGCCCGGTGACCCGCAGGCCACATGGACCCCGCACGCCGAGGGGCTCGAGTACGCCGAGGACCTCGTGCGGTTGCTGCGTGCGTCGGGCGACTTCTGCGTCGGGGTCGCCGCGTTCCCCGAGCGGCACCCCCGTTCGCCCGACTGGGAGACGGACCTGGAGTTCTTTCTGCGCAAGTGCCGGGCGGGCGCCGACTACGCCATCACGCAGATGTTCTTCTACGCCGACGACTACCTGCGGCTGCGTGACCGGGTGGCCGCTGCCGGCTGCGACGTCCCGATCATCCCGGGCATCATGCCGGCGACCAACGTCGCGCAGATCGAGCGGTTCGCCAAGCTGTCCAACGCCGCGTTCCCCCCTGAGCTGGCTGAGCGCCTGCACGCCGTCGAGGAAGACAAGGACCAGATGCGCAAGGTGGGCGTCGAGGCGGCCACCGAGCTGTGCGAGCGACTGCTCGCCGAGGGCGTGCCCGGACTGCACTTCATCACGCTCAACACCTCCACGGCGACCCGCGAGATCTACGAGCAGCTGGGGCTGCGCGAGCGACACTGACCGTGCTGTCGCGCGACGACTACCTCGACGGCTGGGCGCGGCTGCACGGCGACTACGACCCGCGAGGCAACGCACTCGTGCGGTCGTGGCTCACGATGACGTACGTCGTCGCGCGACCGCTCGCCCGTGCCCGCTTCTCGCCCGACCTCATCACGTTCTTCGCGGTACTCACCAGCGCTGCCGCGGTGGCTGTCGCCGCCGTCGGCGACCGCTGGCTGCTGCTCGCAGGGCTGCTCGTCGTCGGGTCGGGGCTGCTGGACAACGTTGACGGCGCCGTCGCGGTGCTGACGGGACGGGCGACCCGTTGGGGCTCGGTGGTCGACTCCGTGGCCGACCGGGTCAGCGACGTCGCCTACCTGATGGCCCTGTGGTGGGCCGGCGCGCCCGGTGCACTGTGCGTGGCCGGGGGAGTGCTGATGTTCCTGCAGGAGTTCACCCGCGCCCGGGCGACCGCAGCCGGGATGGCCGACGTGGGCGTCGTCACCGTGTCGGAGCGACCGACCCGGGTCATCGTCACGGCGGCCTTCCTGGCGTGCGCCGGCATCTTCACCGGCACTGTGTGGGCCGGCCTCGGCGCCGCGGCCTGGGTAGGCCTCGGCGCCGTCGGTCTCGCGCAGCTGTTAGTCGTCGTGCGCCGCCGTCTCTCGGCCTAGCCGGTCACCTCCAGGGTGCGGAAGCCCGCCTGCAGCTCCTGCTCCCCACCCTCGTGTGCTCGGTGCACCGCCGGGCCGAGGTGGTCGGTCGCGAAGCGCTCGGCGGCCTCGCGTGACTCCCATACGTCGACGATGCGAAAGCCACCCTCGACCGGGCCGGCCACGTGGGCCACGAGGCCGGGAGCGTCCTGCTCCGCGCCCCCCAGCTCGGCGAGCACCTTGGCATAGTCGTCGGCCGACACACCGGGCATGTCCTGGCACCACGCGTACATGGCTTCCTCCGGTCTATGATTGAGTGGAACGGTCTTCCACTGGAATGAGATTCCACCCAATGACGAGTCCTGTCAAGCCCCAGCGCCGCTACGACTCCTCGGGTCGACGCGAGGTCGCGCGCGCGACGCGGCGAAAGGTCCTTGACGCCGCGCACCGGCTCTTCGTCGCTCGCGGTTTTGCCGCGACGACGATGAGCCAGGTGGCCGAAGAAGCGGGCGTCGCGGTGCAGACGGTCTACTCGACGGTGGGCGGGAAGGCCGAGCTGCTCAAGCAGGTCCTCGACGTCGCCGTCGCCGGCGACGACGAGGAGGTCGCGGTTGCTGACCGTCCGGAGATCCACCGCATCGCGGCAGAGACCGATGGGCGGCGCAAGCTGCAGATGTACGCCCGGCACCTACGGGTGGGGCTCGAACGGGTTGCCGATCTCGAGCAGGTGCTGCGCGCGGCGGCGGACGTGGATCCGCTGGTCGGTGAGCTGCTGGAGGCGTTCGCGGCCCAACGCCTGGTCGGCATGACGATGATGGCCGAGAACCTCCGGGAGCAGGGGTTGCTGCGCCGTGGCATGACCGTCGCCAAGGCCGCTGACGTCCTCTGGGCCCACATGGACGTTCGCAACTACGTCGCACTGGTCCGCGAGCGTGGCTGGTCGCCGCGTGAGTTCGAGCGGTGGTACGTCGACGTGACCGCCGCGATGCTCTACAAGCCCGGCGCCCAATCCGGCTAAGCTCAGGCTGGACCCACCAGCTGCGCGACGATGGCGGCCGACAGGCCGACCAGCGGCAGCCCGCCGCCCGGATGTGCCGATCCACCGACCAGGAAGAGGCCGGGCACCGCGCCCCGGTTGGCGGCGCGCAGGAACGCAGCGCTCGCGCCGTTGGACGAGGTCCCGTAGATGGACCCGCCGGGCGCGCGCGTGGCGGCGGCCAGGTCGGCGGGCGAGCGGATCTCGCGCCACAGCAGGCGGTCCCGCACGTCGAGCCCGCGCCGTGCCATCACGTCCAGCACCCGGTCGGCGTACGACGCCGAAAGCCCCGGCACCGTCCAGTCGATGCTGCCGTGCACGCCGGCCTCGTCACTGTGCCGCGGAGCGTTGACGAGCACGAACCACGACTCATGCTCGTCGTCGGGTCGCAGGGCCGCGTCGTCCGGTGCACTGACGTACACCGTCGGGTCGGTTACCGGCGCAGCGCGCTTGCCGAAGATGGCGTCGAACTCGGCGTCGTAGTCGTCGGGGAACAGGACCGTGTGGTGCGCCAGGCCCGGTGTCCGGCCGCGGAGCGCAAGCAGCAGCACGAAGCCGGACAGCGACGGTGTCGCGCGGGCGAGACGGCGTCGGGCGCGCGCGGCCTCGTGCCCGGTCACCAACTCGTCGTACACCACCGTCGCATCGGCGTTGGCCACCACCACGTCGGCATCCAGACGGTCACCGGAGCGCAGCCGTACGCCGCTCACCCGTCCGCCCTCGACCACGATCCCGGTGACGTCGCAACCGGTGCGTACGACGGCGCCCCGCTCGACCGCCCGGTCGTGCACGGCGAGCGCGAGCCGCCGCAGGCCACCGCGCACGTGCCACGCCCCGAAGGTCTGCTCCACATAGGGCACGACGGCCAGCGCCGCGGGTGCCCGGCGAGGGTCCGAGCCGCTGTAGGTCGCATAGCGGTCCAGCAGCATGCGCAGGCGCGGATCACGCAGGTACCTCTTACCGAGCTGCCGCAGCGTCTGCCAGGGCGCGACCGTGCGTACGTCGGAGCCACGTCGCGCCAGGCGCACCAGGTCCCGGCGACCGCCCAGCGGCGACTCCAGGAACGGGCCGCGTGTCACGTCCCAGATCTGGGCGGCGCGGCCGAGAAGGTTGTCCCAGTCGTCACCTGCCCCGGCGCCGAGCGTCTCCTCCAGCGCGAGGCGCAGGCGCCCACGAGCGGCATTGGGTACGTCGAGCCACACGCCGTCCGGGAAGCGGTAGCGGAACGCCGGGTCGACCTGAACCAGGTCCACGGACTGCTCTAGCGGTGCCCCCGTCTTGATGAACAGGTCCCGGTAGACGGCAGGCAGCGTGAGCAGCGACGGTCCGGTGTCGAACGCGAAGCCGTCGCGCGCGAACACCCCCACCTTGCCGCCGACGGATCCGGCCTGCTCGCACACCACGACTGAGTGGCCCATCGCCCCCAGCCGGGCGGCAGCGGCCAGCCCGCCCATCCCCGCACCGACGACCACGACCCGAGCCACGGCGCAGCAGCCTAACCCCGCGCCAATCCGTCGCCCCCGCGGCCACGGATCACTTGCATGAGCTCCGACAACGCCCCCACCACGTCCGGCGGTCGCCGCACGGCGGGTGCGCTGGCCGGTCTCATTGCGGCCGGCGTGGCGCTCGGTGTCGCCGAGCTGGTGTCCGCCTTCATCGACCCGAAGTCCTCTCCGGTGGTCGCTGTCGGCGGCAGCGTGATCGATGCGACGCCGCAGTGGCTCAAGCAGTTCGCGATCGAGCAGTTCGGCACCAACGACAAGCCGGTGCTCATCGGCTCGATCGTCGTCGTACTCGTGCTGCTAGCCCTGCTCACCGGCACCTTGGCGGTACGCCGGCCGGCCGTCGGTCTCGCCGGCGTGGCGGTGCTGGGCGCTGTCGGTGCGGTCGCGGCCACGACGCGGCCCGCTGCAGCGGCGCTCGCCTTCCTGCCGTCGGTCGTCGGTGCCCTCGTGGGGGCGGTGGCGCTGCTGATGCTCCTGCGGACGTTGCGCACGCCCACCGCCGGTGCCGTTCCGTCGAGCCAGGCTGTCAGTGGCTTCGACCGTCGCGCCTTCCTGGCCAGCAGCCTGGGCGCGGTGGCCGTCGCCGGAGTCGCGGGCGGTGTGGGCCGCATGGTCAGCGCAGGTTCGGACGTCGCCGCCTCCAGGGCCGCGGTGACACTGCCGAGCCCCGTGAGCCCGGCCAGGACCGTGCCGGCCGACGCCGAGCTCGGCGTCGACGGGCTGAGCAGCTTCCGGACGCCGAGCAAGGGCTTCTACCGGGTCGACACAGCTCTGATCGTGCCGCAGGTGTCCGCACAGACGTGGAAGCTGCGGGTCCACGGCATGGTCGACCGCGAGATCGAGCTGACCTTCGACCAGCTGTTGCAACGCGGTCTCATCGAGCGCGACATCACCTTGACCTGCGTGTCCAACGAGGTCGGTGGTCCCTATGTCGGCTCCGCTCGTTGGCTCGGCGCACCGCTCGCCGATCTCCTCAGGGAAGCGGGCGTGCACAAGGCCGCCGACCAGATCGTCAGCAAGTCGACCGACGGCATGACGATCGGCACACCCACCGCCGTGATCATGGACGGCCGCGACGCGATGCTGGCAGTCGGCATGAACGGCAAGCCGCTTCCCGCGGAGCACGGCTTCCCCGTGCGCATGGTCGTGCCGGGACTCTACGGCTATGTCTCGGCGACCAAGTGGCTCGTCGACATCGAGGCCACGACGTTCGCCGACAACCGCCCCTACTGGGTGAAGCGTGGCTGGGCGGTCAAGGCGCCGATCAAGACCATGTCGCGCATCGACACCCCTCGGCCACTGGGCAGGCTGACGGCAGGAAAGGTGCCGGTCGCCGGCGTCGCCTGGGCGCAGCACCGCGGCATCAGCAAGGTCGAGGTCCGTGTCGACGGCGGCCGCTGGAACAACGCGCGACTGGCCGGCGTGCCGACCGCAGACACCTGGCTGCAGTGGGTCTGGGACTGGGACGCCACGCGGGGTCAGCACACCCTCGAGGTCCGAGCGACGGACCGGACCGGCGCCGTACAGCCGGAGAAGCGCGCGAACCCCTTTCCATCCGGCGCGTCCGGATGGCACTCGACCGTCGTCTCGGTCGCGTGACACACCTCCCGCTGTCACCAGCGGGCGGACATCCCACCAACAAGGAGAATGGCATGCAGCTCAGGAACAACCGGACCATCGTCCTGGCCGCGGCGGGCGTTACGTTGGCCCTGTCGCTGACCGCCTGTGGTGGCTCGTCCACCAGCGAGACGACAGCAGGCGCCGACACATCCTCCAGCGCGGCACCCAGCTCGGCGCCGGAGACCAGCGAGAGCATGGTGGCGGCAGACGGTCCCTTCGGCCCGGCCTGCTCAGCTGTGCCCGCCGCCGGCGCCGGCAGCTTCGACGGCATGGCGACGGCTCCGGTCGCGTCCGCCGCCTCGGCCAACCCCCTGCTGTCCACTCTCGTGACCGCCGTTACGAAGGCTGGTCTCGTGGACACGCTCAACAGCGCCAAGGACATCACGGTGCTCGCGCCGACCAACGACGCGTTCGCAGCCATGGACAAGGCCACGATGGACAAGGCCATGGGCGACCCGAAGGGACTGCTCACGAAGGTCCTGACCTACCACGTCCTCGAGGGCAAGATCGCTCCCGACCAGCTCGCGGGGTCGCACAAGTCGCTCCAGGGTGGTTCGGTGACCATCGAGGGCAGCGGTGAGAACTTCAAGGTCGACGGCACCGCGTCGGTCCTCTGCGGCAACGTGCAGACCGCCAACGCCACGGTCTACATCATCGACAAGGTGCTGATGCCGAAGATGTAGACCCGCTTCGATGCGCCCGGGCGGCTTGCGCCGTCCGGGCGCACAAGAGCCTCAGGCGGGGTGGGGCTCGACCGTCGAGCGCAAGACGCAGAACTCGTTGCCCTCGGGGTCGGCCAGCACGACCCACGCCTGGTCACCCTGCCCGATGTCGACGCGCGTGGCACCCAGCCCGAGGATGCGTTCCACCTCGGCGTCCTGGTCGCGGTCGGTGGCATGGACGTCGATGTGCAGCCGGTTCTTCGTGGTCTTGGCGTCCGGCGTGCGCAGCACCAGGATCGACGGCCCGGAACCGGTCGGTCCCTCGAGCTCCACGTAGAAGTCCTCGGGACCGTCGGACGTCTCGGCGATGCGGTAGCCCAGCACCTGCGACCAGAAGTCGCCGAGCCGTTGGTGGTCGTGACAGTCGATGACGAGCTCGGTGAAGCGACAGGCCATGTCAGGGCTCCTCTGCGTCGGTCAGTCGGTCGCGACGCTAGCGACCCCCACCGACAGCCGTCTGTGGTCAGGGGACCCGGCGTCCGGCGACACGTAGGGTGCCGCGCCACCGCCGCCACAGGGACAGCGCGGTCAGCCCGGCGAACGTGCCCACCGACACCGGGTGGGCGAGGGAGTCCGGCCACACCCGCGAGTCCACCCGACGAGCGACCACGACCCGTCCGAGGACGGCGGCGGCATAGCCCACGAGCCCTGCCCGCGAGCCGCGCAGTGCGGCCAGCGGCGGCAGCACGTAGGCGACCGCGAGGGTGCCGACCACGGCAGCAGCCCCCGCGGGCGACCCGAAGGCCGACCACAGGGACTTGGCATAGCCGTCACGCAGCGCCGGCCAGCCGTCGTACATCCGGCAGGTCGCCACGTGCGTGCCGTCGACGACCGTGCCGCGGCCGCCAGCGGCCTTGACCGCCCGCAGCAGTGCGATGTCCTCCAGCAGGTCGGCGCGGACCGCTCGATGGCCGCCGGCGTGACGGTATGCGGCGGCGTCGACGGCGAGCAGCTGACCGTTGGCGGCGGTGAGCGAGGGACGCGTCGACGTCTCGGCCAGGCGCAGCGGCAACGTGGTCACCCACGACCACTGCAGCAGCGGCTGCACGAGTCGTTCCGCGGGGCTGACCGCGAGCTGGCGCGGATAGGGGCACAACAGGTCGAGCCCGGCCTGGCGCAGCAACGTGACCGTCGCGGCGACAGCGTGCCGTTCCAGGACGACGTCGGCGTCGACGAACACCATCAGGTCCACGTCCATCGCGGCCTCGGCGAGCTGGTGGCAGGCCCAGGTCTTTCCCCACCACCCGTCCGGCAGCGGCGCACCGGCCACGATGCGCATGCGCGGGTCGTCACCGACGATGCGATGTACGACGTCGACGGTGCTGTCGGTGGAGGCGTCGTCGAGCACCACGATGCGCAGGTCTCGAACGCCGTCCTGCGCCAGCAGCGACCGCAGGCACGGCTCGAGCCGATGTGCCTCGTTGCGGACCGGCAGCAAGACCGCGACCCGCTCGGCGACGGGCGGGGGATCCGGCGCCGGCGTGCGCAGCACGCGCAGGTTCCACAGCGCGTGCGCGGTCCCGGCGACCGAGAGCGCAGCGCCGACCCGGACCAGCGCGCGACCCAGCCTCACGGGCGGGACTGCCAGAGCGTCCAGGCGTAGGGGATCGCGACGAGTCCCATCGCGATCCCGCCGGCGAGGGCGATCGCGTGGGTGCCGAACCAGAACACGTTGCCGATGATCGAGCCGAAATAGGTCCAGAACAGCAGCAGGGCTGGCGCCGTCTCGCTGGCGCGGTCCCGCGGTAGCGCCAGCGACAACAGCGCCATCATCGCGATGCCGACGACCAGCCACCCCACGAAGTTCGTGAGCGGGACGTCGCGCACACCGGGCAGGCCCGGCGTCGGGTCGGACCACCGCCAGCGACCGTCGGCAACCATCTGCGGGTCGAGGAACACGTCCCAGCCGGCGAGCCCGACGCCGCCGACGACCGCGGCCCAGCGACGGCTGATCCGTCGAGCCGCCAGGAACATCGGGTAGGCCATCATCGTCCACGCGAGCGGTACGACGACCGGCACACCGAGCAGCTGCGGCCCCAGGGCGTCGGAGTAGGCGTAGTCGCCGAACGGGAAACCGGTCCGCACACCGATCGCCTCCGCCGCAAGACCACCACCGGCAGTCACAGCGACCAGCGTGAACGCCCAGCGGAACCCACGGTGGACCCACGCATGGGTCACCGACGCGAGAGCGAACAGCACCACCGACCCGATGGTCACCCGCCTGAGCCAGCCGCCGTCCACGAGCGGGTAGGAGATCTGCATCGCGATGGTGGCGAGGGCGAGCACCCACGGCATCGCTGCCGCACCTCCGCGCGGCAGGTCACGGCGGCCCGCCGCGTCGTACCGCCGCGGCATCGACGACGCCGTGCTCACCCGCGTGCTCTCATCGCCACCGGCGACGGCCGGCGATCATGACGCGCGCCGCCGTGCGACCGGAGGCGCCGAAGACCCCGCCGCCCGGGTGGGTCGACGCACCGGTGAGGTAGAGGCCGCGCACCGGCGTACGGTAGCCCGCCAGCTCGGGCAGCGGTCGATAGGCGAACATCTCGTCGAGCCCCATCTCGACGTGCATCACGTTGCCGCGCCTCAGGCCCAGCTCCTCTTCGAGGTCCAGCGGCGTCTGCACCCAGCGGTGCTCGATCGTGTCGGAGAAGCCCGGTGCCACCTTGTCGACCTGTGCGATGATGCGGTCGGCCTCGCGCTCGCGGATGTCCTTCCAGTGCTCACCGGTGGCGAGCTGGTAGGGATGCCACTGAGCCCACAGCGTGATGTTGTGCCGGCCGGGCGGCGCGATCGTGGGGTCCATCGCCGAGAACGACATCAGCAACACCGGGGGCTCGGCCGGCGTCCGGCCGGCGACGAAGGCACCGTGCGCCGCACGCAGGTGGTTGCGGCTGGTTGCGATGAGCTGCATCGCGGAGTGCGGGCTGTACGACGCCGCGCTGCTGACGCCGGGATAATGCGGGAGGCCGGTCGTGCCGAGCCGCACGACCATCCCGATGCCGTTGCCGACCCGCACCGCCTTGGCGCGTTGCAGCAGCTTGTCGTCGCCGAGCAGCTCGAGGGTGGTCAGCACGTGGCAGCCCGCCAGCACCGCGCGCGACTCGAGGTGCTCCTCCGACTCGGTGAGCACGCCGGTGACCCCGTGCGCGTCGGTCGTGATGGCCGCTGCTCCGTCACCGAGCCGCACCACCCCGCCCATCCGCCGCAACCGCTCCGCGAGCGCGGCGGTCAGCGCACCGGACCCGCCGACCGCGCGACCGGGCGGCATCGTGTGCATCAGGGCGTTCCAACCGACCAGGTCGGCCGTCGCCACCTCGTGCATGGGTGGCCCTGACTGCGACCCCAGCCAGGACAGAGCTGTCTTGAGCCGCTCGTCGTCGAACAGCTCGTCGAGCAGCTGGTCACCGGGCTGCAGGAACTGCCGTGACATCTCGAGGCCGCCGACCTCGGTGCCCTTGCCGGCTCCCCACAGATGACGGCCCAGCCGGCCAGGTGTGGGCACGTCCTGGAAGGCCGCGAACACGGCCTCGTTGCGTGCGCCCCACTCACCGACGAAACGCAGGTAGGCCGCGGCGTCCGCGTGTCCGCAGACCGCTGCGATGGAGTCGTAGGTGTCGTCCAGGTCCACATGGAAGGTGATGGCCTGCTGCTCGTCGCCGGTGCCGACGGGCGCGAAGGCCCACGGGTCCATGTCGAGGTAGGTGAGCCCGCACTCCTCGAGGCGGAGGTCCTCGACGATGCCGGTGTGCCGCACCATGATGTGCGCACTCGACCCGCGGTCGACGGCGTAGCCGGGCCACCGCTCCACGGTGGAGACCGCGCCGCCGAGCACCCGGTCGGTCTCGACGACCTCGACATCGAGACCGTCGCGCGCCAGGTAGCACGCTGCGACGAGCGCGTTGTGGCCGCTACCGACGATGACGACATCGCGCTTGACAGCCACCCTCTGGAGTCTAGGGAGACCGCTCGCGGCGGCGTCGTACCGCCCGCCGGATGCGCGAGGCCAGCAGCACCACCAACACCACCCCGGCCACGAGCAGCGTGGCGGCGATCCCGGCCGCGACCCACGGGGCGACGACCGCGAGCGCGACGACCCCCGCCACCGCGCCGTCCTCCGCGACGCTGACGGCGATGTTGGACGCGGGTTCCGGCGAGGCGTTGACCGCCAGTCGAAGCCCGCCCTTGACGAGGTGCGACACCAGCGCGGTGCCACCACCGGTCGCCGCGAGCACGGCCTGGTCGAGCGAGGAGGCGTCGCCGGAGATGAGCAGCGCGATCACCGTCCCGATGGTCGGCCGGATCGCGGTGTGCACGGCGTCCCAGGTCGAGTCGACGTAAGGGATCTTGTCGGTGACGAACTCCAGCAGGTACAGCAGCGCGGCGACCACCAAGACATCGGTGCGCTCCAGCGCCGCTGGTACGGCGTCGACACCGCCGAAGCGACCCAGCACCCCGAGCAGCAGCACCGTGGCATAGGCGTTGACGCCGCTCGCCCATCCCGACGTGAACACCAGGGGCAGCAGCTCGGTCACAGCGTCCTCCCGTCGAACGTCCCGTCCACCGACACCACCGCGAACCGCGCGAACAGCTCCTCGACGTACCAGCCTTCCGAAGCCGTGCGCGCGACGACTGCAGAGTGCGGACCGCGACGATGGGCGAACTCCGTCAACGCCGCTGTCGACGTCCACAGGCTGAACGTCCCCTGCAGCCCGATGGGTGCTTCGCCTACCCCGATCGCCAGCCGCAGACCCTCGCAGTCGTGCAGGTCCGCCGACACCGGCGGCACTGCTCGCCAGAACGTCGACATCCGCCGAGGGGCGATACGTGCCCGGGTGAGGGCGGCCACCTGCCCGTCGTACTGCGAAGGCGCCGGATCCCCGAACGGACGGTGACGTGACCACTCGCCGCGGCTGGACAGGGGCCGCAGGTCGACCCGGAGCCGCTCGTGCGCGAGCCGGCCCCAGCCCCGCGCCACCGGCCCGGTCTCGAAGTCCTCGGCGGCGGCGACGGACGACCACGTCGCGAGCAGCCCCCAGCGCAACGGGTCCGCATCACGGAGCGTGAAGGTCCGCCCGTCGCCGGTGCCGAGCAGCTTGGCGAAGCGCAGCCCGGGCGTACGCCTGAGGCGGCCGCGGTCCGTCCCCATGCGCAGGAAGGCTGCCGGGACGCGGCTGGGCGGGACTGTCCACAGATGCACGGTGACCCGGGCCGGCGACCCCACATCGAACGTATGGTCGGTCATCGCGAGCGACCCTAGTGCCGAAGGATGGGACGGCGGGGTCAAGGAGCATTGAGCACGCGTCGACGGGGTAAGGACGCCCCAGCGCCGCCTGGCGGTCTCGGGGGCCTGGCCGGGACCATGACACCTGAGTGGAGCTTTCCTGCTCGTGACGACCCTGACCGCAACGACCACCAGCCGAGCAGGCTGCATCGCGGGCCGCATCGCGCACATCCTGACGCGCCCGTGGCTGCAGATCATGGGTGTCGTCGTGGCGCTCGCCGTGTCGCTGTGGAGCTTCGACCGCGTGCCGGATGCGTCGTGGCAGCCGGCCGTCATCGCTCTCGTCCCGTGGGCCATCGGCAAGTACCTGTTGTGTCCCCTGCGCTGGCACGCCCTGTCGGTCAGTGGCCGCACCCGGCGCTGGCACCTGCGCATCTATGCCGAGAGCGAGCTGCTGGGGCTGGCCTCACCCGGTCACGTCGGCGCTGACCTGTGGCGCATGCACCGGCTGCAGACGGGCGCCGGCATGGCCCGTCCCTGCGCTGTCGCCGAGGTCGCGCTCGACCGGCTGGTCGGTGCACTGGGTCTGACGATCTTCGTCCTCGTGTCCGGCGTGACGTTGCCGCCGCAGCTGCTCCTGGCCGCCGTCGGTATCGCGCTCGGTGTCTTCGTCATCGCGCTGCTCGTGCGCCGCCGCCGTCCCGACCTGCTCGCCGGGCGGCCGATGCCGCGGCCGCGCGTGGTGATCAAGGGTGCCCTCCTGTCCATGGGCTACCAGCTGACGATCATGGGTCTGCTCATCGGCACGGTGGCCGCCATGGGGGAGCAGCTGCAGCCGCTGGCCCTGCTCGGTGTCTTCGGCGCGAGCCAGGTCGCCGGCATCGTGCCCGGGGTCAACGGGGCGTCGGCCCGCGAGGGCGCGCTCGTCGTGGGTCTCGCGTCACTGGGCATCAGCTGGCCTGCGGCGGTGGGTGCCGTCGCGCTGATGGCGTTGCTGGCGTGGGCGCCGGCCATGCTGCTCGGCGGCGGCAGCTTCGTCGTACGACGTCTCGCCGCGCTGCGCACCGTCCAGGCGTGACCCGACGCGGCTGAGGCGTCCGGACAGATGCTCACGATCGCCCACCGTTCGGGCAACACCGTCGCGGGGCTGCACGCCGCCCTCGAGGCGGGCGTCGATCTCGTCGAGGCCGACGTGCACGCCTACCGTGGCCGGCTCGAGGTGCGGCACCTGCGCAGCAGCGGCGGTCTGCCCTGGCTGTGGGACCGCGACTCGGTGGTGCACCGCCGCAACCATCCGCACCTGGAGCTGACCGAGCTGGTCCAGGCTCTCGGTGGCGACCACCGGCTGATGATCGACCTCAAGGGGCTGCACCCGCGGCTGGCCCGGTCGGTCGCCGCCGTGCTGCGGGAGGCCGCGCCGGAGCGCGAGCTGACGGTGTGCACCAAGGCGTGGTGGATGCTCGAGGCGTTCGACGTGCCGGTACGCCTGGTGTGCTCGGCGGCCAACAGCCGCGGGCTTGCCCGGTTGCGGCGGTGGGTGGCCGCGCGCCCGGCCGACGGCGTCTCGGTGCGCCAGAGCCTGCTGACACCGGCGATCGTGCGCGAGCTGCACGACGCGACCGGGCTGGTCATGTCGTGGCCGGTCGACACGACTGCGGCGCTCGAGCGGGCGCACGAGCTCGGTGTCGACGGGGTGATCTCGAAGGACCTCGGGCTGCTCGCAGGGGTCATCGCGGACCGCGGGTGACGACGCCACCGGACGACGCCGCTACCTGCTCAGCGCTCGTCGACCTCAGCGCTCGTCGACCTCAGCGCTCGTGAACGCCGACGTCGGCCGGCTGGCCGCCGGTGATGGTGACCAGCTCGTCGTAGGTCGTGGGGAACACCGCGTGCGGATGGCCCGCCGCCGCCCACAGCACGTCGTACGCCGCGAGGTCGCGGTCGACCAGGGCGCGGATCGGGTGCGGATGGCCGACCGGTGCGACGCCACCGATCGCGAACCCGGTGTGGCTGCGGACGAACTCGGGATCGGCGCGGCGGACGACGGTCGCACCGACGAGCGTGGCCACCTTGGTGGTGTCGACGCGATGACCACCGGAGGCCATGACCAGCAGTGGAGCGCCGTCGGCGTCGAACAGCAGCGAGTTGGCGATCTGGGCGACCTGCACGCCGAGCTGGTCGGCGGCCTGCGCGGCGGTCCGCGCCGAGTCGTCCAGGACGCGGATGCGGTCGGCCGCGGCCCCGTGGTTGGTGAGCTCGGCGCGGACGCGGGCGATGCTGGGGTGCTCGGCGGGGGTCGCGGGCGTGGCGGGCGTGGCGGACGACATGGCGGCAGCGTAGCGACGTGGCTGCTCGGCCCACGGCGCCGTTCGTCCGGCGTCGGCCGGTCTCGGCTGGGCCGCCGGCGCCTGTCCACAACCGTCCGGCCGGTGCCTTGACGAGGTTGTCGGTGACAGGGTTTACTCTTCTCATGTTCGAACACATGTTCGAACATCTCCGGTGGTGGGACTCGCGGCCCGCTCACCGGAGAGAGTGGCGGGAGCCCCGCCCGGGAAGCACGGATCTCGACCCCCGTGCTCCCTCGGGCGGGGCCCGCCGCCCGGGACGGTGTGGGGAGGTGGGCGATGAGGCGGTACGACGAGTCCATCGAGGTGCGCCGGCGTGACGACGAGCCCGCCGAGTTCCTCTGGCGCGGCCGGCTCTACGTCGTGCGGGCAGTGCTGGCCCGCTGGATGGAGACCGGCGCGTGGTGGCAGCCGGCCGGCCCGGTCGACCGGCCGGGCCTGACCCCGGGGACGACGGCGCTCGCCGTGGAGCCCGACTCGGCCGCGCTCAGCCTCGAGCGTGAGCTGTGGCGCGTGGAGGCGACCCGGGGCCGGACGCACGGCAGCGGCGTCTTCGACCTGCGCTTCGACTGGACGTCGGCATCGGGCACGGGCTGGACGCTGGCGCGAGCCCTCGACTGACCGGGTGGACCAGTGGATGACGAGAGGACGGGAGTGGCGATGATGACCGAGTCGACGGCTGGGCCCCGGAGCCGGGCCATGAGCGAGCCCGGGATCGACCGAGAGCGGCCGGTCGCTGGTCGCCGGCCACCGGTGGGGCCGGCGGCCGTCGAGCTGCTGCACACCGCTGGGCGCGACCTCATCGAGGCGACGGCGACGACCGTGCCCACCGAGCGCTACGCCGCCGCCCACCTGGCGGCCCTGCGGACCGCGGCCGCGGTGCTCGCCGTCCGCACCCGGCCGGTCGCCACCGGTCGGCCGCGCAACGTGTGGGCGCTGCTGCCCGAGGTGGCTCCGGAGCTCACCGAGTGGGCGGCGTTCTTCGCCGCCGGCGCCGGGAAGCGCGCGGCGGCCGAGGCCGGCCTGACCCGTGCGGTGCTCCCGCGGGAGGCCGACGACCTGCTGCGGGACGCGCAGACGTTCCTCGCGCTGGTCGAGACGACGCTGGGTCTGGCCCACCAGGCGGCCATCCCGCATCTCGCGCCGCTGGCCCAGAGCCGGCCGACGACCAGAGCCAGCTGACGACCAGAGCCGGCTGAGGCGGCCCGTCGACAGCGCCACCGCACTGCTTCCGCCACCTGCTTTCCGTCGTCCGTTCCTGCGCCACCACCTCCGAGATGCGGTCATGTCCAGCGATCCCTTCGTCCACCTCCATGTCGCGTCCGGCTACTCCATGCGTTACGGCGC
Organism: Actinomycetota bacterium; assembly: GCA_030841025.1. Classification (GTDB taxonomy): domain Bacteria; phylum Actinomycetota; class Actinomycetes; order JACCUZ01; family JACCUZ01; genus BP-173. The sequence continues at coordinate 22,079 of JAVEDJ010000138.1, forward strand.
GTCCCATCCCCACGTGCTCGCCCAGCGGGCCGCCGAGCACGGCATGGACACCCTGGCGCTCACCGACCGCGACGGCACCTATGGCGCGGTGAAGTTCGTGCAGGCCACCCGGGCCGCGGGCATCCGCCCCGTCCTGGGCGTCGACCTCGCGATCGAGCCGAGCGGTCTGCTGCGCGGCGCCCATCCCTCCCTGCGGGCGCGTGGCGGGGTCGGCGCGGCCGGTGGCGGGACGCCCGTCGGTGCCGGTTCAGGCCAGCCCGACGACCGCACCCGCACCCCCGCCCGTGGCGGGGCGTCGGTCGACCTGCGGCACCCGCGCGTCACGCTGCTCGCTCAGGACCGCAGCGGCTGGGCGGCGCTGTGCCGGCTGGTGTCCGCCACCCACCTGCGGGGTGAGCGCGGAGCGCCGGTGACCACCCTCGACCTGGTCGCCGAGCACGTGCAGGCAGCGGCCGGGTCCGGTGGCGGGCTGCTGGTGCTGCTCGGGCCCACGTCCGAGGTCGGCCGGGCTCTGCTGGTGCGCCGCCCCGACCTGGCCCGGGCGGTGCTCTCGCAGTGGCGGGACGCGGTCCCGGTGCGGGAGGACCTGCTGGTCGAGGTGGTCTCCCACCGGGGACCCGACGACGTGCCGCGCGCGGCTCGGATGCTCGGGTTCGCGGCCGACGAGCAGGTCACCGCGGTGCTCACCAACGCCGTCCGCTACGCCGACCGGCTCGACGCGCCGACCGCCGACGTGCTCGACGCCTCCCGCCGGCTGGTCGCCCTCGACGCCCGGCACATCGACCGGGTCAACGCGGAGGGCTACCTCAAGTCCGGCAAGGAGATGCACGACGTCGCCGAGGAGATCACCCGGGCTGCCGGTCTCGGGCCGGGCGCCGCCACCGCTCTGGTCGCCACCACCCGGCGCGTCTCCGACCGGTGCGCGGTCGACCCGCGTGCCGACCTCGGCATCGGCGAGATCCACTTTCCTGAGCTGTCCGTGCTCGACGGGCGGGGCGGCTCCGACACGTCCGCCGCCAGGGTGCTGCGCGAGCGCTGCGAGACAGGGCTGGGCCGGCGCGCGATGCCGGCGACCCGGGAGGTGCGCGACCGGCTCGAGGCCGAGCTCGGTGTCATCGAGACACTGGGCTTCCCGTCGTACTTCCTGACCGTCGCTGACGTCGTCGACCTGATCCGCGACATGGGCGTCCGCGCCGCCGCCCGTGGTTCCGGGGCCGGCAGCCTGGTCAACTACCTGCTCGGCATCTCCGGGGTCGACCCGATCCGGCACGGCCTGCTGATGGAGCGCTTTCTCTCCCCACTGCGCATCGCGTTGCCCGACATCGACATCGACGTCGAGTCGGCCCGGCGCACCGAGGTCTACGAACGCATCCTCGAACGGTTCGGGGGAGAGCGGGTCGCGTGCGTGTCGATGATGGACACCTACCGCGTGCGCCACGCGATCCGCGACGTGGGAGCCGCGCTCGGCATGCCGCCGGGCGAGATCGACGCCATCGCCAAGGCCTTCCCGCACATCCGGGCGCGCGACGTGCGGCTCGCGCTGGCCGAGCTGCCCGAGCTGCGTGCCTCGCACATGAATCAGCACAGTCGAGGCGTCCTTGATCTGTTGTTCCGCATGGTCGAGCGGCTCGACGGGCTGCCCCGGCACATCGCGCTGCACCCCTGCGGCGTACTCCTGTCCGACACCACGCTGCTCGACCGCACCCCGGTCGAGGCAAGCTGGCTGGGTTTCCCGATGAGCCAGTTCGACAAGGACGACGTCGAGGAGCTCGGCCTGCTCAAGCTCGACGTGCTCGGCATCCGCATGCAGTCCGCGATGGCCCACGCGGTCGCCGAGGTCGTGCGGCTCGAGGGCGGTGACCCCATCGACCTCGACGACCAGTCACAGGTGCCGCTCGACGACCCCGAGACCTTCCGGCTCGTGCAGTCCACCCGCACCCTCGGCATGTTCCAGATCGAGTCGCCCGGTCAACGCGAGCTGGTCGGCAAGTTCGCGCCCGAGACGTTCGGCGACCTCATCACCGACATCTCGCTGTTCCGGCCCGGCCCGGTCAAGAGCGACATGGTCACCCCGTTCCTGCTCGCGCGGCAGGGATGGCGCGAGCCGGTCTACCTGCACGACGACCTGCGCCCGGCGCTCGAGGAGACCTGTGGAGTGGTGGTCTTCCACGAGCAGGTGCTGCAGATCATCCACGTCTTCACCGGCGTCACCCTCGCCCAGGCCGACGAGAAGCGTCGCGAGCTCGGCTCGCCCGAGACGCAGCCCGAGGTGGAGGTGTGGTTCCGGCCGCGAGCACTTGCCCGTGGCTACGACCCGGGCACCGTCGACAAGGTCTGGGAGGTGCTCAAAGCCTTTGCCTCCTTCGGGTTCTGCAAGGCTCACGCCGCGGCGTTCGCCCTGCCGACCTTCCAGTCGGCGTGGCTCAAGGCCCACCACCCGGCCGCGTTCCTCGCCGGCGTGCTCACCCACGACCCGGGCATGTACCCCAAGCGCCTCATCCTCGACGACGCCCGCCAGCTCGGCATCACCGTGCTCCCGCTCGACGTCAACCTCTCCGACGACACCTACCGCGTCGAGAAGACCGGCGCCTCGACAGCGGACGACGAGGAGGCGTACGACGGCGGTGGCCCCGGTGGCCACGGCGATCACGTGGCCACGGAAGCCAGCAGTGACGACCACGCCGGACATGACCGCTGTGGCTACGACTGCCTCGGTGCGGGCTACGGCATCCGGCTGGCGCTGACCGACGTCAAGGGCATCTCCGCGGCCGAGGTCGCCCGCATCGTCGCGGCCCGCCCCTTCGCCTCGCTCGCCGACTTCTGGCACCGCGCGTCGGTGTCGCGTCCGGTGGTCGAACGGCTGGTCCTCATCGGCGCGTTCGACGCGCTCTACTCCATCGGTGCCCGGGCCATCAGTCCCGCGGTCACTCCGGGGTTGCGTCGCCGCGGCCGGTTGACCCGTCGTGACCTGTTGCTGCAGGTGGCCGAGCTCGACCGGTGGACTCGCGCGATGCAACGCGGGAGCGGTCGCGGGCGGCCCCGTGGTCGCCGTGCGGCCGGACCGAGCCGGGTGAGCGCGGCCGCCGGTGCGACGAGGTCACGGACCGATCTGGCGGTGGCGGCCGCCCCGGGCGAGTCGCTGACGATGGTCGAGCGGCCCGATGTCCGCACCCTGGCCGCCCGCCAGTCCCAGGCCGCCCGGCCGGTCGAGCAGCAACCGGTGCAGCTCGCGCTCGACCTGGGTGACGAGCCGGCCGACGTGCTGCCCAGCGGGCTGCCGGAGATGAGCGGTGCCGAACGGGTGCGTGCCGAGCTCGAGGTGCTGGGGCTCGACGTGAGCCGGCACGTCATCGACTTCTACGCCGACTTCCTCGACGCTCTGGCGGTCACCCGCGCTCCCGACCTGGTGCGCTGCCGCAGCAAGGCAGAGGTGCTCGTCGCCGGAGTCAAGGTCGCCACCCAGACCCCACCGATCCGCTCCGGCAAGCGGGTGGTGTTCGTCACTCTCGACGACGCCCGCGGCCCCGTCGACGCGACCTTCTTCGAGGATGCCCAAGGGCCCTACGCCGCCACGCTGTTCCACTCGTGGCTGCTCGTCATCCGCGGTGAGGTGCGCCGCACCGGGCCACGGGGCGTGTCGCTGCGGGCCACCGGGTGCTGGGAGCTGACCGACCTCTACACCGCCTGGCGCGGCGGCGGTCTCGCCGCCGTCGCGGAGGCGATGGCGGCACCCGGCGTCGTCACCGAGGCTGCCGTGGCCGGAGCCGCCGAGAGCAGGTCCACGCGTCCGGTCATGACGCGGCCTCCCGTGGGAGCCACCGGCCACCAGTCACTCGGCGGGGCCGGCGCGGGGCAGGAAGCAGGGCCGACCGCGGGCGGCATGGGCAACCCGCCTGGGACGCGACGGGTGCTCGTGCACGCGAGCGGGTTCCGCCAGTCGCCCTATGCCGACATCAAGCCGCCCGGTGACGACGCCGCGTCGGCGGCCCGCAAGGCGGCGACGGAGAAGCAGGCGCCGCGCAAGCTGTGGCACTCGAGCCCCGGCAGCCCCGGATGAGCACCGTGCACCTGAGCACCGTGCGCGCTCTGCGCCCGCCGTGCGGCACCTGTGCCGGCACCCACCGGGGCACCCCGTGGCGCGAGCAGCCCCGCACCGCGATCTTCCGTAGGCTGACGGACATGGCCGACCTCTCCAGCGCGAGCCCGCGCGCCCACCGAGCGCTGCGCACCGCCGTCGTCTGGGAGGCCTTGCAGGACGCCCTCGCTGCCCGCGCCGACGACACCGCCCCTGCCGTCGAGGTGCTCGACGTCCTCGATGTCGGGGGCGGCACCGGTGGCTTCGCGGTCCCGCTGGCCGAGCTCGGTCACCGCGTCACGGTGATCGACCCCAGCCCCGACGCCCTGGCCTCCCTCGAGCGTCGCGCCCGTGACGTCGGGGTGTCCGTGCGGGCCGTCCAGGGCGATGCGGCCGGCCTGACCGACGTCGTTCCCTCCGGCAGCGCCGACCTGGTGCTGTGCCACGGCGTCCTCGAGCACGTCGACGACCTCGAGCCGGCTCTCGCCGCCCTCGCGGCCGTCCTGCGCCCCGGCGGCGTGCTCAGTGTGCTTGCGGCCAACCGCAACGCCGTCGTCCTCGCGCGGGCGATCTCCGGCCGCTTCGACCAGGCCCGGCACGCCCTCGACGACGTCGATGGCCGGTTCGGTGCCGGTGACCCGCTGCCGCGGCGGTTCACGGCCGATGAGCTGGTGGCACTGATGCGCGCCCAGGGCCTGTCCGAGGTGGCGGTCCACGGCGTACGCATCTTCTCCGACCTCGTCCCAGGTGCGCTGGTCGACTCCGAGCCCGGGGCAGCCGAGCTGTTGCTCGCCCTCGAGCGCGCCACGGCCGACCACGACGCCTTCCGGGCCATCGCGACCCAGCTGCACGTCCTTGCCGCCCGGCCCGCGGCCGCCGCTGCGCCCGCATGAGCCGAAGTCAGCAGCTGCACCGGCCCGGGCCGCCCACCGGACCACCGGGCAACGACGCCGGGTGCCCGATCCTGCACGTCGACATGGACGCGTTCTACGCCTCGGTCGAGCTGATCAACCGTCCCGAGCTGCGCGGCACGCCGGTGATCGTCGGCGGCGGTTCGCGCGGCGTGGTGCTCTCCGCCACCTACGAGGCACGCAAGTACGGCGTGCACTCCGCGATGCCGATGACCCGGGCGCGACGAATGTGCCCGCACGCCACCGTGGTGTCGCCCTCGCACGAGCGCTACTCCACGGTGTCCTCCGGGATCATGGAGATCTTCCGTTCCATCACGCCGTTGGTCGAGCCGCTGTCCCTGGACGAGGCCTTCCTCGACGTCTCCGGCGCCCAGCGCCGGCTGGGGTCGCCGGCGACCATCGGCGCGTTGATCCGCGACCGGGTCGCCGACGAGCAGCGCATCACCTGCTCGGTCGGCGTGGCCAGCACCAAGTTCGTGGCCAAGCTGGCCTCGACGCGGGCCAAGCCCGACGGGATGCTCGTCGTGCCCGCCGCCGACGTCGTGGCCTTCCTGCACCCGTTGCCGGTCGGGGCGCTGTGGGGGGTGGGGGAGAAGACCGAACGCGAGCTGGTCCGGCTGGGTCTGCACACCGTCGGCGACATCGCCAACACCCCGCGGGCGACCCTCGTCCGGGCGCTGGGTCAGGCCAGTGGCGCCCACCTGCACGCGCTGGCCTGGGGGCGCGACGAGCGATCCGTCGTGGCGCACGAACCGGACAAGAGCATCGGCGCGGAGGAGACGTTCAGCCGCGACGTCGACGACCCGGAGGTCGTACGCCGCGAGCTGCTGCGGCTCTCGGAGCGCACAGCGGGCCGGCTGCGGGAGGCCGGCCTGGTCGGTCGCACGGTCACGCTCAAGGTCCGTTTCGCCGACTTCACGACGATCACGCGCTCGCGCACCCTGCGGGACCCCACCGACGTAGCCCAGGAGGTGTTCGCGACCGCCCGAGGACTGTTCGACTCGCTCGGTCTCGACCGGGCCCGGCTGCGGCTGGTCGGCGTGCGGGTCGAAGGCCTCGCGGAGGTCGAGTCAGCGCCTCGTCAGCTGCTCCTCGGTGACCGGGCCCACGGCCGGCGGGAGGTCGAGCAGGCGGCCGACCGGGCCGGTCAGCGGTTCGGCTCCGGGACGGTGCTCCCGGCCAGCCTGGTCGGCGACGACAAGGCGGCTCGGCGCCCGTGAACACCATGCCAAAGACCGGGCCGATGACCGGGCCGATGACCGGGCGAATGACTGGGTGAATGACCGGTGAAGGACCAGTGAAAAGTCCCACAGGTCCGCCGTCGCACGGAAACCATCGGGCCTTCCGGGGAGTTGACTGGACGTCATTTCCCCAGGCGGGTTTCACCAGACCGTTCGTGCGCATATTCTGAGACCAGATCAGTCCCGCCACGACACTCGTCGTGGGTGGGACGCGGTGAAGTAGAGGAGTCCCGGTGCCGCTCTCCGAGCACGAGCAGCGTCTGCTCGAGCAGATGGAGCGGGCTCTCTATGCCGAGGACCCGAAGTTCGCGTCGTCGTTGCGCGGCCGCGATCCGCGCAGCAACTTCCGTCGCCGCATCGTGCTGGCTGTGATCGGCATGATCGTCGGCGTGGTCCTGCTGATGACCGGCCTGGTCGCCAAGATCATTCCGGTCAGCGTGCTCGGCTTCCTGATGATGCTCGCCGCCGCCTTCTTCGCCGTGACCAGCTATCGCGGGCTCAACTCCGCTGCGCGCCTCGGTGTGGTCGACGGTGGCGGCGCGGTCCGCCGCCCGCAGCAGCCCGCCGCCCGGCGGCCCCGCGACCACCGCGGACTCATGGAGCGCCTCGAAGAGCGCTGGAACCGCCGCCGCGACGAGAACGGCCGCTAGCCTCCGCGACCCGGACCGGTCGCTCGCTAGCCCGCACGGGTGACGAGAACGTCCCGCCGGACGCGACCCGCGGTTCGTCCCTCAGCCGCTGGCCCGGCGCAGCCGCAGCCGTGCGCTGAGGTTGTCGGCGGCGTCGAACAGGTCGGCGAGCTGCTCGGAGATCCCTGTCCACACCGCTCGTGCGGAGCGCGGCAGGAATCGTGCCCGCAGCCGTCCGGGGCGGCTCGCGGCGGCGGCGAGCGCCTCGCGGATGATCTCGACGTCGGACCGCAGGTCGCCGACGGCACCGAGCTCGGTCGCGTAACGCGCTCGCTCGGTCG
>JAVEDJ010000231.1 GCA_030841025.1 Actinomycetota bacterium
CCGGCCTACGCCGTGAGCGTCGGCGTGCGCGTCGGCGAGGCAGTGGTCGCGGGCGCAGTCGTGAACCCGGTGACCGACGAGGTGTGGACGGCGCGACGCGGGCACGGCGCCTGGCTGAACGGTCGCCAGGTCACCGTCAACGACCCGCCCGCCCTCGCGATGGCTCTGGTCGGCACGGGCTTCGGGTACGACGCTGCGCGCCGGGCCCGACAGGCCGACATCCTGCGGGAGGTCGTGCCGCGGGTGCGCGACGTACGGCGGGCCGGCTCCGCGGCCCTCGACCTCTGCGCGGTGGCGTGTGGCCGGCTGGACGCCTACTTCGAGCGCGGCCTGAATCCCTGGGACCTCGCGGCCGGCGGCCTCATCGCGCTCGAGGCGGGAGCGACCGTGGGCGGCCTGCGGGGTCGCGAGGCCGGACCGGACATGGTGCTCGCGGCGCCCGGGGGTTTGTTCGAGCCGCTGGAGGAGATGCTGGCCGGGCTCGACGCGGACCGCGACTAGCGTCCACAACCTCCTCCAGGCGGGAGCGCGTCCCCGCCGGGTGGGCCCGTGCTCACGCCAACGGTCCGGTCCGCTACGCTCCGCAGGCTTCTCGGGCTTGTCTACAGGTTGAGACCTTCCTGCGGGCTGCGGGCACAAAATGGCGGGGCCGTGCGTTACACGCGCGCAACCGGCCGAGACGGGTTCGCGAGCCGCACCTCGTTCACGAGCGTCCAACGACTGAGAACACTCTTCGCCCGGCAATCCGGGCGCAGTTGCACGACCGAAGCACCATCGAATGTGGCAACGCCACCCGAGCCGTTGGGGTGACTCTCTTATGGCAACCGACTACGACTCACCACGCAAGACTGACGACGAGATGTCCGAGGACTCTCTCGAGGAGCTGAAGGCACGCCGGGCCGACAAGACCGCGGGCGCTGTCGACGTCGACGAGGCCGACCTGGCCGAGTCGCTGGAGCTCCCGGGCGCTGACCTGTCCAACGAGGAGCTCTCGGTCCGGGTGCTGCCGCGCCAGGCCGACGAGTTCACCTGTTCGCGCTGCTTCCTCGTGCACCACCGCAGCCAGCTCGCCCAGACCAAGGGCAGCCAGCTGGTGTGCAAGGAGTGCGCAGCCTGATCGAGGGGCAAGCAGGCCTGCATGTTCGCTAACCAGAAGCAGCCCGAGCCGTCGAGTGATGTCGGCGCCATCGTCGCCCGCATCGTGAGCGGCGACGACGCACGGCGCGACGGCGAGGGATCGGGCGGGCGCAGCAATGAGCTGCGCTCGCTCATCGGCGCGCTGGTCGCGTCGGCCCGCGCCGCCGGCAAGGTGTCCTTGATCGGCGGGCGTTGGTTGACCGACCTGCTGGTCGACGTCACGCCCCGCATCCCGCTGCGCGACCTGTCCACCTTGCGAGCGCAGCACCCCGGGCTGTCCGACGACGACCTGGCCCAGACGCTCATCTCCGGCGCCGCCAAGGCGACCGGCGCAGTCGGCGCTGCCGGCGGCGCGCTCGCTGCGGTCGAGTTCGCCGCGCCGCCGACCCTGTTGACCGCCCCGGTGCAGCTTGCCGCGGAGACGCTGCTCGTTGCCGCCATCGAGATCAAGCTCATCGCCGAGCTGCACGAGGTGTACGGCGCCGCGGTGGCCGGGACGACGCGCGAGCGCGCGGCGGCGTACCTCGTGGCCTGGACCAACCGGCGCGGCATCGACCCGCGCCAGCCGGGCGCGCTGCGACTGGCCCTCGGCGGGCCGGCGAAGGCGGCATTGCGTCGCCGGGTGATCCGGCGCGCGGGACGCAACCTGAGCACGATGGGCCCGCTGATGTCCGGCGCCGTGGCCGGCAGCCTGATCAACCACCGCGAGACACGGCGCGTGGGCGATCAGGTGCGTGCCGACCTGCGCGGCCGCTAGGCCTCCGGCGACCGCGCGGCTTCGATCGCGGCCGCAAGTCGGGCAGGACGGCGCGTGGCCACGAACCAGTACGGCGTCGCGTCGTGCGGGTCGATCACCGCCGCCCGCACCCCCGCCGGTACCCAGCCACGGATCAGGTGGAAGGCCGCCGGGTCGGACTCCGGTCCGCGCACGGCCCGGGCCCGGTCGGCGTCGAGCACCTCTACCGGTCCCAGCAGGTCCACGGGGATCCGGGCCCGACCCGCGACGAGTGTGCCGTCCTCGACCCGCACCTGTGCAGCCGACCGCGCTAGCACCCAGGCGACCACGGACCCGGAGATCGCGATGACGGCGAGGCCACCCGCCGCGCCGAGGGCGGCGTAGAAGGCCAGCCCCAACGTCAGCGCGAGAAAGGCCGCCACCACCCAGAGCACGGCGGGCGGCGACAACCGCTCGGCATAGGTGGGCACGACGCAAGCCTTGCATCCACCTGCTTGCCCGTGCCGCCCGGTCCGCGGTAGGGGCCCGTCGGCCGAGTAGGGTCGCGGCGTGACGGCAGGCAGCGGGGCGACACCCGTCGAGGTGCTCATCCAGCGGCTCGACGAAGGCTTGCCGTTGCCGACCTACGCGCATCCCGGAGACGCCGGCGCCGACCTGGTCACCGCGGTGGACGTGGAGCTCGGCCCGGGGGAGCGCGCCATGGTCCCGACCGGCATCGCGATCGCGTTGCCGGACGGCTTCGCCGCGTTCGTGCACCCGCGCTCCGGACTCGCGGCCCGCCTCGGTGTCGGCATCGTCAACGCGCCGGGCACCGTCGACGCCGGCTACCGCGGCGAGATCAAGGTCCTGCTGGTCAACCACGACCCGCGCCGGCCGGTCCGGCTCTCCCGCGGCGACCGCATCGCGCAGCTGGTCGTGCAGCGGGTCGAACGGGCCCGCTTCCACGAGGTCGGCTTGCTCCCCGGGTCGGCTCGGGGTGAGGGTGGACACGGGTCCACCGGAGGCTTTGCCGACCCCTTACCGGTCGGCGGCACGGACAGCAACGGTCAGGAAGGCCAGACGTGAGCGTGTTCCGACGGCGACGTCGCGACGAGGGCGACAACGACGAGCAGCAGGACACGGGGCAACCCACCGACGAGCTGCTGCGCGACGAGGACAGCGACGGCGATGCCACCGATCAGCTCGATGACGACCAGGACGAGTACGACGACGCGGCTGCCGACCGCGCGGCCACCCCGCGGGCCCGCGAGGTCGGCCCCTGGGACATCGCCGACGTCCCCGACCCGGCAGCGGCCGGTCGGATCGATCTCGGCGGTCTCTGGATCCCCGGCGCCGAGGGCCTCGAGATCCGCGTCGAGGCCGACAACACGACGGGACAGGTCATCGCCGTGACCCTGGTGCTGCGCGACGGGGCCCTGCAGCTGCAGCCGTTCGCGGCGCCCCGCAGCGAAGGCATCTGGGACGAGGTGCGCAGCGAGATCCGCGCCGGCATCACCGCACAGGGCGGCACCTCGGACGAGGTCGAGGGGCCGGTGGGTCCTGAGCTGCGCACCAAGGTTCCGGTGCGGGCAGCGGACGGCGCCAGCGGTGTCCAGCCGGCCCGGTTCATCGGGGTCGACGGTCCCCGGTGGTTCCTGCGCGCGGTGATCACCGGCCGACCGGCGGTCGAGCCCGATGCCGGCGAGGAGCTGATCGCGCTCTTCCGCGAGGTGGTGGTGGTGCGCGGCAGCGCCCCGATGGCCCCACGCGAGCCGATCCCCCTGACCCTGCCGAGCGAGCCAGACGAGGCGCAGGACGGCGCCGACGGCGACCAGCCCGACCTCAACCCCTTTGCCCGAGGGCCGGAGATCACAGAGATCCGCTGACCGGGCCCCACACTTGCAGCGGGCACTACGCTGGGGGTCATGGGTGAGCATCCCGGCGTGCTACGTCGTGCCGTCTCCCGACTGGCCACCTCCGCAAAGGTGCACGAGGCCGAGGAGCTGCAGAAGGGTTGTGTCCAGCTCGGCGCCACTCTGGTGTCCGACCTGCAGACCCACGAGCGGGTCACCGTGGCCGGCACGCTGCGCACTGTGACGCTGCGTCCGCGAGCCGGTGTCCCGGCGTTGGTCGCCGAGCTGTACGACGGCAGCGGGTCGCTGTCCCTGGTCTGGCTCGGCCGCCGCCGGATCCCGGGCATCGACCCGGGACGACAGGTGGTGGCGTTCGGCCGTGTCACCTACGACGGGGAGCTTCCGGTGATCTTCAACCCGCGCTACGAACTGCGTCCGGTCGGCGCCGAGTGAGCGAGCGCACCACCAGCACCACCGGGGCACCGACGGTGTCGACAGAAACCGTCGAGCACGTGGTCCGGGCCCGGCTGTCGTCCTCCCTGGGCGGCCGGCGCGGCATCGTCGAGGGTGCCCTCCCGACCGTGGGCTTCACCCTCGCCTACGTCCTCACGCACGAGCTGCGCACGGCGCTGATCCTGAGCGTCAGCCTGGCAGTCGTCCTGCTGGTCCTGCGCATCGTCGCGCGCCAGCCCGTGCAGTTCGTCGTGAACAGCCTGGTCGGCATCGGCGTCGCGGCCCTGTTCGCCTCGCGGTCCGGGCGGGCCGAGGACGTCTTCCTTCCGGGCATCATCTACAACGCCGTCTACGCCGTGGTGATGACGCTCTCGGTCGTGCTGCGCTGGCCCGTCGTGGGACTGATGATCGGGTCGGTCACCGGGGACGTCACGGCATGGCGCAACGACCCAGCCATCGTGCGGCTGTGCAGCAAGCTCACCTGGATCCTCGCCGCGCCATGCGCGATCCGGGTCGCGGTGCAGTACCCGCTCTACCTCGCGGGCCAGGTCGGCTGGCTGGGCGCGAGCAAGATCGCACTCGGCTGGCCGCTGCAGGTCGCCTCGCTCTCGCTGATGGCCTACCTGCTGGCCCGCGGTCACACGCCGATGCAGGTGCCGGCCGCGAGCCCGGAGGCTGTCGCGGCCGCCGAGGCGGCGGCTGAGGCCGACCACGTCGACACCGACGAACGAGTCCAGAACGGCTGACCGCGCCTGGGTGGGAAGCCCTGATCCTCATGGTGCGGTGCCTTGCGGCGACTCCACCGTGGTGGCTTCCCCCGCCCTCGGGTTGAGCTGGAGCTCGTACACCTGGCCGACCAGATCGACACCAAAACTGTGGTGCGGCCCTTGCTCGGTGAGCACGAAACCGCGCTGCAGGTAGATCCGGCGGGCGGCGACCAGCGGGTCGTTGGTCCACAGTCGCATCCGCGCATACCCAGCCTCGCGCGCGAACGACACGCAGGTATCGACCAGCCGACCCCCCAGTCCGTGCCCCCGTCCGGCCGGGAGGACCAGCAGTATCCGCAGCTTGGCCGTCTGCTCGTCCTCGGCGACGCAGAACACGCAGCCGACTCGAGCACCGTCGATCTCGGCGATCCAGGCCGCCTCCCGTGCCGGCTCGTGGCCGGTGGCGTAGTCGGCCACTATCCGAGCCACCAGGGCCTCGAAGCTGGTGTCCCAGCCGAACTCGGCGTCGTACAGCTCACCGTGCGCCATCACCACCCACCCCAGGTCGCCCGGACGGCCCAGCGGGCGGATCAGCACCCGGGGCCGATCTGCCTCGGTGTGCTGCACGTCAGCCACGTCCACCTCCTCGACCCGACTGACACGACTGTTTCAGTTGCGATAGTAGGGACATGACCGGCGACAGCTCAACCCCGTCAGCCCGGCAGCGTGCACTCCTCGAGCAGGCCTACCGGTACGCCCTGCAGCACGGCCTCGCCGATCTGTCGCTGCGCCCGCTCGCCACGGCCATCGGCTCGAGCCCCCGCGTACTGCTGTTCCTGTTCGGCAGCAAGGACGGTCTGATCCGCGCCCTGCTCAGCCGCGCCCGCGCCGACGAGCTCACCCTGCTGCACCAGCTGCACAACGCGGCCGACGACGCCCCGGGCGGCCTGGCCGCCGCCACCGAACAGGTCTGGTCGTGGCTGGCCGCCGAGGACCACCGCGCACTGCTGACTCTTTGGGTCGAGGGCTACGCCCGCTCCCTGACCGACCCGGACGGAGCCTGGTCCGGCTTCGCCGAGACCACTGTCGAGGACTGGCTCGGCGTGCTGGGCAACGCCCAGCCCGCGGCAGATCGCAACACCACTGCCGGCCGAGCCCAACGGACGCTCGCGCTGGCGGTCCTGCGTGGCGCGCTCCTGGACCTACTCGCCACCGGCGACATCGAGCGGACGACCGCCGCAGTACGTCAACAGCTCGACAGTCTCTGCCGCCCGTTCCACTCACCTGATGATCGGTGAACCCGCACGGTGGCGGTGTGGGCAGCCGGTCAGCGGGCGTGCGGAGCCAGCAGCTCCTCGAGGGCCGGCCCCATGTCTGGCGCCGCGACGAACAGCAGCTCGTCGCCGGCCTCGAGCGGGTCGTCGGCGCTCGGTGCGATGGGGCGCCCCTCGCGGATGATGGCGACCAGTGCCGTGTCCCGCGGCCACGGGATGTCGCCGACGCGGCTGCCGACGGTCGGAGAGTCCCCGGGCAGGGTGAGCTCGAGCATGTCGGTGTTGGACTGCTGGAACGTGAAGATGCGCACCAGGTCACCGACGCTGACCGCTTCCTCGACGAGGGCAGTCATCAGCCGCGGCATGGAGACCGCGACGTCCACGCCCCAGGCCTCGTCGAACATCCACTCGTTCTTGGGGTTGTTGACCCGCGCGACCGTACGCGGGACGCCGTACTCCGTCTTGGCGAGCAGGGACACGACCAGGTTGACCTTGTCGTCACCGGTGGCCGCGATCACGACCTGGCACTCGTGCAGCCCTGCCTCCTCCAACGAGGTGACCTCGCAGGCGTCGGCCAGCAGCCACTCGGCCTTGGCCACGGACTGCTTCTTGATGGCAGCGGGGTCGCGGTCGATGAGGAGCACCTCGTGGCCGTTCTCGAGCAGCTCGCGGGCGACGGAGCGCCCGACGCTGCCGGCACCGGCGATCGTGACGCGCATCAGGTCCCTTCCGGTCGCTTGCGCAGGATGCTCTCGGCGGCGTCCGCGTCCTCGTCGCGCATCAGGACGTGCACCAGGTCGCCGTCCTGCAGCACGGTGTCGTGGCCGGGCAGCAACCCCTCACCGAGGCGGGTCAGGAAGCCCACGCGGGCCCCTGACTCCTGCTCGAGACGGCTGATCCGCTCGCCGATCCAGGCCTGGTCGACCTGCACCTCGGTGAGCTGCACCGTGCCGCTGGGGTCGCGCCACTCGGGCTCACTGCCGTGGGGAAGCAACCGCCGGATCATCTGGTCGGCGGTCCACCGCACCGTTGCGACGGTGGGGATGCCCAGCCGCTGGTAGACCTCGGCGCGGCCGGGGTCGTAGATGCGGGCGACGACGTTCTCGACGCCGAAGGTCTCGCGCGCGACCCGCGCCGCGAGGATGTTGGAGTTGTCTCCGCTGCTGACCGCTGCGAAGGCGTGCGCGTTCTCGATGCCGGCCTCGATGAGCGTGTCGCGGTCGAACCCGATGCCGTTCACACGCTTGCCCACGAAGTGGGAGCCCAGGCGCCGGAAGGCGGACTCGTTGCTGTCGACGACGGCCACGTCGTGACCCTGGTCCTCCAGGATGTGCGCGAGGGTCGAGCCGACCCGCCCGCAGCCCATGATCACGAAGTGCACGTGTCTGTCCTTCCGCATCCGCACACGGCGACCGCGGCCGTGCTGCCGCGCCACCAATGAGCCGGGCCCGACGCTACACGGTGCGCCGCCTGCCACGGTCGAGTGCCGCCGGGGCCTAGCATTCGGCGTTGTGCCCCAGTCGACGGACGCGTTCAAGCGGTTGCTGCTCGGACGCGCGATGCGCAGCGACCGTCTCCAGGAGACGCTGCTGCCCAAGCGGGTCGCCCTTCCGGTGTTCGCGAGTGACGCCTTGTCCTCGGTCGCCTACGCCCCGGACGAGATCTTCCTGACCCTCGGCATCGCTGGCTTCTCGGCCTACGCCTACTCCTGGAAGGTCGGCCTCGCCGTCGCCCTGGTGATGCTCGTCGTGGTGGCGTCCTACCGACAGAACGTGCATGCCTACCCGAGCGGGGGAGGCGACTACGAGGTGGCCACGGTCAACCTCGGCCGCGCACCGGGCCTGACCGTGGCGAGCGCCCTGCTCGTGGACTATGTGCTCACGGTCGCGGTGTCCATCTCCTCGGCGGCGCAGTATGCGGCGTCCACCATCGACTCCTGGGCGGGTCACGAGGTCCTGGTCGCCGTCGTGGCCGTCATCTTGTTGACGTCGGTCAACCTGCGCGGCGTCCGTGAGTCGGGGACAGCATTCGCGATCCCCACCTACGCCTTCATGGTCGCTGTCCTGGGCACCGCGGCCTACGGCTTCGTCCAACTGGCGATGAACGAGCTGCCCGACGTCGAGAGCTCTGTCTTCACGTTGACCGCCGAGGACCCCTACGCCAACGGCCTCGCGGGGCTGGCGGGCGGCTTCCTGCTGCTGCGCGCCTTCTCCTCCGGCTGTGCGGCGCTGACCGGCGTCGAGGCCATCAGCAACGGTGTCCCGGCGTTTCGCAAGCCCAAGTCCAAGAACGCCGCCACGACCTTGCTGCTGCTCGGCAGCATCGCCGTCACGATGCTGTTCAGCATCATCGTCCTGGGCAAGATCATGGGACTCCGCTACGCCGAGGACCCGGTCGCGCAGCTGCGCTTGAACGGGCAGGAGGGCGTCGCCGGCGGTGGCGGGGTGCGTTTCCCCGACGGAACCAAGTACGTCCAGGACCCGGTCATCGGCCAGGTGGCGAAGGCAGTGTTCGACAACCAGCCGCTGATGGCCGCCATCGTCACCACCGTGACCGGGCTGATCCTCGTGCTGGCAGCCAACACCGCGTTCAACGGCTTCCCGGTCCTCGGCTCGATCCTGGCCCAGGACCGGTACCTCCCGCGCCAGCTGCACACGCGTGGCGACCGACTCGCCTACAGCAACGGCATCATCATTCTGGCGTCGTTCGCCGTCCTGCTCATCGTCGCCTTC
>JAVEDJ010000372.1 GCA_030841025.1 Actinomycetota bacterium
CCTCATGCGCAAGTCCACCAAGTTCCTCGGCGCCCTCGCGGTCGCCGGCCTGCTCGCCGCCGGCGGGTCTGCCTTCACCGGCACCGGTGTCACCAACAACGCCGGAGCAACCCAATTCGTCGGCGGCACCATCAGCCAGAATGTCACCGGGGCGACACTGTCCAGCGTCGTGTACACCTTCGGCGACGCACCCGCCAACACCGCGGTCCACTCCGTGGCGCTGACCTTCGCCGACGCGAACAGCGACGGCAAGACCCCGACGGTCGCCTTTACCGGCGGCAACGCGGTGGCCTTCACCTGCGACGTGATTGCGGTGACGACTCACGTCTCCACCTGCACCACCGATGGTGTCGACCGGGTCGGCGTCGCCTCCCTCGCGATCACCGTCGTCTACCCCGCAAACGCCTCTGGTTCGACCCGCCCCCGACCTGGGGCGGGTCGAGCCAGTTCACCGCCAGGAGGCACGCCGTGACACGCAGACGGAGCTGGCTCAGCCTCGCCGGCGTCGTCGCAGGCCTGGTGGCAGTGAGCGTCGCGGTGCTGCTGCTGGGTCCGCTGCGCCTGGTGGTGACCCACGGGGTGAGCATGAACCCGGTCTACTACGAGGGCGACCTGGTCATCGTCGCCGCCGCGGACAGCTACGCCGCGGGCGAGATCGTCGCCTACCACGACCGGGTCCACCACCTGGTGGTGCTGCACCGCATCATCGGTGGCGACCCGACCGGCTATGAGTTCCAGGGCGACAACAACCAGTCCGTGGACGCGGTGCAGCCCCGGCAGGGCGACCTGATCGGCCGCGCCGTGCTGCACCTGCCCAAGGCCGGGGCCTGGCTCGACCGGATGACCGGTCCCATCCCGCTGGGTGTGGCCGCTTTTCTGCTGCTGGCTGCCGGCGGGACCGCCACCCAGACCCGACGCGCCAAGAGAAGCAAGAGACGAGGGATCGTGGCCCAACATGCCCGCTTGGGCACCCGAAGCGCAGCACAGGGCTTGATACTGCCGCACATGGTGACCGCAGCAGCCGTCGTCGCAGTCTTCGGCGCCGCTCTGGGCCTGCTCGCCTTCACGGGGCCTACGACCACCACGACCACCGGGAAGTCGCCGACCGGCCGGCAGGTGACGTTCTCCTACTCCGCGCACGTGGCGCGCAGCCCGGCCTACGACGGCACGACGGTGACCTCACCCGATCCGGTGTTCCGCGCGCTCGCAAACGGCGTCCAGGTGGCATTCACCTACCGCGGCGCTCCCGGCACCGTCGCCGTGGACGCCGAACTGTCCACTCCCAGCGGATGGCACTCGGTCCTCCCGCTCGCCCGCAGCGTGACGTATCGCGGTGACCGCTACACCGGCCGGGTGTTGCTCGACCTGCCCTCCCTCGAGCGCCGGGCACAGCAAGCCGCCCGGGTGATCGGCGCGGCCGCGGACTCGCTGACCGTGAGGGTCCGGCCACGGTTCCGCAGCACAGAGGGCGCGGTCTTCGCCCCCGAGCTGTCCCTAACGCTCACCCCGCTGCAGCTCGCTCTGGCCCCTCCCGCGACGCTCACCGTGAAAGACCCGGCCACCGTCCTGACGACCACGATCGTTGCCCGACACCTCGGCTTGCTCAGGCACCAGATCCAGGTCTCGACCGTCCGCGCCGCCGCCCTGGTACTGCTCGCCGGAGGGCTGCTCGCCATCGCCGCGATCGCGGTCCTGGGTCAGATGCGCGCCGCGACGAGCGAAGGAGCAGCGATCCGCAGGCGGTACGCCGCACTGCTCGTCCCGGTTCACCCCATGCCCACGCCGCCGGACTGCCCGGTTGTTGAGGTCACCGACTTCGCGACGCTGGCCAAGCTGGCCGAACGCTACGGCCTGCTCGTGCTGCACTGGTCGCGCAGCGGCGTCGAAACCTTCGTTGTGCAGGACGAGGGGACGACGTTCCGCTACCGCAGCGGCTCCAACTCTGCCGCTGTCACCACTGGCATCGCTGACGAGAACATTCCGGCAGCCCCGGTCGCCAGGACCGACGGGGGCGTCCACGAGCCAGAACCACGCGGAGCCCCACGACCAATCATGTCAGCATCGCGAGACATTCTTCCGTTCAACGACCAACCCACCCGATCATGAGGAGCCGCACGTCTCGTACTGGTGGCCATGCCCGGAGAAAGTCAGTTCATGAGCGCACCTTTGCCGACGAGCGCCGCGCACATGCGCACGCCTACATCGAGTGCCACACGTGAGGTAGACGTTCGGACGTCTAGTGCCGCGATAGTTCACAGGAGGAAAGAAGCCGTCGGCTGGCCGCGCCATGTGGTCGGAACGTCACGTCGTGGGTAAGACGACTCGTCCTTAGCGCATCGCGGCGTCACGCGAACAGTCGTCGGCCCGCGTTGCGAAACACTGGGAGTCGGCGTGGTCCACGAAGAGGAGTTGTCGGCCGTGCTGAGCGAGTTCCGCGCGCACGCTGTCCGCAGCCATTGCCTTATGGTTCGCCACCTCGTTCGTGACGGGTGCGCCCCACATAATGCGTGCCCGGCCTTGATCAAATACGCGCGCGCCGCAGCCCGAGAACTCATTACCTTGTAAGGCTTTCCGCACATTCCCTGGGGGGATCGACTATCCTCTTGTCAACGACGAAGCGGCCGGATTCCTCTACTTTTTTGGCCGTCAGACAGGTGACGACCGGTCGCATCGCTGGCCGTCCCAAACGCCGACCGGGGGTCAGTCGAATGCCGCAACCAGCCATGTGGGTGTACAAGAA
>JAVEDJ010000376.1 GCA_030841025.1 Actinomycetota bacterium
GCTCATGCGAAACCATGATCCAGTTGTGTCCACTGGGCGATCGGCGCAGATCGCCCGGCACGCGGACCGCCTCCTCGGCGAACCATCGGAAGAACTCCGCCGCGTAACGGACCTCGCTCAGAGCATCCGCGAGGACCTTGCCGTTCTCGAGGACGATGAGCCGGGCCAGCTTGTCCAGATTCTCGATCATCAGGTGGTATGCCCGCTGGAGTATCTCCGCCCGCTCCCGGGGAGGCATCTGCGACCAGGCGGGCAGCGCCCCCGCGGCAGCGTCCACCGCGGCCAGGCACTGCGGAATGCTCGCCACGCTTACCTCAGCGAGAATCCCACCGGTGGACGGGTCCCGGACCGGACGCCGCGCCTCCCCGCCACTCGTCCAGCTCCCGTCGATGTAAGGGTCGGTGAACGAGATCTCAGCCGTCGTCGTCATCCTTAGCTCCTCAGTCAGCGTGCTCGGTGAGGCAAAACGGTCACAGGTTGCGCTTCACCGATGCGAGGGGTTCCATGGGGCGGCCGAACCCCTGCTGCCCTGCCGCCTTGAGAATCATGTCGGCCAGCACGAGGTCCTGCTCGGGGGAACCGATGGACTTGTAGACCGTCAGTCCCTCCGCGGCCTCGGCCCCTCCACTGGGCATCTCACCAAGTATCTGAATGCGTGCGCGATCCAGTCCCGCGTCGATCGCTGCAAGAGCATCGCCTGACTCCTCGAGGACATCCCAAGTGTCCACGACAACGCGCTCTGCGCCGACCAGAACATCAGCATCAAGCTCACGCTGCACCGGAAGCGTGGACCCGATAGATGCGAGGAAGGGAACACCGCCGATATCGGTCAGATGGACGACTACCCGGCCGCCGGAGGCGGTGGCCGCATAGATCATCCCGGCGCCTCTGATTGCCAGAGTCGGATCCGCGGTCGCGGTAACCGGGAGGCCCAGCTCCTCATCTATCGTGGCGCCAAACTTCTCCCTGTTGGCCGCGCTCCGGCTGGTTACCCGCACCCCTGACAGGTGAAGCACCGAATGCAGGGCCCGTACGCCTGCCAAGGCTTCTGCCCCGGAACCGATCACCGCGAGTTCGACTGATGCACCCCGGCCGAAGAACTTCTCCGTCGCCACCGCGGCCGTGCCTGCAGTCCGAAGAGTCGTCACCAGTGCCGCATCCACCGCACCGAGGGGCCGGCCGCTGTCCATGTCGAACAGATGAACGACGTAACGGACGGAGTTGTCCGCGGCGAGATGGAACTCCTTGTAACCGAAGACGCCCAGTGAAGGCACGACCCCTGCCATGAGGCGCATCCAACCACCGCGGTAGGGCAAGGTGGCGCGGACCGTCTCGGCCCCGGACGCCCGTGCCTCTACCGCCGACCAGGCGGCGGCGATGGCAAGCGCTTGGTCGACGTGCTCCAGGATGGCAAACGAATCCACCAGCACCGGTTGAGCGTTGTCGCGGTAGACGTTCATGCCACCGACCGTTCCGCGAGAAGGTGGGGCGTCGAGCCCTTGCCGCAGGGGCAGACCGCCGAGCCACACGGAGTGTTGCGCGACGGGTCAAGGGGGGACCGACATGTGCCGGCGCGCGCCTCGAGCCTCGCGGAAACGGGCAGACCATCGCCACGAACGACCTGCATAACTCCATCCCCCTCCGCTACCCGTCGACCTGCGGAGCATATCATTTATTATAGATATTATTAAGCCGGATCGGGCCGCGTAGAACCGCTCTCGAGCGAGAGACCCGACGACCACCGGTCGAGCCGTCAGAAGCTAACGGAGAACGCCAGCAAGGCGGCGCCAGCGAACACCATGCAGCACGCCAGTCCCGCCAATAGCGGGACGGCTTCGTGGCGCCCCAGAAGGATCCGGGTGAGGGCGATCGTGAAGATTGCCTCGGTCGCCGCGATGGTTGCGACGTAGGCGACCGGCAAGTAGCGAATGGCCCCAAAGAAGGCAAGCATCCCCACAGTACTGGAGAGGCCGGCCCCCAGGAGCGGCATGTTGAGCCTCTGCAGGCTTTCCTTCATGGATTCCCTGAAGCGGCCCCGAACGGAAAGGGAGCACGCGTGCACGACTAGCGAGGTGAGCGCAGCGATCAGCGCTCCAAGAACAGCCTCCGGCAGATAGGAGAGACCTGTCTTCCGCACCACTTGACCGGTGCCGAAGAACACGGCCGCCGCCGCAGACAGTGCGACTCCCACCCCGAGCGGAGCCCCCGAACCGCGCCGCCCCTCTGATGGCGATGATGGCTCAGCCACGAGGATGCCATCGAGCGAGGCGTCAGTCGCCAGGATGCCGTCCACGGAATGTCTGGCATGGCTGTCACGCCAGGCCTCGACGACCATCAATGCAAGAGCGCAAATCACGATCGCGATGGCAAGGCCGCCCAGAAGTGACACATCTTCGCCCAGCACGAGGACAGCAACCGCGATGCTGAAGACGGGCGAGGTGTTCTTGATCGCAGCGGAACGTGGCGGGCCGATCCTGGCGATCCCCGCGAAAAAACAACCACGGCCCAAGAACGATGCCAACACGCCAGAGGTGGCGAACCAAAGCATGCCCGTCACGGTCGATTGGGTGAGCTCCACCGGTCGATGAGCGATAGCGGCGCACGCAGCAAGAATGACGACGTTGATCATCGTCGTCAGAAGAAGACCGTTGTCTGCCGGCCCCGACCGTACGCCGCGGCGTACCAGAACGCTCGTCACGGCGTAGGCGACCGCACTGAGGGTCGCGAACGCTACGCCTATCACCTGCGTTTAGCCTTAATGCCCCAGTCGGGATCGCCGGGAACGCCTAGACGTCCCCTCGAGCGACCGCAGCCGCCTGAGGCCACCGTGCGCACGAAGCGCGGTTTGGGTACGGGGGTCAGCGCCACGCCATGTCGATAAATGACTACCATCCGACGAGGGGCGGCACATAAGATTCTATATATAGTCGACTCCTTTCAGCAAGATCCCTTGCTGGCAGGAAATTCGGGGATCCCGTCCTAGGGAGAGACTCAGCCGGGCCTACACAGGAGCACTTATGGCTTGTTCCACCGCCAATGTCACCACCGCCACACCGGGTCGCTACGCGAAGCAGTTGGCAAGCCACCTGGGGCGTCGTGCGAAGTTAGTTTCCGAGGCCGAGGGCGAACGCATCGTCGTCGGCGACGGCAGCTGCCTTCTGGTCCTCACGGAGAACCAGCTTGTTCTCAAAGCCACTGCACAGGACGACCTGACGCTGGCACGCGTGAAGGACGTCGTGGGCGGCCACCTGGCCCGCTTCGGTTCGCGCGACGGCCTGCTCGTCAACTGGGTCGACCACGACTGAATCAGGTTGCTCAGTCGGTCGGGGCGTCAGCGGTTGAGCTCGACCGGGCCGGACAGGTCGTTGCGCACGTCGCGCAGCCCGTCGAGAGCCTCCGCCAGCGGCCCTTCGGGGCGCGCGCCGTCCGCGGCCATCAGCAGCAGCCTCTCGACGCGGGCGAGGGCAGCGTCGAGGTTCTCGCCGCCCACCGCCTCCAGCCGCCGTTCCAGGTCCTGGGCGCGCATGAGGAGCTGCCGCCGCTCCTGCTGGAGCCCGAGGAACACCTCGACCTTCGCCCGCAGGACCCACGGGTCGAACGGCTTCGCGAGGAAGTCCACAGCTCCCGCCGCATAGCCGCGGTAGGCCTGGTGCGCTTCGCGGTCGATCGCCGTCAGGAAGATGATCGGGATGTCCTGCGTCCGAAGGCGGCTCTTGATGTGCGCGGCCGTCTCGTAGCCGTCCATCTCGGGCATCTGCACGTCGAGCAGGATCAAGGACACGTCCTCGACCAGCAGGTGCTTGAGCGCCTGTTGCCCGCTTGTCGCGCGGAGCAGCTCGTGGCCGAGGCCGCCCAGGATCGCCTCCAACGCAAGCAGGTTCTCCTCGCGGTCGTCGACAAGGAGGATGCGGGACGGACCAGCAGCCGTCACAGGCTGTCCCCGCTAGGGAATGTCGTGGAGGCGGTCAACCACTGCCGCATCGAAGCCAGCAGCAGGTCGAGGTCGACCGGCTTGGTGATGTAGTCCGAGGCACCGGCGGCCAGGCTCTTCTCGCGATCTCCGGGCATGGCCTTTGCCGTCAGGAACAGCACGGGTAGCTGCTCGCGGCCCGGCATCACCCGGATCGCTGCCGTCGTCTCGTTGCCGTCCATGTCGGGCATCATGACGTCCATCAGAACCAGGTCGACCTCCGGGTGCTCCTGCAGGAGGCGCAAGCCTTCCGCGCCCGCATCTGCGTAGAGCACCCGGGCTCCGTGCATCTCGAGCGCGCTGGTCAGTGCGAAGACGTTGCGCACGTCGTCATCGACCACCAGAACCGTGGCACCTGCCAGCGAGGTGGCGTCATAGTCCACCGCCGTGTCCTCGCTGCTCGACGAGGCCGTGATGATCGGCCCACGACCGTAGGGGCCATGGTCCCGGTCGGTCTGCGCCGGCAGCAGCGGCATCGCGTCGGCGAACGGGAACTCGCGCGGCAGGTAGAGCGTGAAGGTGGACCCAACACCCTGGTCGCTCTCGACGGTGATCGCGCCCCCGAGCAGCCGAGCGATCTCACGGCTGATCGACAGTCCGAGGCCGGTCCCGCCGTACTTGCGGCTCGTCGTGCCGTCGGCCTGCTGGAACGCCTCGAAGATGTGCCGCAGCTTGTCGGAAGCGACGCCGATGCCGGTGTCGCTCACCGCGAAGGCCACCACCCGTTCGGCCGCGTTGTCGAGCGTCGGCACCCCGAAACGCTGCTCGGCAGGCGGCGTGAAGACGCGCAGGGTCACGCGACCGGCGTCGGTGAACTTGAAGGCGTTCGACAGCAGGTTGCGCAGCACCTGGCGCAGCCGCTGCTCGTCGGTAGTGACGGTCGGCGGCAGCTCCCCGTCGACGTTGACGACGAAGGCGAGCCCCTTCTGCTCGGCGACCGGCAGGAACGTCTCCTCGACGGCCGCGCAGAGCGACCGGACGTCGAGCTGTCCGGCGAGCACGTCCATCTTGCCGGCCTCCACCTTGGACAGGTCGAGGATGTCGTTGATCAGCTCCAGCAGGTCGGAACCGGCCCGGTGGATGGTCCGGGCGAACTCGATCTGCTTGTCCGAGAGGTTGTCCTCCGGGTTGTCCGAGAGCAACTTCGCGAGGATGAGCAGACTGTTCAGCGGCGTCCGCAGCTCGTGGCTCATGTTTGCCAGGAACTCGCTCTTGTACTGCGACGCCAGCTCCAGCTGCATCGCCTTCTCCTCCACGCCGAGCCGGGCGAGCTCGATCTCGCGGTTCTTCGCCTCGAGGTCGCGCGACTGCTCGGTCAGCAGCTGCGCCTTCTCTTCCAGCTCGGCGTTGGTGCGCTGCAGCTCGTCGGACTGGACCTGCAGCTCCTGGGTGAGCCGCTGCGACTGGGCGAGCAGCTCTTCGGTTCTCGTGTTGGCGATGATGGTGTTCAGCACGACACCGATCGTCTCCACGAGCTGGTCGAGGAAGATGAGGTGCTGCTCGCTGTAGCGCCGGAACGACGCGATCTCGATGACTCCGAGCACCTGCTCCTCGAACAGGACTGGAAGGACCACGACCTCCGCAGGCGGTGCCTCGCCGAGGCCGCCTTTGATGGTGAGGTACGACGCCGGCGCGCCCTCGACGCGCAGCCGGGTCCTGTCGACAGCGGCCTGACCGACCAGGCCCTCGCCGAGATGGAACTCGCCGTGCTCACCGCCGTACGCGTACGCCGACGCGAGGCGCAGCACCGGTTCGTCCTGGTCGGCGCCGAGCAGGAAGAACGCGCCCTGCTGCGCCTGGACCACCGAGGTGATCTCGCTCATCAGCATCGTGCACAGCGCCTGCAGGTCGCGCTGACCCTGCATCCGGCCGCCGATGCGCGCGAGGTTGCTGCGCAGCCAGTCGGTCTGCGCGTTCTTGTCGGTGGTGTCGCGCAGGTTCGCGATCATCTGGTTGATGTTGTCCTTGAGCTCCGCCACCTCGCCTTGCGCCTCCACCGCGATCGACCGGGTGAGGTCACCTCGCGTCACCGCGGTCGACACCTCGGCGATCGCGCGGACCTGGGTGGTGAGGTTTCCGGCGAGCTGGTTGACGTTCTCGGTCAGGTCGCGCCAGGTGCCGGAGACACCGGCAACCTCGGCCTGACCGCCGAGGCGGCCCTCCGTGCCGACCTCGCGAGCGACGCGGGTCACCTCGGCCGCGAACGAGGACAGCTGGTCGACCATCGTGTTGACGGTGCTCTTGAGCTCGAGGATCTCGCCCTGCGCGCCGACGGTGATCTTCTGCGACAGGTCACCCTGCGCCACAGCGGTGGTCACCTGGGCGATGTTGCGGACCTGGCTGGTCAGGTTGGCCGCCATCGAGTTCACCGAGTCCGTCAGGTCGCGCCAGGTGCCCGAGACTCCGCGGACGCGCGCCTGGCCACCGAGCCGGCCGTCGGTGCCGACCTCACGTGCGACACGCGTGACCTCGTCGGCGAAGGACGACAGCTGGTCCACCATCGTGTTGACAGTGTTCTTCAGCTCGAGGATCTCGCCCTGCGCGTCAACGGTGATCTTCTGGCTCAGGTCACCGGTGGCGACCGCAGTCGCGACCTGGGCGATGTTGCGGACCTGGCCGGTCAGGTTGGCTGCCATGTAGTTGACGTTGTCCGTCAGGTCGCGCCAGGTGCCCGAGACACCCTTCACCTGCGCCTGACCGCCGAGCCGGCCCTCGGTGCCGACCTCTCGGGCGACGCGGGTGACCTCGTCAGCGAACGACGACAGCTGGTCGACCATCGTGTTGATGGTCTGGGCCAGTGCCGCGACCTCACCCTTGGCGTCGACGGTGATCTTCTGCGACAGGTCGCCCTGCGCGACCGCGGTCGTGACCTGGGCGATGTTGCGCACCTGGCTGGTCAGGTTGGCCGCCATCGAGTTCACGTTGTCGGTCAGATCGCGCCAGGTGCCCGACACACCCTTGACCTGCGCCTGACCGCCGAGCTTGCCCTCGGTGCCGACCTCACGGGCGACACGCGTCACCTCGTCAGCGAACGACGACAGCTGGTCGACCATCGTGTTGACAGTGCTCTTGAGCTCGAGGAT
>JAVEDJ010000392.1 GCA_030841025.1 Actinomycetota bacterium
CGCAGCCCGGCGACGAAGCCGGAGTCCTCGTCCCGCACCGGCGGCTGGGTCACGCGGGTCACGAGCGAGAGCTCGATGCTGGCGAGGTCCGTGACGTCCTTCAGCTTCTTCTGCTGCGCCTGGAGCGACTCGAGGTCGGCCTCGCGGCGGGCCAGCTCACCCTCCACCTGCACGATCTGGCCGATCGTCTTCGCCTCGTCGAGCAGCGCCCGGATGCGGGCGACGCTTCGGCTCTGGGAGCTGAGCCGGCTCTCCAGGTCGATCGCCTGCGCGGTGACGTCCTCGGCGGTCTGCGACCGCGACAACGGCGTACCGAGACGGCCCAGTCGGTCGAGCACCGGACGGAACTGCGTCGGTGGCACCCGCAGGGTCATCGATGCCGACGATGCCGCGCGCTGCCCCGGGTCGGTGGTGCTCTGCTCGGCGAAGACCAAGCCGTCGGAGGAGCCGACCAGGCTCTCGACCCGGGTGACGGCCTGGCCGATGTCCTTGACCCGCACCGTGATCTCGCCGCGGTAGACGACGTCGCGTCCCGGCGGCAGCACCCGCCCGCTCACATTGGGCCCCGTACTGCCGGTGCCTCCGCCGCTGCCCGCCGAACCCGACGCGCGGCCGGCGTCCGCCGTGCCGCTCACTTCGTCGAGCTCGCCGCCCCGTGCCGCGGTCGACGGTGCGGCCACCTGGCCGGAGCTCGCGCTCGAGCCGCCCCCGCCACCGCAGCCGGCGAGCAACGTGGCCGCGACGGCACACAGGACAGTCGTACCTGCCAGACCTTGCCGTGTGCGCATCACGAGGCTCCTCGTTGGTGGACCGTGCGGGTGTGACGGCGCGCACGGTGCGATGGTTCCGCCCCGACCCGCGGCCGTGGAAGCCCGATCTGCGAAGGTGACGCGCATGGACCAGCCGGCCCCCCGCCATGTCGTGGTGGTCGGCGGCGGCATCTCCGGACTGGCCGCGGCCTGGTTCCTGGCCCGGGACGGGGGGCCGCGGGTCCGGGTCACCGTGCTGGAAGGCGCGCCCCTGATCGGCGGCAAGCTACGGGTCAGCGAGGTCGCCGGGGTCCCCGTCGACGAGGGCGCCGAGTCGCTGCTGCTGCGCCGGCCCGAGGCGGTCGAACTCGCCCGGGCGGCCGGTCTGGGTGAGGAGCTCGAGGACGCGGCCACGACGAGCGCCTCCATCTGGACCCGTGGGCGGATGCGACCGATCCCCTCGGGCACGGTCATGGGTGTCCCGGCCGACCTGCGTGCCCTGGGCCGGGCCGGCATCCTGACCGCCGGTGAGCTGGCCCGCATCCCGGCCGACTCGTGGCTGCCCCGCACCCGGATCGGTGACGACGTCTCGGTCGGCCGGCTCGTGACCCGGCGGATGGGCCGGGCGGTCGTGGACCGGCTGGTCGAGCCTCTGCTCGGCGGTGTCTACGCCGGCCGGGCCGACCTGCTCTCGCTCGAGGCGACCCTGCCGCAGCTCGCTCCCTACGCGCGCGCCGACCGGTCGCTCCTGGTCGCCGCGCGCAGGGCGAGGGAGGCGCAGCCGGCGTCTGCGACCGGCGCTGTCTTCGGGGCTCCCCGCGGCGGGGTCGGCCGCCTCCCGGCCGCCGTCGCGCGGCTGTCGGGCGCCACCGTGCGCACGAGCGCGACCGTGCGGGAGCTCTCGCGGACCCCCACCGGTTGGGCGCTGACCGTCGGCTCGACCCGTGACAGCGAGCGCATCGACGCCGATGCCGTGATCATCGCGGTACCGCCTGCGGCGGCGGCCCGGCTGCTGCGCGAACACGTGGCACCTGCCGCGGCCGAGCTGTCGGTCATCCGCTCCGCCTCCATGGCGGTGCTCGCGCTGGCCTTCCCCAGCACCGCGTTCCGCCGCCCGCCGGTCGGCTCCGGCTTCCTGGTGCCCCCGGTCGACGGCCGGGTGATCAAGGCGGCCACCTTCTCCTCGAAGAAGTGGGGCTGGTACGCCGACGCGGCGCCCGCCCTCACCGTCGTACGCGTCTCGGTGGGGCGGCTGGACGAGGAGACCGACCTGCAGCGCGACGACACCGAGCTGGTCGAGCTGGCGCTGGCCGACCTCGCCGAAGCGCTGGGTGTCACCGACCCGCCGATCGATGCTCGGGTGAGCCGGTGGGGCGGCGGATTGCCGCAGTACGGCGTGGGTCATCTGGGTCGGGTGGCCCGGGTCCGGTCGGCCGTTGCGGCGCATCCGGGCCTGGCCGTGGCGGGTGCGGCGTACGACGGCGTCGGCATCGCGGCCTGCGTGGCAACCGCCGAACGCGCCGCCGCCGACGTGCTGCGACAATGGGGCAATGACAACCCCTGGTGACTCCGCCGGCACCCGGCCGAAGGCGCGCGAGATCAACGAGGTCATCCGCTACACCGTCTGGTCCGTCTTCAAAGTGAGCCGACCGCTGCCCGACGACCGGGCGGCGGCAGCAGGCGAGGTCGAGTCGCTGTTCGAGCAGCTGGCCGCCAAGGACGTGACGACGAGGGGCACGTACGACGTCGCCGGGCTGCGCGCCGACGCCGACCTGATGATCTGGTGGCACGCCGCGTCCTCGGACGACCTGCAGGAGGCCTACAACCGGTTCCGGCGCACTGCGGTCGGAGCCGCGTGCGACCCCGTGTGGTCATCCATGGCGCTGCACCGGCCCGCGGAGTTCAACAAGGGCCACGTCCCGGCCTTCCTCGCCGACGAGGCCGCCCGCGACTACATCTGCGTCTACCCGTTCGTACGGTCCTATGACTGGTATCTGCTCCCCGACGAGGAGCGCCGCGCGATGCTTGCCGAGCACGGGCAGATGGCACGGGGCTTCCCCGACGTGCGGGCCAACACCGTGGCGTCGTTCGCCCTCGGGGACTACGAGTGGATGCTGGCCTTCGAGGCCGACGAGCTGCACCGCATCGTCGACCTGATGCGTCACCTGCGCGCGTCCCGGGCGCGGCTGCACGTGCGCGAAGAGGTGCCGTTCTACACCGGGCGGCGCAAGCCGGTCGCCGAGCTGGTGGCGGCTCTTCCGTGACCGCGACGCCTCGATCCGGCGAGGGCCATGACGTGGCCCCGGATGGTTCGGGACGTCCCGACTGCATGGACATGCACGACGGCGGGCACACCGACGAGGTGTTCCACCGCGCGAAGGCGCACAGCCGACGAAGCCGGACGATTGCGAGCCTGCTGACCGCCGGGCTGCTCTACGTGCTGATCGACATCTTCGTCGAGGGACCGTTGACCAGCCTCGACGTCGCGGTCGAGAAGTGGGACGGCGAGGCCAGCATCCCCTCGCTGCAGCAGGCGGCCTGGATCTACGACAAGGTGGGTCAGCGCTCGGTGCTGATCCCGGCGCTGCTGATCGTCGCGGGCATCCTGGCCCGGCGGCACCGTACCTGGCGTCCGGTCGTGCTGGCCGGTGTCTCGTTCCTGGTCCTGAACGTCGTCGTCGGTGCCATGAAGATCCTCATCGGACGCAGCGAGACCGAGACGGGCGACCCGTCGGTGCTCAGCGGCGGCGTGATCTTCCCGTCCGGGCACTCCTCGAACATGGTGCTCACCGGCGGACTGATCATCTACCTGCTGTGGCGCTATACCGATCGCCCGCCGGTGCGTCGCCTCATCCTGCTGGTCAGCGTCATGACGGCGGTGACGATCGCCGTCTCGATCTACATCGGCAGCCACTGGGTCAGCGACCTGATCGCGGGAGCGCTCGTCGGTGGCCTGCTGCTGCAGACGGTCATCATGTTCGACCGCAAGACCGCACACGTGCGTACGGACCCGCCGGCGATCCTGGCGCCTGCTCTACGCCTGGGCCTCTTCGAGCCGGACACTGATCGAGTTGATGCAGTAACGGTCCCCCGTCGGCGTCTGCGGAGCGTCGTCGAAGACGTGCCCGAGGTGCGACCCGCACCGCCGGCACCGGACCTCCGTGCGAACCATCCCGAGTGACCGGTCGGTGAGCAGCTCGACAGCGTCGGACTTGCTCGGCTCGAAGAACGACGGCCAGCCGCAGTGCGAGTCGAACTTGGTCTCGCTGCGGAACAGCTCGGCCCCGCAGGCCCGACAGCTGTAGATGCCTTCGGTCTTGGTGTCGGTGTACTCACCGACGAATGCCGGCTCGGTGCCGGCCTGCCGCAGGACGTGGTACTCCGACGGCGTCAGCTGCTGACGCCACTCGTCGTCGGTCTTGTCGATCTCATAGGCCATGACATGACAGTACGTCGGAAGCCGCGTCTGCCGCGACCGGCCCGATAGCGTGCGGTCATGGCGTCCCCATTCGTGGAGATCGAGGTCGGAGAGCGGACCGTCAAGGTCACCAATCCGGAGAAGCTGTACTTCCCCGAGGCCGGTGTCCGCAAGATCGACCTCGTCAACTACTACCTGTCCGTCGGCGACGGCATGTTGCGGGCCCTGCACCTGCGGCCCGTAACGATGGAGCGCTGGCCGGCGGGGGTGCGCGAAGGGGTCAAGCTGGCGACGCGCGAGGACCCGCGCGGCGACGCGTTCTACCAGAAGCGCGTACCCAAGGGGGCGCCTCCGTGGGTGGAGACCGCGCACATCGCGTTCCCCTCCGGGCGGACGGCCGACGAGGTGTGCCCCACCGAGCTGGCGACCGTCGCCTGGATGGCCAACCTCGGGACGATCACGTTCCATCCGTGGCCTGTGCGGCGGGCTGACGTCGACCACCCCGACGAGCTGCGCATCGACCTCGATCCTCAGCCGGGGACCGACTTCACCGATGCCGTCCGGATCGCGCACGAGGCGCACGCGGTCCTCGACGGGCTCGGCTGGCGCGGGTTCCCGAAGACGTCCGGCAACCGGGGCGTGCACATCTACGTGCGCATCGCGCCGCGCTGGACCTTCACCGACGTACGACACGCGGCCATCGCGTTCGGCCGCGAGCTGGAACGCCGGATGCCGATGGAGGTGACCACCAAGTGGTGGAAGGAGGAGCGCGGCCAGCGCATCTTCGTGGACTACAACCAGAACAGCCGGGACCGGACCATCGCGTCCGCATACTCAGCACGCCCCCTGCCGCACGCGCCGGTGTCCGCCCCCGTTGCGTGGGACGAGCTCGACGAGATCGCACCGACCGACTTCACGGTGCTCACGATGCCGGAGCGCTTCGCGCGACTAGGGGACCTGCACCGGGAGATCGACGACGTCCAGCACGACCTCACGCCGCTGCTCGAGTGGTACGAACGAGATGAGCGCGACCATGGTCTGGGCGACATGCCCTACCCGCCGGACTATCCCAAGATGCCGGGGGAGCCCAAGCGGGTGCAGCCGTCCAAGGACCGTGACCGGCCGCGGGACGTGCCGGCGGGGGACGCCTGAGCCGCTGTCAGCCGGCGAGGTGCTTGTCGAGGAAGGCGACGGTCCGGCGCATCGAGAGCGGCCACTGCGGGCCGAACGCGTGCTCCTCGCCCGGGTAGCTGAACAGCCGCACATCCTTGCCCGCTCGTTGCAGCGCGCGAACCGTGGCGCGCGACCACCGTGGCGGGCACATGTCGTCCGAAGTGCCGTGATGGATCAGGATCGGCTCGGTCACACGGTCGAAGAAGTTGACCGCCGACACGTTGCGCCAGAACTTCGACCCCCGTTCCGGGGCGCCGTACCGCTCGATGATGCGACGGGCGAGGCTGTTGCGCCCGGGGTCGTTGCGGATGAACTGGTTGAAGTTGTCCCCGGCGCTCGAGCTGACGGGTGCGAACACCACCGCGGCCTTGACCAGGCCCGGCTGCGCCACAAGCACGTTGTAGGAGACGCCGCCGCCCATCGACCGGCCGACCAGACCGACGCGCTCAGGATCGAGGGCCGGGTTCCCGGACTTCTTCACCGCCAGCACGGCGTTGATGACGTCCTCGGTGTAGCCCAGGCGCAGCTTGAGCTCGGCGGTCGGGTCATCGTCGGACTGAGCGTGGTTGCGGTAGTCGGTGTGCAGCACGGCGTAGCCGTGTCGCGCCAGATAGTCCTGCTCGCGCATCAGGCCCTGGCCGGTGCGGTAGACCGCCGGGTCGATGTAGCCGTGGTTGAGGATCAGGACGGGGAAGGGACCCCGGCCGTCGGGGATGTTCATCACGCCGGAGATGCGTAGCCGGCCGCTGCGGTAGGTGACCGCGTAGCGCGTGTACTTGTCGGTGCGCAGCAGCACTCGCCGCAGTCGCAGCGCGCGGCCGTCGTACTGCTTGTTCATCAACGCCTGCAGGGACACGGGGTTGGCGTCGGCCGCGGTCGTGCTGGACGACGGCGCCGACGACGGGCTGCTCGGCGGGCTGGCGGCCGGTGTACTCGGCGTCGCGGAGGTCGAGGCGCGCGGAGCCGCCGCGTCGTCGGTCGCGCCGCTGCACCCGGTCACCGTGACCAGGCCGACGAGGACCAGGCAGAGCAGCAGCGGCAACGGTCGGCGGGAGGTCATGACCCCATTGTGCAGACCTGCCGGACAAGCACCGTAGCGATCGGACGCGGGCCGTGACTATCAGATGCTGCGCTGCCAGGCGATGCCGCCGG
>JAVEDJ010000006.1 GCA_030841025.1 Actinomycetota bacterium
GCCGCGAACACTTGCTCGTTGATGAGCCGGTAGCGCGGGTTGTCCGACAGCGTGTGCTCGGTGAGGTGCTCGGGGCGCAGCGTCGGCAGGATGCCGATCATCACGACGTTCGTGCCGGTCTGCCGGGAGACGTCGTCGGCGTGGTTGAGGCTCTTGCGGATCGCCAGCTCCAGGTCGGAGAACACGGCACCCGACAGCCGGGCCGGTGCGACGTTGATCTCGATGTTGAACTGCGCGAGCTCGGTCTGGAAGTCGGGGTCGGCCATCAGGGCGAGGACCTCGGCGTTGTTCATCGCCGGGTCACCCTGCTCGTCCGTGAGGTTCAGCTCGATCTCCAGGCCCATGCTGCGCCGCTCCGTGTCAAAGCGTGACTCGGCCAGCATCCGCGCGAAGACGTCCAGGCACCGCCGTACCTTCTCGCGGTAGCGCTGGCGGTCCTCGCGGGTGAACTGCCTGCTCTCGACGTCCTGCCCCATGTCCTGTCCCTCTCGTCGCCTGGGTCAGCACTTCCCGGCTCGGCTGCGCACAACCTCGCACAGCCGCGCGGGCCACGCCAGAGATGATCCATCCCGGTGGACCTGGCCGGGCAAGTGAGCCCGGTCACGCCGGTTGGCGGGGACACGCGGCCGCGCCTGGAGGGTTCTGTCCCGCCCCGCACCTACCGTGACGACATGCGTCTGCTGCACACCTCCGACTGGCACCTCGGGAGGTCCTTCCACCGCGAAGACCTCCTCGGGGCACAGGCGCAGTTCATCGACTTCCTCGTGGAGACCGTCGTGGTCGCCCAGGTCGACGTGGTGGTCGTCTCGGGTGACATCTACGACCGAGCCCTGCCCTCGGTCGACGCCGTCTCCCTGTGCAATGAGGCGCTGCGCCGGTTGGCCGACACCGGCGCACGCACTGTCCTGATCAGCGGCAACCACGACTCCGCGCGTCGCCTCGGGTTCGGGGCCGACCTCATCGACGCCGCGGGCATCCACCTGCGCACCGACCCCGCGCGGGTCGCGCGTCCGGTGCTGCTCGACGACCCGGACGGCCCGGTGGCGGTCTACGCCTTCCCCTACCTCGAGCCCGACGCGGTCCGGGCCGAGCTGCTCGGCGACGACGACGGCGACCGCGGACACACCGCCGTGCTGCGCGCGGCCATGGGCCGGGTGCACGACGACCTTGCGGGCCGGGGCGCCACCCGGTCCGTCGTGCTGGCCCATGCATTCGTCGCCGGCGGCGAGGCATCCGACAGCGAGCGTGACATCAGCGTGGGCGGGGTGAGCGTGGTGCCCGCGTCCGTGTTCGACGGGGTCGACTACACCGCCCTGGGGCACCTGCACGGTGCCCAGGCCATCAACGAGCGGGTCCGCTACAGCGGCTCCCCGATCGCCTACTCCTTCGGCGAGGAGCACCAGCACAAGGCGGTGTTGCTGGTCGACCTTCCGCCGACGACCGGTGGCGCGGTCCGCGTGGCGTCGGTCGCCGCGCCGGTGCATCGGCCGCTGACCCGCATCCGGGGCGCGATCGACGACCTGCTCACGGGCGGCCGGTGGGCCGATGTGGCCGGTCACTACCTTCAGATCACGCTCACCGACCCGCAGCGTCCGCGCGAGGCGATGAGCCGGCTGCGCAGCAGGTTCCCGCACACGTTGGTGCTGGGCTTCGAGCCCGAGGGCGCCGAGCGTGACGACGCGAGCTACGTCGCGCGGCTGCGCGGCCGGTCCGACCTCGAGGTCGCCACCGACTTCGTGGCTCACGTGCGCGGAGACGCCGACGTCGCGGAGCGCGCGTTGCTGGGTCGCGCACTGGAGAGCACCCGGGCCAGTGAGCGGGCCGGCTGATGCAGCTGCACTCGCTGACCGTCACTGCGTTCGGGCCGTTCGCCGACACGCAGCAGGTCGACTTCGATGCGCTGGCGGACGGCGGCCTGTTCCTGTTCCACGGACCCACGGGCGCCGGCAAGACCAGCATCCTCGACGCGGTGTGCTTCGCGTTCTACGGCCAGGTGCCCGGGGCCCGCTCGGCGAGCCGCTCGCTGCGCAGCGACCACGCCGCCCCGGGGGCTCGGCCGGAGGTCGTGCTCGAGGCGACCGTGCGCGGCCGACGGTTGCGGCTGACGCGCTCCCCGCAGTGGGAGCGACCCAAGCGTCGTGGCTCGGGCGGCACGACCGAGCCGGCGCACGTGCACCTGCAGGAGCGGCAGGCCGGCGAGTGGAGCACCGTGTCCACCCGGCTCGACGAGACGGGCAAGGAAGTTCGCGAGCGGCTCGGCCTCGACCTCACGCAGTTCTGCCAGGTGGTCATGCTGCCCCAGGGTCAGTTCGCCGAGTTCCTGCGAGCTGATGCCGATCGTCGACGCGATCTGCTGCAGAGCCTGTTCAACACCGAGCGCTTCTGCGAGATCGAGCGATGGTTGGTCGAACACCGCAAGCAGAGCGCGCGTGCCCTGGAGCAGGCCAACGGCGAGCTCGCCGAGGTCCTCGCACGCATCGCGCAGGCCGCCGATGCGTCGACCACACCCGACCAGATCTCCGCCGCCGATGCCCCGGGCTGGGCCGCAGCACTGGTCACGGAGGCGACGGCGGCGGTCGACCGGCTCGGGTCGCTGTCCACGCCACTCGAGCTCCGGCGGACCGAGGCGGCCACCGCCGAGACCCACGGCGGCCACCTGCACGAGCAGCGCACCCGGCACGCCGTCCTGCAGGCCCGGATGGGCAAGGTCACCGCGGCCGCCACCCGACGCAGGCAGGTGGCTGCCGAGCTGGACGCTGCCCGGCGGGCCGCCCCCGTGCTTCCCCTGGTGGCCGAGGTCGCCAGGCTCGACGAGAGCCGGGCGCTGGCCAGCACCCAGATGCGCGCGCACCACGAGCGGCTCGCCGCACTCGGCAGCTCGGTTCAGGTCGCCGTCTCAGGGGCGTTCATGCTGCGCTCCCAGGTCGACGCCACCCAGGCCGAGCTGGGCGCTCTCGAGCAGCTGCTCGAGGCGGAGGACGAGGCGCGCGGCCTGGCGGCCAGCATCGAGTCGCTGACCCGTGAGGTCGTCGCCCTCGCCCAGCAGCGCGACGAAGCCGCGCGGTGGTTGGCACAGGCGAAGAAGGACCTGCCGGCCCTGCGCACGGCGGTCGACGAGGCGCAGCGGGCGGGTGACCGCTGCGAGGCAGCCCTGACCACGGTGGCCGCGCTCGACCGCCGGCTCGGCGCCGCCCGGCAACGCGCCGAGCTCGACGCCGCCATCCTCGAGGCCGGTGACCTGCTGCGCGACGCCGTCGACCTGGCCCAGCAGCGCAAGGCGGCGTGGCTCGACGTGCGCGCTGCTCGCATCGAGGGCATGGCGGCCGAGCTGGCGGCGACGCTGGCCGAGTCAGCAGCCTGCCCGGTCTGTGGCAGCCGCGAGCACCCCTCCCCCGCGCGCGGCAGCGGAGTCCTGGTCACCCGCGACGACGAAGCGGCCGCGGAGCAGGACGCGTCCGTGGCAGACGAGGCGCGGGCCAGGGTCGAGGCCGGGCTCGCCGCGCTCGCGACTCAACAAGCGGCGGCGGCCGCCACCGCCGGTGACGGGGCCGCCGACCAGATCGACGTCGAGCTGGCGAGCGCCCGCGAGCAGCTGGCTGCCCTCACCGAGCAGGCCGCGGGCCTGCAGCCGGCTCGCGACGCCCTGGCGGCTTTCGAGGCTGCCGCCGACAAGCGCGCGCAGGAACAGCTGCGGCTCGACGCTCAGCGGCAGGCCACCGGGGAGCGAGCCCGCGCGGCAGAGGAACGGCTGCACCAGCTGCAGGCCCGGCTCGACGCCGCCCGCGGCGAGGACCCGTCGGTGTCCGATCGCCGGGCCCGGCTGGCCGGCCTGGTCGACCACCTCGGTGGCCTGGTCGAGGCGGTGGCCGCCGTCGACCGGCTGGGCGCCGAGGTCGTCGCCGCCCGCCGCCGGGCCGCCGAGGCAGCCGAGCGGCACGGGGTCGCCGACGTCGACGAGGTCGTCGCACACAGCCGTCCCGAGCCGGTCGTGGTCGGGCTCGAGGAGTTCCGGCGGCGCCACGACGAGGAGCTCGCCACGGTCACCGAGCTGCTCGCCGACCCGCCGCTGGTGGCAGCGTTGTCCGTGCCGGCGCCGGACCTGGCCGCCCTGGCCCAAGCTGCCGAGGAGGCTGACCGCACGTTCACTGCGCACGTGGCGACCCTGGCGTCCGCTCGCACGCGGGCGAGCCAGCTGACTGCGCTGCAGGAACGCCTCGACGAGGTGCTCGCCGGCCGGGCACCGCTGGCCGAGCGGCATGCCGTGGTCGACGGGCTCTCCCGGCTCGCCGAGGGCAAGAGCGCCGACAACCGGCTGCGCATGAGCCTGTCCGGCTACGTCCTCGCCGCGCGTCTCGAGCAGGTGGCCGCCGCCGCGTCTGAGCGGCTCGAGCGCATGTCATCCGGCCGTTACCGCTTGCTGCACGCGGCCGAGGGCGGCGTCGGCCGGGGACGCGGTGGCCTGCACCTGCGGGTCCTGGATGCCTGGACGGGTGTCGACCGCGACCCCGCGACCCTGTCCGGGGGCGAGAGCTTCTCCGCCTCTCTCGCCCTCGCGCTCGGCCTGGCCGACGTGGTCACCGCCGAGGCCGGCGGATCGCTGCTCGAGACGCTGTTCGTCGACGAGGGCTTCGGCACGCTCGACGACGACACGCTCGACGAGGTGATGGGGGTGCTCGATGACCTGCGTGACGGTGGTCGCGTCGTCGGGCTGGTGAGCCATGTGGCCGATCTGCGGCAGCGCATCCCTGTGCAGCTGAGGGTCGAGAAGGGCCGTGGCGGCTCGGTCGTCCGGCAGTGACCGCCGCCCCCAGAAGAGGACCCGCCCAGACCTGGGCGTAGCCGACCAATCCGTGGTGCCCGGCGGATCCGAACGTCGTGCAGTGGTGGTCGGCGCGGAGCCGGCCACCTCGACTCGGTGACCTGCGTCGCCCGCAGGGGTCGGTGACGAGAAGGTGGCGAACGGAGGCACTGTGAGGGCTGCGACCGCGTCGAATGAGACAGTGGCGCACATGCCCCTGCTCCGGCGCGTACCTGCGCCGCCTGCGCTCAACGAGCGGACGAGCCCCGAAGAGCTGCTGGCGCGGGTGGCGCTCGGTGACGTCCCGGCCTTCGAGCTGCTCTACGACCGGGTCGCGAGCACGGTCTTCGGCGTGGTCCGCCGGATGCTGCGCGACCCCGCACAGTCCGAAGAGGTTGCCCAGGAAGTGATGATCGAGGTGTGGCGCACTGCCACCCGCTTCGACGCCGACCGCGGAAGTGCCTCGACCTGGATCCTCACCATGGCCCACCGCAGGGCAATCGACCGCGTGCGTTCCTCCCAGGCCTCCCACGACCGCGAGCAGCGCGTGGCCCACCGCGACCACACCCCCGCCTATGACGACGTCGTCGAGCAGGTCGAGACCCATCTCGACGCGGAGCAGGTCCGCCGATGTCTCGGCCAGCTGACCGACCTGCAGCGCGAATCCGTCACGCTGGCCTACTACAACGGCCACACCTACCGGGAGGTAGCCGAGCTGCTCGACACACCACTCGGCACGGTCAAGACACGGTTGCGCGACGGGCTGATCCGGCTTCGCGACTGCATGGGAGTGGAGTCATGAGCCCGTCAGACACACATGACGTCCACACCCTGACCGGGGCCTATGCCACGGACGCGCTGCCGGAAGCCGAGCGACGCGCCTTCGAGGAGCACCTCGGCGACTGCCCGAGCTGCCGGCAGGAGGTCGCCGGACTCGTGGCCACAGCTGCCCGGCTGGGGGTTGCTGCCGCGGCACCCGCGCCGCCCGCGATGCGCGAGCGGGTGCTGTCCCAGATCAGCACCGTCCGCCAGGTCTCGCCCGTCGTGGCGCGGCTCGAGGACGTGCGCGCAGACATCCCGTGGTTCCGCCAGCCCCTGGCGGTTGCCGCGTCGTTGCTGCTCGTCCTCACCATCGGGCTCGGGGTGTTCGCCGCGACCGAGCGGCAGCGGGCGAACGACGCCGAGCAGACCGCAGCGCGGATCACTGCCGTGGTGATGGACCCCGACCGGCGGGAGGCGACCCAACCGGTCTCCTCCGGCGGTTCCGGCACGGTGGTCATGGCCGATGACCGGGCCGTGTTCCACGCGGCCGGGCTCCCCGAGCTGCCGTCCGACCGCGCCTACCAGCTCTGGCGCATCGACAAGGCGGGCGCCCACTCCCTCGGCGTGCTCGGCCGCGGCGGCGACCGGAGCCTGCAGCAGTTCGTCGAGCACGTCGACTCGGCCGACAAGCTCGGTCTGACAGTGGAGCCGAGCGCCGGTTCCAAAGCCCCGACGACCACACCGGTGCTGGTCCTGCCGATGCCGGCCTGACTCCAGGGTCGGTCGACCACGCAGTACCCAGCGATCAGGCCAGCGCCTCGACCGCCCGCGCGAACAGCCACGGCGCCCGGGCGGCGGCCGGGACGATCCGGCTGCGCAGCACCGGACGGCTCGCGGCCGCGAGCAAGGACGACGTGAGCCACCGGTACTGCCGGGTGGCGGCACGCCAGCGGGCGTCGTACTGCTCCGGTTGGCCGGCGAGCAACGCCGCCACGGCGGCCTCGGCAGTCGCGAGACCTGTCGCCAACCCCTCACCGGTGAGCGCGTCGACGTAGCCGGCCGCGTCGCCCACGAGCAGTACCCGGCCGTACGACGGCGCGCCTGCGCGTTGGCGCAGCGGCCCCGCACCGCGCACCGGCGACGCAACCGGGACACCGGCCAGCCGGTCGACCAGCACCGGAAACTGCGCCAGGGTCTCGTCGAAGCCGCGCCCCCGTGGCCCGAGCAGAGCGACGCCGACGAGATCGGCCCCCACCGGCGTGACGTAGGCCTCGGCGCTCGTCGACCAGTGCACCTCCACCACGTCGCTCCACGGAGCGACGTGGAAGTGCTGGCGCAGCCCGTAGCGCGCCGGCCCGAGAAGTCGCTCCGTCACGGGCCGGTCCAGACCCAGCTGCCGCCGGACGGTGGAGTGCAGACCGTCGGCCGCCACCAGCCAGCGAGCACGCAGGCCCGCCGCCTCCACGCTGTCGTCGTGCTGCGTGATCCGTTCCACCCGCGCAGTGACCCGTTCCACGC
Organism: Actinomycetota bacterium; assembly: GCA_030841025.1. Lineage (GTDB taxonomy): Bacteria > Actinomycetota > Actinomycetes > JACCUZ01 > JACCUZ01 > BP-173. The sequence goes on from JAVEDJ010000006.1 coordinate 7,079, forward strand.
CCACCTCGGCCGCCCGTCCGGCCAGCGCGCCCTGCAGCTCGGTGCGCCGGACCCCCATCCCCGGGCCGTCGTGGAACCGCGCCTCGACCCGCCGGCCGCCGGCGACGTACCCGATGCCGACGAACGGCC
>JAVEDJ010000060.1 GCA_030841025.1 Actinomycetota bacterium
GCTTGAGCTCCATGTTGCCGGTGCCCTTGAACTCCTCGAAGATCACCTCGTCCATGCGCGAGCCGGTCTCGACCAGCGCCGTGGCGAGGATCGTCAGCGAGCCGCCGTTCTCGATGTTGCGCGCCGCGCCGAAGAAGCGCTTCGGCGGGTAGAGCGCGGTCGAGTCGACACCACCGGAGAGAATGCGCCCGCTCGCCGGCGCGGCGAGGTTGTAGGCGCGGCCGAGCCGGGTGATGGAGTCGAGCAGTACGACGACGTCGTGGCCGAGCTCGACGAGCCGCTTGGCCCGCTCGATGGCGAGCTCCGCGACGATCGTGTGGTCCTCGGCCGGCCGGTCGAAGGTCGAGGCGATGACCTCACCCTTGACCGAGCGCTGCATGTCGGTGACCTCTTCAGGTCGCTCGTCGACCAGCACGACCATGAGGTGGACCTCAGGGTTGTTGGTCGTGATCGCGTTGGCGATCGCCTGCAGCACCATCGTCTTGCCGGCCTTGGGCGGCGAGACGATCAGGCCACGCTGACCCTTGCCGAGCGGAGCGACCAGGTCGATCACTCGGGTGGTCAGGATGCCGGGCTCGGTCTCGAGACGGAGCCGGTCCTGCGGGTAGAGCGGGGTCAGCTTGCCGAACTCCACGCGGTCGCGGGACTTCTCCGGGTCGGCACCGTTGACGGTGTCGAGGCGCACGAGCGCGTTGAACTTCTCCTTGCGCTCACCCTCGCGCGGCTGGCGGACGGCGCCGGTGACGGCATCTCCCTTGCGCAGACCGCTCTTGCGCACCTGGGCGAGTGACACGTAGACGTCGTTGTGGCCTGGCAGGTAGCCCGACGTCCGGACGAACGCGTAGTTGTCCATGATGTCGAGAATCCCGGCGACGGGGACGAGGACGTCGTCCTCGCTGATCTCCGGCTCGGCCTCACCGGGGGTGAAGCCATCGCGGCCACGCCGGCTGCGGTTGCGGTCGCGGTAGCGGCCACGCCGACGACGGCCGCGGCCGTCACCGAACTCGTCGTCCTCGTCGTCGCGCGGGCCGCTCTGTCCCTGCTGCTGGCGGGGCTGGTTGCCCTGCTGGCGGTTGCCCTGACGGTCGCTCTGCTGCCGGTCGCCCTGCTGCCGGTCGCCCTGCTGCCGATCGCCCTGCTGCCGATCGCCCTGCTGCCGGTCGCCCTGCTGCCGGTTGCCCTGCTGCCGGTCGCGCTGGCGGTCACGACCGCCGCCGTCGTTCTGCTCGCGCTGACCGCCGTCGCGCTGACCGCCGTCGTGCTGGTCGCCCTGTTGCTGGTCGCCCTGCTGCCGGTCACCCTGCTGCCGATCAGCCTGCTGCCGGTCACTCTGCGGCTGGGCGACGTCACCGGCCGAGCGGTCCGCCTGCGGCTGGCCATCGCCCGACGGCTGGTCACCCTGCTGCCGGTCGCGCTGGCGCTCGCGGCGACCTGCGCCACGACCTTGGGCGGGGCGCTCGTCTGCGTCGGCGCGAGCCTCGTCGCCGATCGGACCGGAGTCGGCCGGGGCGTCCGCGCGCTCGGCTCGGCGACCGGCATCCCGGGCTGTGCGTCGCGCGGTGGGCGCAGCTGCCGGCGCGGAGTCCTGCTCGGCAACCTGTGTGCTCTGGTCGGCCTTCGCGCCGCCGGAGCTGCTGCCACCCTGGCGCTCCTTGATCGCCTCGATCAGCTGGCCCTTGCGCATGCGCGCAGTGCCGCTGATGCCCAGCTCGCCGGCGAGACTCTGCAGCTCAGCGAGCACCATGCCGGACAGGCCGGCGGGCCGCTTGCGCTTCGAGGGGGTGGCGTTGTCCCCGGCTGCACCCTCGGTGGGGGCGTCGAGAACGGTGGTGGTGTCGGACACTCTCGGTCCTTCCTTAGTGCGGTCCCATCGGGCGACCCGACGGTGACCGGTCCTTCTGATCCCTTCCGCCCTGCACGCGTCAATGTCACCGTGCGTGGCCTCGCCTCCACGGGAGGCGAGCTGTCAGACAACGAAATGTTGCTGCGGGGAAATCGCATCACTAGGGGCAACTGCGCTGCCGGGTCCTCCGCTGTTCCCGTGGCTCCGCTGCCGACATCCGCCGCGCTGCGAGGCGAAGCAGATATTGAAGCGGGGGGCCACAGGCGTAACACCGGAAGCACGTGCTTCCGAGATTGTGGCGGAGCACCGGCCACAACGGGTGGCACCTGGTGCGATGTGAAGCGTAACACCCCGGAGGCGCCGGACGTTCCCGGACCCAGCAGTTCGTCCAAGATCCCGTCGGGGCCACCTCAGCGGTCGACGGCGGCCCCCGCGTGGTCGAGCTCCACCGAGTGCCCCGACCAGCCGGTCCCGGCCTTGTCCGCCAGCACCTGCGCGTCCGGCAGCCTCTCCCCGAGCACCAGGACAGAGGGACCGGCACCGGAGACCACAGCAGCCATGCCCTCGGCGCGCAGCCGCCCCACGACCGCGAGCGTCTCAGGCATCGCGGGGCCCCGATAGGACTGGTGCAGCCGGTCCTGCGTGGCGGCCAGCAGCAGCGACGGATCCCGCGTCAACGCGTGCACCAGCAGCGCCGCCCGCCCGGCCGCGTGGGCCGCGTCCGCGTGCGGAACGGTGGCCGGCAGCAGTCCACGCGCCTTCTCGGTGGCGAGCGTCGCGTCGGGCACCAGCACAGCCGCGGTGAGCGTCGGTGCCGGATCGAGGCGTACGGCGTGCACCTCCTGGTGGCCGGTCTCGCCCGCAGCATCACCGGCATCGGTGTCGTCGCCGCCGGCCCACGCGATCGTCACCCCACCGAGCAGCGCGGCCGCCGCGTTGTCCGGGTGGCCTTCCAGGCCGCTGGCCAGGGCCAGCACCGCGTCGTCGTCCAGCCGCTCGGGGCCGTCGGCAACGAGGGCGCGGGCGAGCAGTACGCCGGCGACGACCGCGGCGGCCGAGGAACCGAGCCCGCGACCGTGCGGGATCCGGTTGACGCAGCGCAGCGCCAGCCCCGGCCGTGACGTGCCCAGCGCCTGAAAGGTCGCCGTCATCGCGCGCACCACGAGGTGCCGCTCGTCGCGGGGCAGGTCGTCGGCTCCCGTGCCCTCGATCTCGATGTCGAGCCCCGGGCCGTCGAGCACGGCCGC
>JAVEDJ010000123.1 GCA_030841025.1 Actinomycetota bacterium
CCTCGGTGTCGTGCTCGCGCATCAGCTCGGCGGCGCGCTGCACCACGCGGTCGACACCCGTGGTGCCGACGAACATGTGGTGCGCCTCCTCCTTGAGCATGAACTCGCAGGTGCGGCTCAGCGGGTCGAAGGCCGACTCCTTGAGGGTGCCGAGCTGGTACTTGCCGTCGCGGTCGGTGAAGTAGGTGAACATGAAGAAGTTCAGCCAGTCGGTGGTCGCCTCGTTGAAGGCGCCGAGGATGCGCGGGCTGTCGAGGTCACCGGAGTTGCGCTTGAGCAGCTGCTCCGCCTCCTCCCGGCCCTCGCGCCCGAAGTAGGCGTGCAGCAGGTAGACCATGGCCCACAGGTGCCGGCCCTCCTCCACGTTCACCTGGAAGAGGTTGCGCAGGTCGTAGATGCTCGGCGCGGTCTGGCCGAGGATGCGCTGCTGCTCGACCGAAGCCGGCTCGGTGTCCCCCTGGACGACGATGAGGCGCTGCAGGTCGGACCGGAGCTCCCCCGGCACCTCCTGCCAGGCAGGTTCGCCCTTGTGCTGCCCGAAGGCGATGGTGCGTTCCGGGTTCTGCTCGGCGAGGAAGATGCCCCAGCGGTACTCGTGCATGGGGACGTGGGCGAAGTGGGCCCATCCGTCGCGACCGACCGCGATGGCGGTGCGCAGGTAGACATCGTTCGTGGGCAGGGCGGGGCCGAGCTGCTTCCACCAGTCCAGGAACTTGGGCTGCCAGCCCTCGAGCGCCCGCTGCAGCCGCCGGTCGCCGGCCAGGTTGACGTTGTTAGGGATCCGCTCGCTGTAGTCGATGGAGCTCAGCGGGCCGGTCGGCGCAGGGGCGCTGCCAGTACGGGCGTCGGTGGTCATGGGGAAGCTCTCCCTTGAAGTGCGCGGCGTGACGGTCCGGGCATACCTTTATGTTCTACACAACGAGGGTCTTGCCGCAAGGGTTATGTGGAATGTTTTTCCATCGTTCCCCCGGTCGGCCAGTTGTACGGAAACGAGTCGCCCGCTCAGCGGAACCCGCCAGCGGCGTCGAGCACGGAAACGGGTACCCGGCCGAGCTCGGGGGAGCGGTGGCGCCACCGGCTCCTCGTCGGTGCCCGGCGGTGGGTCGCAGGCATGCTACATATCGTCGGCAGGCCGTCACCTGCCTGTAGCACCCGGCTGTCAGCGGGAAGTGGGGAGGCCGACGCTTGAACTGCAGTTCAGCGCCGTGGTGTGATGCTCACACGCCGTCTGGCCGCCTTTCTCGTGCCGAGATGTCGGCGGTAATTCAGGTCAGGTTCCGGGAAACACAAGGTAAAGAATCCTCAAGGCCGGTCGGGCCAGGCGCCGATAAGGAGCGTGATGAACACGTTCGGGGGAGCGGTCGCCGCGGGAGAGCTTGCCGTGCACATGACCGCGCTGCGCCGCCTCTATGACCTGATCGGCCGGCTCAACGGCAGCCGGGACCTCGACGCGACGCTGCAGGCCGTCGTCGACGGCGTCGTGGAGGAGCTCGGCTTCGAGGTAGCCGTCGTCAACTACCTCGACGAGGACGGGATCTTCGAGACGGTCGCCGTGTCCGGTCCGCCGGAGGCCCGCGCCCAGCTGCTGGGCAAGCGAGAGCCTGCAGACGCTTTCGACACTGAGTTCGCCGTCGCCGAGCACTGGGGGCGGCTGCGGTTCGTCCCCCACGACAAGCTGCCGTTCGAGGAGATGACCGGCTGGATCCCCCCGGCCGACGTGGGCCCCCTGGTGGACGGATCAGCCGATGCCTGGCACCCGCTGGACGCGCTGTTCGCGCCGCTGACCGCACCCTCCGGCGAGCTCGTCGGCATGTTGTCGGTCGACCTGCCGCACGACCGCCGGCGCCCCAACGCCCTGCAGCGGGAGCTGCTCGAGATGTTCGCCGTGCAGGCGGGCATCGCCATCGACAACGCCCGGCTGACCGAGCGGCTGCACGCTGAGCAGACGTTGCTCGTGCGCGAGCAGCAACGGCTGCGCGCCAGCGAGGAGTCCTTCCGGCTGGCCTTCGACGGTGCGGGCGTCGGCATGTCGATGATCAGCCTGCACCCTTCGGACGCCGGCCGGTTCATGCGCGTCAACGAGGCCATGTGCGCCATCACGGGCTACACCGCTGAACAACTGACCACCTTGACTTTCAGCGACATCACCCACCCCGACGACGTCGCCCCCGACATGCGGGCGCTCATCCGTGCCGCGGCGAGCGAGCAGAGCGTGCACCGCAGCGAGAAGCGCTACGTGCGCGCCGACGGCAGCTACATCTGGGTCGGCATCGTGACGTCTGCGGTGCGGCTCGAGTCAGGCGAAGCGCTCTACGCCATCAGTCAGGTGGCCGACATCAGCGCCCGCAAGACCGCCGAGACCGAGCTGCTGCGACGTGCGACGCACGATCCGCTGACCGGCCTCGCGAACCGCCCCGCGCTGCGTGAGCGGCTCACGGTGGCCATCGACCGGGCGGCGAGGAGCCACGGAAGCCGGCACGGCGCGGTGCTGTTCTGCGACCTCGACAGCTTCAAGGAGATCAACGACACCTATGGTCACGACACCGGTGACCAGGTCCTTGTCATCGCGGCGGCGCGGCTGGCGGAGCAGGTGCGCAACGGTGACATGGTGGCCCGGCTCGGCGGCGACGAGTTCGTCGTGGTCCTCGAGGACATGCACATCCTGGAGGTGCAAGGCCTGGTCGAGCGGGTGCGCCGGTCCATCTGCGAGCCCATCGTGATCGACGGGATGACCTTGCGCGTCACGATCAGCATCGGCGTCGCGCCGGTCGACGGACTGGCGTGCGACGTCGACACACTGCTGCGGACCGCGGACCGGGCGATGTACACCGCCAAGGCCGAGAGGCACCAGCAGTTCGGTCATGCCGGGGATGGGGAGCAGCGCCGAGCTGACTGGCTCCCGTCACTCCCTCTGCTCCATTCGGAGTGAGTTGGCCGGACTTCGCCCGCCTGATCATTTCCTGTCCTACCGTGGCACCGTGCGCCGAGGCAGTGTCGACAGGACCGTTGCGCCGCGCAGCTTCGAGGAGTCCTACGACGCCGCCGTCGCTGCTGCGTTGCCGATGGTTTGCGCCGTTCTGGCCGTCGTCGTGGTCGCGTTCTCGGTCGAGGACGTCTTCACGCTGGACGGCTCGGACCGGCTGGTGGCTGGCAGCACAGCGGCGGTTCTCGCCGTACTGCTCGGGGCCGTCGCCCTGCTCGCCCGCTACCGCGAGATCCCCCCTCACTGGGCTCACCCGCTCACGGCCGCCGCGATCGTCGCGACCACGGTGCAGTCCGTCGTGGTCATGGTGCTCGGGGACCAGTCCCAGCAGTCGTCCACGCTGCTCCTGGCGGCCGCCGCCTCCGGCGTCGCGCTGCTCTCGTTGCGTTGGCTCGTGGGCACGCTCTACCTCATCTGGGGTGGTTGGACGGTGGCGGCTCTCGTCGTCGGGGCGTCGCGGATCTGGGTGCACTACGCGATCGGCCTGGCGGTGGCCTCGGCCCTGGCAATGGTGATCAACCACGTGCGTCGTACGGCGGCGCGCCACCTCGCCGAAGCCCACGACGCGGCCGAGGCAGCTGCGGTCCGGGACCACCTGACCGGGCTGGCGAACCGTCGGGGGCTCGCCATGGTGGGCGCGCAGATCGTCGAGCACGCTCGTCGCCAGGGCGATGCGGTGCACTGTCTCTTCATCGACATCGCCCAGCTCAAGAAGGTCAACGACCATGCCGGCCGCGTCGCCGGCGACGACGTGATCGTCGCGGTCGGGGAGGCGATGCGCGAGGTGACGCGGGCGACCGACGTCGTCGCGCGCTGGGGTGGTGACGAGTTCTGTGTCGTCGGCCCGGGGCCGGGCATGGCGCCGCTGGAGCTGGAGCGGCGAGTCCGCGACATCGTCGTGCTGCATGGTCCGGTGGAGCAGGATGTGTGGCAGGTCCAGGTCAGTGCCGGGGGAGCGATGCTCGCGCCGTGGGACTCCGGCACCCTCGAGACGCTGCTCGACAAGGCCGACCGTGAGCTGCACCTGCGCCGCTCGCTGCGCCGCGAGAGCTCGCCCGCGGCGCCGCGGCCGGCCTCGGCCGACTGACAGCGACTGCCGCTGGCCGGCATTCCGGCCACCGCGTGCGTCCGGTACGGTGAGTGGGTGCGAACCGGGCTGCTCCTTATCGGGCCGCGCTGACCCTCGGCACCACCGTCAGCGCGGCGACCCCTCCTGAGCGAGGGGCTTTTTCATGTCCGGACACAATCAGGCCTGGAAGCGACCCTGCCAGGCGCGAGAAAGCAGTCGACTGAGATGACCGACACCGCCCGACCCGACACGAACGGCGACCGCGCGGCGGCCACCGACCCGGCCACGCCGTACCGCTACTCCGCGCGCCTGGCCGCCGACATCGAGTCTCGCTGGCAGGACCGCTGGGAGCAGGACCACACCTTCGAGGCGCCGAACCCCTCCGGGCCGCTGGGCGACCCCGACAGGGTCGCGGACCGGCCGAAGAAGTACGTGCTGGACATGTTCCCGTATCCCTCCGGGATCGGGCTGCACGTCGGGCACCCCTTGGGCTACATCGCGACCGACGTCTACGGCCGCTACAAGCGGATGACCGGCTACAACGTGCTGCATGCGCTGGGCTACGACGCGTTCGGCCTGCCCGCCGAGCAGTACGCCGTGCAGACCGGGCAGCACCCGCGGGTCACCACCGAGGCCAACATCCTCAACATGCGCCGTCAGCTGCGGCGGCTGGGGCTGGCACACGACCAGCGTCGCAGCGTCGCGACGACCGACGTCGGCTTCTACAAATGGACGCAGTGGATCTTCCTGCAGATCTACAACGCCTGGTACGACGAGGACGCGGGCCGGGCCCGTCACGTCGACGAGCTGGTGGCCGCCTTCGAGTCCGGGGAGCGCACGCCTGCCGAGGGGGTGCGGTGGAGCGATCTGGACGACGCGGCGCGCCGGCGGGTGGTGGACCAGTACCGATTGGCCTACCTGACCGAGTCGCCGGTGAACTGGTGCCCTGGCCTCGGCACCGTGCTGGCCAACGAGGAGGTCACGGCCGACGGCCGCAGCGACCGCGGCAACTTCCCCGTGTTCAAGCGCAACCTGCGGCAGTGGAACATGCGCATCACCGCCTACAGCGACCGGCTGCTGTCCGACCTGGAGACGCTGGACTGGCCGGAGCCGATCAAGCTGATGCAGCGCAACTGGATCGGGCGCTCCGAAGGCGCGCGCGTGCAGTTCCCCAGTGAGGCAGGCCCGATCGAGGTCTTCACGACCCGACCCGACACGTTGTTCGGCGCGACCTTCATGGTGCTGGCACCCGAGCACCCGCTGGTCGACCTGTTGGCCAGCGGTGCCTGGCCCAGCGATGCGCCCACGACCTGGACCGGCGGCGGCGCGACACCGCGCGACGCGGTGCTGGCCTACCGCAAGCAGGCCGAGCGCA
>JAVEDJ010000139.1 GCA_030841025.1 Actinomycetota bacterium
GCCCCTGCTCGGCTGGCTCGCCACCCATGAACCGGCGATCACGGACGCCGCGGAGACAGCGCTCCTACCCAAGGACGTACTACGTGTACGGCTCACCGGCGCCGCCGTAACCGACCGCAGCGACGCCTCGGGCACGCTGCTCTGGGACGTCCCGGAAGACAACTGGGCCCGCCAGGTCGCGCGCCGGACCGGCATCCCCGACCGACTCCTGCCCGAGGTCGTTGCATCGGACACCGTCATGGGAACCACGTCCTGGCTGGCCAAGCTCATCGCCGGCGGACCCGATGACGTCCCCGTCGTGACGGGTGCCGGCGACACACCCGCTGCCCTGCTCGCTGCCGGCGGAGACGCCTCGCTGCAAGTGAACCTCGGGACCGGCGCACAGGTGCTCTTGCCTGGTGCACATGCCCGGCCCGTGGAGAACCCAGTGACTCACCTGTACGGCGACGCGGACGGAGGTTGGTACGCGATGGCCGCGGTGCAGAACGCCGGGCTGGCCGTCGAATGGGCTCGCCGCCTGCTCGGCCTTGAATGGTCGGACCTGCGAGCGATCCTCGATGGACCCGTGCCCGTCCGGCCGACGGTCTCGTTCCTGCCATTCCTCACAGGGGAACGTGGCGGCCTCGCGCAGCCGGGCAGCCGCGGCGCCTGGGTAGGACTGGACCAGGGGACCACACGCGAGGACCTCGCCCGGGCCGCGCTCGAGGCGATGACCTTCACAGTTCGCCGCGCCATCGAGCTCCTTCCCGACGCGGCCACGTCCACGACGGACGCCATCCGGCTCACCGGAGGCGGCGGCCGCGAACGCGGCGTGCAGCAACTCCTCGCCGACACCCTCGGCATACCCGTGCAGCGCGTCGACGTCCGGAGCGCCTCCGCAACCGGCGCCGCGATGCTGGCCGCCCGTGGCGTTGGTCGCCGCCTCGAGCCCGCGCGAGCAAGCGGACCCACCGTCGCCCCGCGGGTCACGCATGGACTCGACGAGGCGTACCGGCTCTGGCTGAGCCGGACACCGGCCGCAGACGCCTAGCCGAACGGTGCGAACGGGCGCCGTCGCAAGGCCCTCCGCAGAAGGCCTAGACATTCATGCAGCCGCCCGCTGACACCCCCTGCGCAGTCTGCGCTCGGTGGCCTGGGAGCAGCCCGACCTCCTCGGAGTGCCGGATGGACCGCAGACTCAGGCCCGGTCTGTTCGGCGACGTCACCGATCTGCAGCAGCCGCGGGTGGCTCCCCGGCCCGTCAGTGTCCCGAGAGCTGGCCGGACAGGCGGCCGTGCATGTGGCCGCTGGCCTCGTTGAGCCCGAGGATGCGCACGGTCTTGTCCCGGCTGGCGTACTTGTGGGTGACCGCGTCGAGTGCGGCGACCGAGGACGCGTCCCAGATGTGGGAGTTGGACAGGTCGATGACGACCTGGTCAGGGTCATGGGCGTAGTCGAACTGGGTGACCAGGTCGTTGGAGGAGGCGAAGAACAGAGCGCCGTGCACCGAGTAGATGACCTCGGTGCCGTCCGGGTCGGTGACCGAGGTGACCTCGACCAGGTGCGCGACCCGGCGGGCGAAGAGCACCATCGCGGTCAGCGTTCCGGCGATGACGCCGTAGGCCAGGTTATGGGTGGTGACCACCACGGCGACGGTGACGACCATGACGGAGGTCTCGCTCTTGGGCATCCGGCGCAGCGTGGCCGGTGCGATGGAGTGCCAGTCGAAGGTGAGCCCGGCGACCACGATCATGACCGCCACCAACGCGGCCATCGGGATGGTGGCGACCAGCGGGCCCAGAACGACCACGAGAACCAGCAGGAAGGCCCCGGCGAGGAACGTGGACAGGCGGGTGCGGGCACCGGAGGTCTTCACGTTGATCATGGTCTGGCCGATCATGGCGCAGCCGCCCATGCCGCCGAAGAATCCGGTGACCACGTTGGCCACGCCCTGCCCCCAGGACTCGCGGGTCTTGGAGGAGGGGGTGTCGGTGATGTCGTCGACCAGCTTTGCGGTCATCAGCGACTCCATCAGCCCGACCAACGCGATGGCCAGCGCGTACGGCGCCAGCAACTGCAGCGTCGCCAGGTCGTACGGCACGTCCGGCAGCCCGAACGTGGGCAACGAGTCGGGCAGCCTGCCCTCATCCCCCACGGTCGGGACCGCGATAGCGGCCCCTGTCGTGAGGGTGGTGAGCACGACGATGGCGACCAGTGGTGCCGGGACTGCCTTCACGACCTTGGGCAGGGCGATGATGATGGCCAGCGCCAGGCCGACCAGCGGGTAGACGAGCCAGGGCACGTGCACCAGGTGCGGCATCTGCGCGAGGAAGATCAGGATCGCCAGCGCGTTGACGAACCCGACCATGACGCTGCGCGGCACGAAGCGCATGAGCTTCGCGACACCGAGCGCCGCGAGCGCCACCTGGAGGAGCCCGCCGAGGATCACCGCGGCGATCAGGTAGTCCAGGCCGTGCTCCTTGGCCAGCGGCGCGACGACCAGCGCGATGGCGCCCGTCGCGGCGGAGATCATGGCAGGCCGGCCGCCGGTGAACGCGATGGTCACGGCCATCGTGAACGACGCGAACAGCCCGACCCGCGGGTCGACGCCGGCCAGGATCGAGAACGAGATGGCCTCCGGGATCAGCGCCAGCGCGACGACGAGACCGGCCAGGACCTCGGTGCGCGCGACGCGCGGCGTGAGCCAGACGGGACGAGACAGGCGGGCGGAGGTCAGGGCAGACAGGGACATGGAGCCGTTTCGGTCGAGGCGGCACCGGCAGCCCGGTGTCGCCGGGCGTGCGCCCGACGGACACGTCGAACGGCACCGGGCGGGAAGCCAGCGGGATGGAGCGGCCTTGCGGCCCGGGGATGTCGGGCGACTCGTGACGGTGCCCTAGTCACCGTGCCCGCCCGCCCCATCGCCGTCCTCAACCCTATCGGGAGGTAAGGGCTGAGATCGTCGCCGCGACCCAGTAACGCTTCCAGACCTCTGGGCGGGAGTGGGCACGGTGAACCACTGCGCCGCGACGCCCGGCTGGTTACCCCCCCACGCTGAACTTGCGGTGACTCCCAGGACGAACCAGCCCTCGCGGGCTAGGGGACGGGCGGCCGGCCCAATGGTGCGGCGCGTGCAAGCTTCCTTGGCGGCCATGGCTCGCTGGGGCGCTTGGCTTAACCGCTTCTCGACAACCTCGGCCTGATCACATGGCGTGGCGCCGCCCCTCCTGTTCAAACAGAAGGCGTGAGGGTTGACCAGCCCCGCGCCTCGCGGTGCCGGCCCGGAAGCGGGCACCGAAGTGGTCCATTAGGGCTACATCACGTGTGCACTAAGCCGTTGTACATGTGACAACCGGGGACCAACCGGGGCATCGCGGCTCAAGTGGGTCGGCCCTAAGGGTCGAGAGTCTCCGTGTCACCAACAGGTGGCCCCCGTTCACGGGGGCCACCAACGCTACGAAGCCCGCGGCACGTCCGACCGGGTCTCACAAGAAGGGAAAGTCTTTGTCTAGCACCCGCAAGCGCCTCGGGGCAGTCGCCATGCTCACCGCGGCGGCATTCGCAGTTGGAGCCGTCCCGGCGGCCAACGCTGCCGACACGGTGAGCACGAGCGTCACACCCGGCGCGAGGACCGCAAGTGTCGCCAACCTGGCTATGCCCGCGGTGAGCTACTCACACAGCGCCCAGGACCAGACCGGCAACATGACGCTCAACGCCGACGACAGCACCGGATCAGGCGCCGGCTGGAATGTCACCATCTTGTCCTCCGCGTTCGCCTACAGCGGCACAAACGGGGGCACGGCGATTGCGGCAGCGGGCTTCTCGCTGACCTCGGCCGCTACGCCGACGGCGACAGCTGGCCAGGCCGTCGACGCCACCAACGGGCCCAAGGTGCCCACCGAGAATCCTGTGGGCACGCTTGACACGGCCAGGAAGGTCGTCCAGGCCAATGCCTCGTTCGGCCAGGGCACCTACGCCCAGGAACTCGGCGTGAGTCTGGCTATCCCGGCGCAGAGCCGGGCCGGTACCTACACCGGCACCCTGACGACGACGATCTCCGCGGCGCCCTGACCCTTCGGCGCGTTCCTCCTCTGAGCCGGTGGCGGCGACCGGACATCGGTCGCCGCCAGCGGCCGCCCGCATCGTCCGGCGGTCCACCGCCACTTGCGCGCAGACCCGGACCTGAGCATCACAAACAGGAAGCGTCCCCGACATGTCCCGATCGACCGCCGCCGCCGTGCTGGCCGCCCTCATCGGCCTGGCGGTAGCCCTCGCGCCTGGCGCCGCGCACGCTACCGAGAGCCCGGTCAAGCTCAGCGCGAAACCGGTGGCACAGCCAGGTCAGTTCTTCGACGTCACCCTCGCCGCCGGTGCGACGCGGACGCTGCGCATCGAACTGGGCAACCAGGGCACGTCGGGCATCGCTGCGCGCACCTATGCGGCAGACGCCTACACGATCATCAACGGTGGCTTCGCGGCCCGCCTTCGCGGGGAGGCCTCCGCGGGGACGACCCGCTGGCTGGACTACCGCCCGTCGGTCCTGCAGCTGCCGGCCGGCGAGGCAGTCGAGCGCTCCTTCACCCTGTCGGTCCCTCCCGGGACACCTCCTGGGGAGTACATCTCCGCGATCGTCCTCGAGAACGACCAACCGGTGGAAGGTTCCGGAGCGGTCGCCCTGAACCACGTGCTACGCCAGGCGGTCGCCGTCAGCGTGCGTGTGCCCGGCCCACCTC
>JAVEDJ010000232.1 GCA_030841025.1 Actinomycetota bacterium
CCTTCGATCCAGAACCGGCCGACCGTGTAGGCGGCGACGTACAGCGCGAAGGCCCTGCCGTGCCCGAGCTTGAACCGCTTGTCGGCCCAGATGACCAGCCCGGCCACGGCGACGTCCCAGACGGCCTCGTACAGGAACGTCGGGTGATAGGTCGGCCGGTCCTCGAGGCCGTTGGGCCGGTGCGAGGGATCGATCTGCAGGGCCCACGGCAGGTCGGTCGGACGGCCGTAGAGCTCTTGGTTGAAGTAGTTGCCGAAGCGGCCGATGGCCTGGGCGATGGCTATGCCCGGGGCTATCGCGTCGGCGAAGGGTGGCAGGGGGATGCCGCGCTGCCGGCAGCCGATCCACGCGCCGACGCCCCCGAGGGCGACCGCGCCCCAGATGCCGAGGCCGCCCTCCCAGACGTACAGCGCCCTGATCGGGTGGCCGCCCTCGCCGAAGTACGGCTGCGGCGTCGTGAGCACGTGGTAGATGCGACCGCCCAGGATGCCCATGGGCACCATCCACGTGGCGATCTCGGTGACGTCGCCGGGCCGGCCCCCGCGCGCCACCCAGCGCCGCTCGCCCAGCCACACCGCGACGATGACGCCGACGATGATGCAGATGGCGTAGGCCCGGACCGGCACGGGACCGAGGTGCCAGACGCCGTGGGCGGGGCTGGGGATCGAGGCGAGGTTCATCACCGGCCAGGCTACCGGCGGTGCGACCTCCGGGATGCGCGCGGCTCCTGGGACCCCACACCGGCACCGACGGTCTCCAGGTCCAGCCACTCGCCCGACGACCGCTGGGCGCCCGGCCGCGCACCGCCGAGCGGCACGCGCAGGCACACCTGCGTCCCGTGTGGGAGGCAGGGTCGGATCTCGAGCTGGCCGCCTACCCGGTCAGCCGCCGCCTCGAGCAGGCGCAGCCCGAGGTGGCCCGGCTTGCTGATCTGCGAGTCCGTCGGGTCGAAACCCAGACCGTCGTCGGCGACCGACAGCAGCACGTCCGTCCCATCCACGGACACCGTGACCGTGGCTGTCTGGGCATGCGCGTGCACGTCCACGTTGCGCAGCGCCTCCCGGGCGACCTGCGTCAGTGCCTCGGTCACGGCGATCGGCAGTGGCGGCAGGTCGGCGACGGCGAGCCGCACGTTCAGGCCACCTCGCTCTTCCACCGAGCGTGCCAGGCCGGTCAGCACCTCGCGGATGTCGGTCTGGCCGGGGTTGGACGAGAACAGCGTCGTGGTGAGTGTGCGCAGCGCCTCGATCTCACGGAACAGGACGTCCGTGGTGATGTGCACGGTGCCACCCAGCTCACCCAGCCCACGGTCACCGAGCTGCTTCTCGACCGATGCCAGCGCGTACCGGGTGCCGGTCAGCGCCTGGATGATCCCGTCGTGCAGCTCACGGGCCAGCCGCCTGCGCTCGTCGGCCGACGCCTCGACCGCGAGCCGCACCATCGCCAGCCGCTCGCGCTCGTAACGCTCGACCCGCCGTGCCAGGCGCAGCGAGAGCGGGACGAGCAGCAGCGCGAGGAACGCGAGCGCGGCCAGCGCCACCGCGGTGACGCGATGACTGAGGGCCTTCTCGCTCGCCTTCAGCCCCGTCGCCGAGGTGTACACCTCGACCAGCATCGGGGCGCCGTCGCGGTCGCGCATCCCGACGTAGGCCTCGATCACGGTGCCCAGGCTCGCCTCGTAGTAGTTCTCCGGCTTCGACACGTCCGACACCGAGCTCTCGCCGCCGGCCGACCGCAAGACCTCGACGTCCTCGGCGTCCAGGGGGAAGACCTTGCCGATCAGCTGGGTCTCGTCGCTGTAGAGCACGCGCCCGCGCTGGTCCCAGACCTTCACCCGCAGCAGGGAGCTGCCCTTCATGCGAGACCGGACCGCCTGATCCAGCCGCGCCACCGCTGCGGGGTCGCCGGCCCGGAGCTCTTCGCCGACCAACGGGCCGACCACGTCGCGGGCGATCGCGTGGGTCTCGGCCTTCGACTGCTGGGTGACCTGCTCGGCCACCACCCGCTCCGACAGCACGGCTGCGCCGGCACCGGCGAGGGCGAGTACGACGACACTGGCCACGACGTGCGCCAGCAGTGCCCGCCAGACGGCGGAGCGCGGACCGCTCACGCGTCACTGCCCCAGCCGACCGCGGCGCGGGGGAAGCTCGCCGGGGACTCGACCACCCGCGCGCGCTGCGGCGGGAACGCCACCTGCTCGATCGGGAGGTCGAGCAAGCCCAGCCGGGTGGCGACCACGACCGCCTCCAGCTGGGAGTGGCAGCCGAGCTTGGCCAGCACGCTCTTGACGTGGCCGCGGCACGTGTTCTGGCTGATCCCGAGCCGCTGCGCGACCCGTCGTACATCCAGGCCGGTCCCCAGCAGTCCGAGAACGTCCTGCTCTCTCCCCGTGAGGGAACCGACCTGGCGCTGTTGGTCCCGGCGGGCCGGCCGCGTGGCCAGCTCGGCCAGGGCTGTGAGCACCGTGGGATCGACGACCATGGCACCGTGCCGCGCGCCGCGGATCGCGTCGAGCAGCACCTCGAGGCCGGCGCTCTTGGGCACGAATGCACACGCCCCCGCGCCGGCCGCCTGCGCAACCAGACGCGGGTCGGTGGCCGCCGTGAGCAGGATGACCCGCATGGCCGGGTGCGCGGCGGTGATGATGGCGGTTGCCTGGAGGCCGTCCATGTCGGGGAGGCTGAGGTCCATCAGCACGACGTCGGGCTCGTAGTGCTCGACCAGCGCGATGCCCTCGGTGGCCGTGGCCGCCCGCCCGACGCACTCGATGTCCGTCTCGTACCGCAGCGCGACGGCCAGCAGATCGGCCACCGTCTGATGGTCGTCCACGACCAGTACCCGGATAGTGCTCGGTCGCGACGGCAGCTTGCTCACCGTGCCGCCCTGCCCCGTGTCGTCCGGATGCCGGGTCCCTTGGCCACCTTGGGTCTGCATTGGTCCACCTTTCGCCCACCTCGTAACCAGAGGGTGCTGGGCGGACCTTTCGGATTTCCCTCGGTGACGGCTCCCTGGTCACAGGTCCCTGGACACCACCCGTTTGGGGGGGACCCAAGTTTGGGCGGTGCCGACGCCCTGCGCGGGGCTGGTCGCCGGCCGGGCCCGGCCTGATGCTGGCGGCGCAGGTCGACCCGGGAGTGAGCCCGCCGGCGCCTGCACCGTCACAGCACGACACACCGGTGCGCACCCGCACCCCCAAAGAGAAGGTTCATCATGAATCGACCGACCTGGAACCACCGGGGTCGACGAGGACGTCGAGTAACGGCTCTGGTGGCTGCTCTGGCAGCCGCCACCGCCAGCACGCTCGTCGCCGTGGGGGGCGCGTCCGCCGCGCCGGTACCTCCCGTCGGTCCGCCCTCGCACCTCAAAGCCGTTGGCCCGATCAGC
>JAVEDJ010000288.1 GCA_030841025.1 Actinomycetota bacterium
GCTTGACGTCGTACTCCTCGGCCAGCAGCCCCACGTCGTTGCGCAGCTGCAGCAGGCGCTCGAACAGCTCGCGGCCAGCCTGGACCTGTCCGTCGAGCACCAGCGCGTCCACCAGCCAGAAGCTGCAGGCCAGGAACGCGCCCTCGTCACCACGCAGGCCGTCCACGTCCTCCTCGGTGTTGTAGCGGCGCAGGAACCCGTCGACGGCCAGCTCGCGCTGGACTGCCCGCAAGGTGCCGCGCACCCGCTCGTCGTCCGGCGGCAGGAAGCCGACCTGCGGGATCAACAACAGCGACGCGTCGAGGGACGTGGAACCGTAGTACTGGGTGAACGTGTTGCGTTCCTTGTCGTAGCCGTGCTCGCACACGTCGTGGAAGATCTCGTCCCGCATGGCGCGGTAGTCGTCGATGGGACCGCCCAGCTCGGGAAACTCCTCCAGGGTCCTGACGGCGCGGTCGGCCGCCACCCACGCCAGCACCTTCGAGTGCACGAAGTGCTGACGCCCGCCGCGCACCTCCCACAGTCCCTCGTCCGGTTCACGCCACGACTTCGCGAGGTACTTCATGAGACCGCGCTGCATGCGCCACGCGTCCTCGTTGGGGTCGAGCTCGTAGTTGCGCGCCAGCCACAACGTGTCCATGACCTCGCCGTAGACGTCGAGCTGCAGCTGGTCGACGGCACCGTTCCCGATGCGCACCGGGCGCGAGTTCTCGTAACCCGACAACCACGGGATCTCGGTCTCCGCCACCCGGCGCTCGCCCGCGACGCCGTACAGGATCTGCAGTCGCTCCGGAGTGCCCGCGATGGCACGCAACAACCACTCGCGCCAGGCACGCGCCTCATCCATGAAGCCGGTCTTCACCAGTGCCTGCAAGGTGAATGCGGCGTCGCGCAGCCAGCAGTAGCGGTAGTCCCAGTTGCGCTCGCCACCGAAGGACTCCGGCAACGAGGTGGTCGGAGCCGCGACGATGCCGCCCGTCGGCTCGTAGGTCAACGCCTTCAACGTCACCAGCGACCGTACGACGGCGGCGCGATACGGCCCGTCGTACGTGCAGCTGCGCGCCCAGTCCTCCCAGAACCGGCGCGTCTCGTCGAGCGCCACCTGCGGATCCACCGACGACGGCCGGTGCTGGTGTGACGGGTGCCAGGTCAGTACGAACTGCACCTTCTGCCCGGGCTCCACCACGAAGTCCGCGTACGACGCGAAGTCACGGCCGTGGTGCGGGACGTCGGAGGCCAGCCACAGCGCGTCTGGACCGGCGACAGCAGCCAGCATCCCGTCCAGGTGACGGACCCACGGCACGACGTCGCCATAGCCGAAGCGCAACCGCAGCTCGCTGCGCATCCGGACGCGTCCGGACAGACCCTCGACGATACGTACGACGTCAGGCGCCTCACCCCGCTCGGGCATGAAGTCGGTGACGCGCACCGAACCCTCCACGCTGTCCCAGCGGGACTCCAGGACCAGGGTGTCGCCGACGTAGTCGCGGATCGAACACTGCTTCCCGCCCCGCGGCGCGATCCGCCAGTGGCCGTTCTCCTTCGTGCCGAGCAGCGCCGCGAAGCAGGCATCGGAGTCGAAGCGAGGGAAGCACAGCCAGTCGATGGATCCGTCCCGACCCACGAGGGCGGCCGACAGCCGGTCGCTGATCAGGGCGTAGTCCTCGATGCGTTGGGCCATGACGTCCTTCCTACAGTGCGGCGACCGTTCTTGGCTCGGCGGCTCGTCCGGTCCGGCGGTCGGCTGCCTCGCGCCGGGCCAGCACGACGTAGCCGCCCAGCGCCAGGCCCGCGAAAAGGAACCACTGCGAGGCGTACAGCAGGTGGGGGCCCTCGCTGGGCTCCGGCGGCGGGATGAGCAGCGGTGTCCGGCCCTGCGGGGGCTCCTGACGGGTCAGCTCGAGGAAGCCGCCGTAGACGTCGTACGGCAGCGTCCGGGCGATGGCGGGAACGTTGATCCGGGTCACCTGGCCCGTGGGTGGCGGGTCGCCGTGCGCGGCTGGCTCGCTCGGGCGCAGCCGGCCGGTGACCGTGACGGTGCCCACGGGCGGCGGTACGGCGGGCGCCGCCTGCCCGCGCTCGCCCGACGGCACCCAACCGCGGTTGACCAGGACGGCGGGACCGCTGCTGGTGACCAGCGGCGTGAGCACGTAGTAGCCGACCTGTCCCTCGAAGGGCCGCAGCCGCACGAGCAGCTGGCGCCGCACGTCCCAGCGTCCGGTGGCCCGGACGGGGGAGAACTGCCGATCGGCAGCCGGCTCCCGCCCGACCTGCAGGGCCTGCCCCGCCCCCTGCGCTGGGGCGTCCAGGTTGGTGCGGATCAGGTGGTTGCGCTCGTGCCGGTGCCCGAGCCGGTGCAGCTGCCAGTCACCCAGGCCGACGCACGCCACGGCGGCGAGGATGGCCACTGCCAGCAGGCCGAGCCACCGTCGGGTGAGTAGGAAGCGATACACATTTACCGACCGTAACCGCTGGTCAGAGCCGCACCGTAGGGTGGGGATGTGCTCATCGACACATTCGGGCGTGTGGCCACCGACCTGCGGGTCTCGTTGACCGACCGGTGCAACCTGCGCTGCGCCTACTGCATGCCGCCCGAGGGTCTCGAATGGCTGCCGAGTGACGAACAGCTCACCGACGACGAGGTCGTGCGGGTCGTCCGCGTCGCCGTCGACCTCGGTGTCGACGAGGTCCGTTTCACCGGCGGTGAGCCGCTGCTGCGTCGCGGGTTGGTCGACATCGTGCGCCGTACGGCGCAGCTCACGCCGCGCCCCCACCTCTCGCTCACCACCAACGGGATCGGGCTGGCTCGCACCGCGGCGGCGCTGCGCGAAGCCGGCCTCGACCGGGTCAACGTCTCGCTGGACACGATCGACCCCGAGAAGTTCAAGACACTGGCCCGGCGGGACCGGCTCGAGGACGTCCTCGCCGGTCTCGAGGCAGCCGCCTCGGCCGGGCTGACGCCGGTGAAGGTGAACGCCGTGCTGATGCGCGGTCTCAACGACGACGAGGCAGTGCCGTTGCTGCGGTGGTGCGTGGACCACGGTTACCAGCTGCGGTTCATCGAGCAGATGCCCCTCGACGCCCAGCACGGCTGGCAGCGCACCAACATGGTGACCGCCGACGAGATCCTCGAGCGGCTGGCTGAGGCCTTCACGCTCACGCCGCTGGGTGCCGAAGCCAGGGGGAGCGCTCCCGCCGAGGAGTGGTACGTCGACGGCGGTCCCGGCCGGGTCGGGGTCATCGGCTCGGTCAGCCGTCCGTTCTGCGGGGCGTGCGACCGGGTGCGGCTCACCGCCGACGGCCAGATCCGCAACTGCCTGTTCGCGCGCGAGGAGACCGACCTGCGGGCGGCGCTCCGCTCCGGCTGCGACGACGCGCGCATCGCCGACATGCTCAAGGCCACCCTGCTGGCCAAGCGCGCCGGCCATGGCATCGACGACGAGGGCTTCCTGCAGCCGACCAGGCCGATGTCGGCCATCGGCGGCTGATCGATCGACCCCGCCACCCGGCTCGGGGTGGCGGCGCGCACGCCGTACATTCCGGCCAAATGGCAGCGGACCGTCCCGGATCTCCCCTACGATGCGGAACCCGGGAGGCGCCGCGTGAACCGCACGAGCCAGAGCGTCCGGGCCGCTGAGCTGGCGGACACTTTCGACTGGTCGAGCACCCCGTTGGGCCGCCGGGACCGGTGGCCCCCGGGGCTGGACGGCCTCGTCCGGACCCTCCTGTCGGCGGCACAGCCGATGGCCCTCGCCTGTGGTGGCGAGCTGCTCCTGATCTACAACGACGCCTACGCGGCGCTGATCGGCGCCAAGCACCCCAGCGCCTTCGGCCGCCCGGCGCCCGAGGTGTTCGCGGAGAACTGGTGGCACGACGGGCACGGCGACGTCGTCGAACGGGTCCTCAAGACCGGTGAGCCGTTCTTCGAGCCCGAGACCCGCCTGCCCGTGCAACGTCACGGTCGCGAGCATCCGGCCGAGCTCGTGCACTTCCGTCGGGCCTACACGGCGGCCCGCGCCGACGACGGCACCATCGTGGGCGTCCTGACCCTGATGTCCGAGACCACCGAGCTGGCCGACGCCCTCGCCGCCGTGGCCGAGCTGGCCAGCCGGCTGGCCACCGCGCTGACCGTGGACGACGTGGCGCGGGAGGCGCTGCGGCACTCGGTGGAGGCCGTCGGCGCCGATCATGCCCGGGTCACGCTCGCGGAGGGGTCGGCACTTCGGATGGCCCGCCGAGCCGGCGCCGTCCCGGCCGACGAGAGCTCCGAGCGGCTGCCGCCGCTCTGGTCGCGGGTCTCCGCGGCGACACTCCTGCCCTCGGTGGAGGTGACCCGCACCGGCCGGCCGTTGTGGCTCGACGAGGAAGCGCTACGGGCCTACTCCGACTTGGATGGCGAGCCGATCGGTCCGGGTCCGCTGCTCGCGGCGGCCGCCGTACCCCTGCACACGGGGTCGGTGCGCGGCGGGTTGTCCCTGGGGTGGGAGGCGCCCCGCCCGTTCAGCGCTGCCGACCGGGCCGCCATCAGCACCGTGGGGACGCTCATCGGGCACGCCCTCGCGCGAGCCGCGCGGTTCGACGAGCAGCGGGGTCACGCCGAGACCCTGCAGCGCAGCATGTTGCCCGGCGACCTGCCGCACGTGCCGGGAGTCAGCATCGCCGCCCGTTACGAGCCGAGCGCCCCCTTCACGAGCGCGGGCGGGGACTTCTACGACGCGTTCACGCTGCCCGACGGGCGCACGGTCATCGCCATCGGCGACGTCGTCGGCCACGGGGTGCTGGCCGCGACCGTCATGGGACAGGTGCGCGCCGGGCTGCGCGTGCTCGCCCTGCAGGACCCCGACCCCGTCACTGTCCTCAGCGGTCTCGACGCCTTCGTCGAGAGCCTGGGCCCGGAGGTCTTCGTCACAGCCTTGGTCGGGGTGCTGGACAACGAGTCTGGACTGCTCCAACTTGCGACCGCCGGCCACCTGCCGCCACTGCTGCGGCGCGGCTGCGCCGACACCACGTCGACCAACCAGGCTACGGCGCGGTACGTCGACGTGGTGCCCGCCCCGCCGCTCGGCCTGGGCGGCGACCGGACGTTGACCACCGTGAGGCTCGAGCGAGGGGACGTGCTGCTGCTGTTCACCGACGGTCTGGTCGAAGTTGCGGGGGAGGACATCGGTGCCGGTCTCGACCGTCTGCAGGAGGTCCTGGTGAACTCGGCCGAGATCGCCGACGCCCGGCGGATCTGCAGCCTCGTGCTGGACCGCTTCGGTGCCGGCACCGACGACGTCGCGGTGGTCGCGCTGACCATGGACGACGGGCAGCGACGGACCGCGACCCTGACGCTGCCCGCCGAGAGCACCGCGCCCGGGACTGCGCGCGGCTGGGCCGCCGCGACGCTAGCTCGCTGGGGGATCGGCCCGGACGACCTCGACGTGCCCCTGCTGGGCCTCAACGAGCTCGTCACCAACGCACTGCTGCACGCCCGGACCGGGGCGCGGGTCGAGCTGGACCTGGACGACCACCGGCTGCTCGTCCTGGTCAGCGACGGCGGCATCTCGCCCGAGCTGCACGTGCAGGACAACGATCCCACCGCGGTGCGAGGCCGGGGGCTGGCCCTGGTCGAGGCACTCACGGACGCCTGGGGCAGCGAGCGCAGCAGCCGGGGCACCACGGTGTGGTTCGAGATCGCCCGCACCTGACGGGCCCGCGCGTTGGGCAGCGGTCAGCCGCTCGAGGGCGCCGGCCGGCCGCCGTACTCCTGGACGGAGAGGGTCTCCCGCAGGAAGCCGCGGGTCTCGAGGAACTCCGTCAGGTACACCCGGTGATCCGCGCAGGCCGTCCAGGTCTTGCGCCGATCGGGCGTGTGCAGCTTCGGGTTGTTCCAGGACAAGACCCAGGCCGCGACCTCGCGACAGCCCTTGGCCGAGCAGATCGGGGAGACATCCTCGGCGTCGCTCACGAGGAGAGTGTGACAGCAGCGGGCGGGGCCCCGGACATGGGCGATGCCGGGCAGCCACGGGGGGAGCCGCCCGGCATCGCGTCTAGGCGCCCAGGAGCAAGCTCCCGACGCTCGACGGCGAGTATTGCACGAAACGGTGTCACATCAGCGGTCGGGATGACGAATCGGTCGGAGGTCCTCGACGTCCGTCGTCAGCGGCGCCTCTTCGATCTTCTCCCGGCCGCCGTTGGCGAACACGACCGAGAGGTACGGCAGGATCAGCGCGGCCACAATGAGCACCCAGCGCAGCCACCCGTCGGCCACCACCGCGCCGATGAAGCAGGCCGTGCGCACGCCCATCGACACGAGGTAGCGCCGGGTGCGGCTGTTGACGTCGTCGCGGACGCCGCGCCGGGCTCCGGTGATCTGATAGACCGGTTCCGCGGTGTGCCGGGAGAAGCGGCCGCGCAGCAGCCCCGAGCGGGCCGGCCGGCCCGGCCCGTCGCCGGTGCCGCCACGGGTTGGGGTCACAATCCCCACACTAGGTCAGGATCTGCCGAAGGAGTCACCATGGCCAACCGCACTTACCGCGTCACCGAGATCGTGGGCACGTCCGAGCAAGGCATCGACCAGGCGGTCCGCAACGGCATCGCCCGGGCGGCCGGCACCCTGCGGCACCTCGACTGGTTCGAGATCACCCAGGTGCGCGGCCAGATCGTCGACGGTCAGGTCGAGCACTTCCAGGTCGGCATGAAGGTGGGCTTCCGTCTCGAGGACGTCTGAGCCCCTGCCCGCATCGGCGCGCTAGGACGCCTGGCTGACCGAGGACATGTTGAAGTCGCCGACCCGCCAGGTCGGCACGGCCGTCCGCGTGAAGTAGTCGCCGAACTCCCGCGCCATGGTGCGCTCGGTGAAGCCGACCTCGGACAGCCGGCCGAGCAGGTCGACCGGGCTCTCGTTGAAGCGGAAGTTGTTCACCTCCGCAACGATCTCGCCGCCCTC
>JAVEDJ010000361.1 GCA_030841025.1 Actinomycetota bacterium
ACGCGGACCGAACGTTCTTCAACTACGCCATGAAGATCGGGCTGATCCTTCACGACATGCCCCAGGAGAGCAACCGGGTCGACCTGGACCCCAACTACAAGGACTACATGGGGCTGCCGGTGGCCCGCATCACGCACAAGGCGCATGAGAACGACCGTGCGATGGGCAAGTGGCAGGTCGACAAGAACATCGAGATCCTCGATGTCGCCGGCGCTCGCAAGACCATCCCGGTCTATCTCGACGAGGTCACGGGGAACACGTGTCACCAGCACGGCACCGCACGCATGGGCTTCGACCCGACCAAGTCGGTGCTCAACGAGTGGTGCCAGGCGCATGACGTCGCGAACCTGTTCGTGGTCGATGGATCTGCGTTCCCGACGTCGTTGGGCGTCAATCCGACATTGGCGATGATGGCCAATGCCTGGCGCAGCTGCGAGTACATCGCGGAGCACTATCTCCCGGGTCGCGAGCAGCGGCTCACCCCCGCAACCCAGACCCGACGTACCGAAAGGGCAGCAGGATGAGCTCCAAGGCAGATTGGCCGACGTTCCTCGAGCCGGTCGACCCGGATTCCACTGAGCCGCTGTTCTTCAGCGCGCAGGAATGGGAGACGGTGGAGGCAGTCTCTGCCCGGATCATCCCGACGGATCACGAGCCTGGCGCTCGCGAGGCATGTGTCGTGGTCTTCATCGACCGCTACCTGTCAGGCATCAACTACATCTTCGCTGCAGCCGATGGCAGCGGATTCCTGCAGATCGACGGCAAGTACGCCCATGCGTGGCGTTCACGCATCGCGGACATGCAGACCACGTACCGGAACGGTATTGCTCAGCTGGAGACGATCGCCGAGGACTCCTTCGGTAGGCGCTTCGTCGAGCTCGACGAGTCCCAGCAGGACACCGTCCTCGAGTCGCTGTCGGGCAAGCCCAAGCCTGGTGCCGTGACACTGGGGACGACTGAGCCGGCCAGCACCTTTACGCAGTTCACCAACGACGACGGGCTCGGCTTCTTCGACGCGATCTGTCTGCACGTCCGGCAGGGTTTCTACGCGGATCCTGTCTACGGCGGGAACAAGAATCGCATTGCGTGGGAGCTGATCGGTTTCGACGGGCCCAAGAGCCTGAAGGACACCATGGACGGCACGTACTCGACAGACGAGTACTTCGATCAGAACTACACCTGGGCCGACCTCATCCCACAGCTGCGGCAGCAGACCCAGTGGGAGATCCCCTCAAGTTGAGGAACGGTATTCCAACCGCCGATGGCTGAACCACCTTGCGATGAGCAGCCCCGTCCGAAGGCCGATATGACTGTGAGCGAAAGATGAAAATCGTCAGCGTGAGGGCTTACCCCGTGGGCCTCCCTCTCGACGAGCCCCTTCGTTGGGGCGCCATGTCGGTGTCGACGAAGGGCGGAATCGTCGTCGAGGTGGAGACGACCGACGGGCTCGTCGGTATCGGCGAGGCCGGCTTCTCGTCGGAGTACTTCTCCACAGTCGGACCCTTGGTCAACGACCAACTAGGACCGATGATCCTGGGCCGTGACC
This sequence comes from Actinomycetota bacterium, assembly GCA_030841025.1. Taxonomy (GTDB): domain Bacteria; phylum Actinomycetota; class Actinomycetes; order JACCUZ01; family JACCUZ01; genus BP-173. The sequence goes on from JAVEDJ010000361.1 coordinate 1,547, forward strand.
CGCGCGACATCGCGGCCCTGTGGCACGACATGATGCGCGCGACCCACATGTGGGGTCGTCGTGGCGTCGAGACCTATGCCCTGAGCGGCATCGACATCGCCCTGTGGGACCTCATGGGCAAGATGACCAGCCAGCCCGTTCACCGGCTGCTCGGTACTGCGAAGCAGTCGGTGCGCGCCTACTACGCGCCATCGCTGAAGGGCCTCGAGAGGTCGGTCGCCGAAGCCAGCGAGGCTGTGACCAAGGGATACACAGCCATCAAGCTGCGTGTCGACGGCAACCTCCACGAGGCGGTGTCCCTCGTCGAACAGGTGCGAAGCTCGGTCGGAGCCGCCGTCGATCTCATGGTGGACGCCAACATGGCGTACGACCGGAAGAGCGCGCTGGTGCTGGCCAAGGAGCTCCACCAGCTCGACGTCCGCTGGCTCGAGGAACCGATCATGTCGCGCAGCCTCAGCCAGTACGTCAACTTCCACAGCTGGCTGGCCGATCGCGTCGACATCCCGCTGGCCGGTGGTGAGTCGCTGCTCACCCGTTACGAGTACATCGATCTGTTCTGCCAGCTGCCCTTCGAGTACATCCAGCCAGATGCTGCAAGCGTCGGTGGCATCTCCGAGCTCAAGCGCATCGCCGACATGGCCAGCGCCTGGAACCTGCAGTGCGTCCCGCACATCGGTTGCTCGTCGGGGACGGGCATCGGCTTGGCTGCCGGGCTGCAGGTGATTCTCAGCTGTGAGAATGCGCCCCTGATCGAGTTCGATGCCTACGGGGGCATCGGGTGGGACGGCTTCCTGACGCATCCACTCAACGTGGCGGACGGTCATCTTGCGGCGACGGAAGCGCCAGGCATCGGTGTCGAGATCGCCCCTGGCGCGCCCGCTCGTTTCGCCGTCGCACTGTGATGGGCTACGACATGACTGACGGCCTCGCGACGTCCATTCGCACGCTCTGCCCGCAACGGCTCCTCCCGGTAGTGGTCATGGATGACCCCTCTGGCGCGGAACCGCTGCGTGAGGCGTTGCAGGCCGGCGGTCTGTCATGTGCGGAGATAACACTGCGGACGTCTGATGCGCTCGATGCGGTGTACGCCATGGCAGAGGATCCGGACTTCATCGTAGGAGCCGGCACGGTCTTGACGCCGCACCAGGTTGCTCGGGCTCATGCAGTCGGTGCGCGATTCATCGTGTCGCCCGGCTACAGCCGGCTCGTTGCCGACGAGTGTCGCGCGGTCGGACTGCCGTTCTTCCCTGGCGTGGCCACCTCGACAGAGATCCAGCAGGCGCTGGAGGCAGGCCTGCGGGAGCTGAAGTTCTTCCCCGCGGAGAGCCTCGGTGGACCGGGCACGCTGAAGACCCTGACGGCCCCGTTCCGTGACGTGGCCTTCATCCCGACTGGCGGCATCACCGCAGCCAGAGCTTCCTCCTACCTCGCCCTGCCGCAGGTCGCGGCGGTGGGAGGTTCGTGGATCGCCAGTGAGGCATTGCTGCGGGCCGGAGACTTCGCCAGCATTGCTCGACTCACCAACGAGGCCGTGCGCCTCTCACGTTCTTCCGTGACCTGACCATCCTGACCTTTGGACCAACGTGACTGCTCTTGACCTGCGTCCGCCGGGCGACTGCCTGTTCGACGCGCTTGCGCTCGGCGAGGTGATGCTGCGCCTGGACCCGGGTGACCGGAGGATCCGGACCGCGCGAACCTTCGATGCGTGGGAGGGGGGTGGCGAGTACAACGTCATCCGCGGACTTCGCAAGGTCTTCGGACTTCGCACCGCGGTTGCCACCTCCCTTGCCGACAACGAGGTCGGGCGGCTGGTGGAGGACCTCATCTGCCAAGGGGGAGTGGACACACGGTTCTTGCAGTGGCAGCCGTACGACGGGGTGGGGCGTGCAGTGCGCAACGGGTTGAACTTCACCGAGCGGGGATTCGGTGTCCGGGGGGCGGTCGGCGTATCAGACCGTGGGCACACTGCCGTCAGCCAGCTCGCCAAGGGTGACATCGACTGGGAGCACATCTTCGGAACCTGCGGGGTGCGGTGGTTCCACACCGGTGGCATCTTCGCCGCGCTGTCCGACACCTCTCCGGAGGTCGCCGAGCAGGCCATGGCAGCAGCTCGCCGGCATGGAACCGTGATCTCCTACGACCTCAACTACCGGCCCAGCCTCTGGAAGGGCATCGGTGGCAAGGCGCGTGCTCAGGAGGTGAACCGCCGCCTGGCGCCGTTCGTCGATGTGATGATCGGCAACGAGGAGGACTTCATCGAGGCCCTCGGCTTCGAGGTCGAGGGCATGGACAGCAACTTCACCAAGCTCGACCACAAGGCGTTCCTCGCCATGATCGAGGAGGTGGTGGCGACGTTCCCCAATCTTCGGGCGATCGCCACGACGCTTCGTGCCGTCACGTCCGCCAGCCGCAACGACTGGGCGGCGATCGCGTGGTCAGAGCAGACCGGGTTGGTGGCATCGCGGGAGTGGAAGGACCTGGAGATCCTCGACCGCGTCGGTGGTGGCGACAGCTTCGCGTCCGGGCTGGTTTACGGACTTCTCACTGGGCAGGAGCTGCAAGACGCGGTCACCCTGGGTGCCGCGCACGGGGCGCTGGCCATGACGACGCCGGGAGACACCTCGATGTCGACCTTGCCTGAGGTGCTCAAGGTGGCAGCCGGGAGTGGCGCCCGCGTCCAGCGGTGACCGACGCCGGGCTGGTGTCCTAGTCTGTGCGACATGGATCGGCAGGCGAACCTTCGGCAACAGGTGAATGTCGGTCTGTCCGGCGCGTGCGCTGGTGCCTGAGTCGGCGTTGGAATAGAGATCGCAATGCCTTCGAAGAAGACCCAGATCGTCCCGGTCCAGCAGCTCAGGCTTTCCGACGCTGTCGCTGCCCAGCTGCAGGACCTCATCCAGTCCGGGCACTTCGGGGCGGAAGGCCGGCTGCCCTCCGAACGCGAGCTGGCGGAGCAGTTCGGGGTGGGCCGGGGCAGCATGCGCGAGGCGATGCGCCGGCTCGAGGCCTTGGGGATCCTGGTCAAGAACCATGGGATCGGCACCTTTGTCGCTAACCCCAACGGCTCGCGATCCACGGACATCGAGCTGCTGCATGCCGGCGATGTCACCGCGCTGGAGCTTTTCCAGGTGCGCTATTCCGTGGAGCCGCTGGCTGCTGCCATGGCTGCGGAAAGGCGTACGGCCGCCGACGTGCGAGGCATGGAGGCGACCCTGGCAAAGTCGTTGCGTCGCGCGATCACGCCGGAAGAGTTCGTCGCCCTCGACTTCGAGTTCCACAGCCAGGTCGCCGCGGCGAGCAGAAATCGGCTGCTTGCCCGCATGTATCAACACGTGCAGCCCCATCACGCCAACTACTCGCTGAAGGTTGTCTCGTTCCCGGACCGGATGGAGCGCGCACACCAAGGGCACGCCAAGATCCTGCAGGCCATCATTGCCTCAGACGAGCGGGTAGCCAAGAAAGAGGCGCTTGCGCATCTGCGGTCGGCCGAGAGGGACCTGATGCGGGAGATCGCCAAGTACGACTCCCTCTGACCGTCGAGGGGTCTCACCGGTGCGGGCCCCTACGTGGCAGCGGCGACCTCGGCCCGGATCCTCGGGGCCACTTGGGTGCCGAACAGCTCGATGGAGCGCATGATCTGTGCGTGCGGCATGGTGCCGACGCTCATCTGCATGAGGAAGCGATCGTGCCGAAAGATCTCGTGCTGGTAGAGGATCTTCTCCGCCACCTCCTGCGGACTTCCCACCACGAGTGAGCCGGTGAGTGAGCGCAGCGCGTTGTAGTCGTTGCGGGTGACGGGTGTCCAGCCACGCTCCTGGCCGAGCTTGGTCATCACGTCGGCGTAGGTCGGGAAGAACTCCTCGGCCGCCTGCTGTGACGTGGCCGCCACGTAGCCGTGCGAGTTGATGCTGACAGGCAGGGTCGACGGGTCGTGACCGGCCCGCTCAGCTGCCTCCTTGTGCAGGCGCACGAGCGGCGCGAAGCGCTCCGGGGCCCCGCCGATGATGGCCAGGGCCATGGGCAGGCCAAGGCTGCCCACGCGGATGACCGAGGCAGGGCTGCCGCCGACGGCGACCCACAGGGGGATGCGTCGCTGCGCGGGCCGTGGGTAGACGCCTCGGTTCTCGATCGGCGCACGGTGCCGGCCGGACCAGGTGACCCGCTCGGAGATCCCCAGCTTCATCAGCAGCTCGAGCTTCTCGGTGAACAGGGCGTCGTAGTCCTCCAGGTCGTAGCCGAAGAGCGTGAACGACTCGATGAACGAACCCCGGCCCGCCATGATCTCGGCACGACCACCTGAGAGCAGGTCGAGGGTCGCGAAATCCTGGAAGACGCGCACCGGGTCGTCGGAGCTCAGGACGGTCACGGCGCTGGTCAGCCGGATGTCCGACGTACGCTCCGCTCCTGCGGCGAGTACGACGGCGGGCGCTGAGGAGACGTAGTCGGGACGATGGTGCTCACCGAGTCCGTAGACGTCCAGGCCCACCTGGTCGGCCAGCTCGATCTCCTCCACGACCTCGC
>JAVEDJ010000388.1 GCA_030841025.1 Actinomycetota bacterium
CCGCGCGGCCACATCCAGGCCGTCGGCACCGATGCGGCCGGGCGGCGGCAGTACCGCTACCACGACGACTGGCGGCTGCAGCGGGACGCCGACAAGCACGAGCGCGTGCTGGACTTCGCCCGCAAGCTGCCCAAGGCGCGCGAGACGGTGCGCGAGCACCTCACCCAGCGCGGCATGACCCGCACCAAGGTGCTGGCCACCGCGTTCCGCTTGCTGGACCTGGGATTCTTCCGTGTCGGCGGCGAGACCTACGCCGAGGACAACGGCACCTACGGCCTGGCCACGATGCGGCGCGAGCACGTCACCGTGACCGGTGACCTCATCGTCTTCGACTACATCGCCAAGAGCGGCAAGGAACGCACCCAGGCCATCGTCGACGAGAACGTCACCAAGGTGGTCAAGGCGCTGCTCAAGCGGGACGGCGGCGGCGACGAGCTGCTCGCCTACAAGGACCGCGACGGCTGGCACGACATCGGCAGCGCCGACATCAACGCCTACCTCAAAGAGGTCATCGGTCACGACGTCAGCGCCAAGGACTTCCGCACCTGGCACGCCACCGTGCTGACCGCCGTCGGGCTCGCGGTGTCCACGTCGGCACCGACATCGGAGTCCGCGCGCAAGCGCGCCGTCAGCCGCGTCGTGACCGAGGTCTCCCACTACCTGGGCAACACCCCGGCGGTCTGCCGTTCGTCGTACATCGACCCGCGGGTCATCGACCTCTACGTCGACGGCGTCACGGTCAGCCGCGCGCTCGAGCGGCTCGGTGCCGACGCCGACTTCGGCCAGCCCGCGACGCACGGGCAGGTCGAGGCGGCGGTGCTGCGCATGATCAAGGCACCGACGAAGGCCAAGGCGGCGAAGGCGGCGAAGGTCACCCGTGCGGCGAAGGCGACCAAGCCCACCCGCAAGGCCGCCTGACCTCAGCCACCGAGCTCGGTGCGCATCTGCTGCACCGCGGCCCGCACCCGGGCACTGACCTGCGGGTCGTTCGGGTCGATGCCCGGGTCGGGCACGACCTGCCACACCAGCTCGTCCGAGCCCGGCTGCCGGCGCGCGACCACGCGAACCCCGCGCCGTCCGGCGACCGGGAGGTGGCGGCTGAGCAGGATCGTGGCGACGACCCGCTCGTGCACCGTCTCGGGCAGCAGACCGGGATCGGCGACGTGGAAGGTCTGCTCCCCGACGGCACCGGTGTCGTCCACGGACGCGACGGACAGGGCCGTCTCCTCGTCGTACCACTGCGCGTGGGTGATCGACGACCAGTCCAGCCGCACGCCCGGGGCGACCAGGCCGCGGTCGGTGGCGACCAGCCACGACCCGTCGGTCGGCCTGGCGGCCGCCAGGACCCGCTCCCCCGGCGCAAGGCCCAGCGCGGCCCGCGCATCATCGGGAATCTTGGTCGCTCGTCGTGGCCAGCGCATAGACCGGAGAGCGTACGACGGTGGTGGCCGGCCGTGGCGCCGGCGTACTAGCCGAGGTAGTCGCGCAGCTGCGTCGCGAGGTGCGGGTGACGCAGCTTGGCCAGGCTCTTGGCCTCGATCTGCCGCACCCGTTCGCGGGTGACACCGAACGCCTTGCCCACCTCTTCGAGGGTGCGGGGCTCGCCATCGGTGAGGCCGTAGCGCATGCGCACGACCTCGCGCTCGCGGTCACCGAGATGGGTGAGCACCGCCTCGACGTGGGTCTGCAGCAGTCCGACCGACACGACGTCGGCCGGTGCGGTCGACTCGGAGTCCTCGATGAGGTCGCCGAGCTCGGAGCCGTCCTCCTCACCGACCGGTGAGTGCAGCGACACCGGCTCCATCGCGAGCCGTCGGATCTCCGCGACGCGTGCCGCGGGCAGGTCGACGCGCTCGGCGATCTCGGCGATGGTGGGCTCGCGCCCGAGGGTCTGCACGAGAAGTCGCTGCGTGCGCAGGATGCGGTTGACCGTCTCCACCATGTGCACCGGGATGCGGATCGTGCGCGCCTGGTCGGCGACGGCCCGCGACACCGCCTGGCGGATCCACCAGCTGGCATACGTAGAGAACTTGTAGCCGCGCGTGTAGTCGAACTTCTCGACCGCGCGGATGAGTCCGAGGTTGCCCTCCTGGATCAGGTCGAGGAACGGCAGCCCGCGACCGGAGTAGCGCTTGGCGATCGACACGACCAGCCGGAGGTTGGCCTCGATCAGCTGGCGCTTGGCGCGCTCCCCGTCCTCGGCGATGAGACCGAGGTCGCGACGCAGGTCGGCGTCGATGGGCGTGGCGGCGGTGAGCCGCTCGGCGGCAAAGACTCCGGCCTCGACGCGGCGTGCGAGGTCGACCTCGAGCGCCGCTGTCAGCAACGGCACCCGGCCGATCTCGCGGAGGTAGACGCGCACCAGGTCGGCGGACGCCGCGGGTCCGGCATCGTCGAGCGAGGGCAGGTCCCCCTCGTCCTCCTTGGCTGCCTTCTCGAGCTCGGCAGGAGTCGGCTCGTCCAGCACAACCTCGACCCCCGAGTCGGCCAGCTGCTTGACGATGTCGTCGATGTTCTCGGGCGCAAGACCCGACGCGTTGGCCTCGGAGGCGACGGTCTGGGCCGGGATGAGCCCGGTGCCGTCTCCGCCATCGCGTAGCCGCGCCACGACGTCGCTCACGGCTTGCGGTAGTACAACGATTGCTGCCACGCAAGTCAGTGTGCCCCGTGGTTCGGCAAATCGCTGCGGAATAGTCGGACCCGACGAAATCCGTCGGGCAGGACGCGCGATCCGCGCTGGGGACAAGGGAAGGTCAAACCATTAGAGCGTGCCGATCGCCTTGTTGCGCAGCTCGCGACGGTGCGCCTCGAGGCTGATCAGCTCGGCGAAGAGCC
>JAVEDJ010000405.1 GCA_030841025.1 Actinomycetota bacterium
ACGGGCCCCCGCATCCGGCCGGCCTCGTCGCGGGGTTTCTCGGCCAACGTGCTGGGCATCGTGCTCGCGGGCGGCGAGGGCAAGCGACTGTGGCCGCTCACCGCCGACCGCGCCAAGCCCGGGGTGCCCTTCGGCGGCAACTACCGGCTCATCGACTTCGTGCTGTCCAACCTCGTCAACGGCGGCTATCGCAAGATCGTGGTGCTGACGCAGTACAAGAGCCACAGCCTCGACCGCCACATCGCCTCCACCTGGCGGCTGTCCGCGATGCTGGGCAACTACATCGCCCCGGTGCCCGCGCAGCAGCGCCTCGGTCCGCGCTGGTTCGCCGGATCGGCCGACGCGATCTACCAGAGCCTCAACCTCATCGGCGACGAGCGACCCACGCATGTCATCGTCTTCGGCGCCGATCACATCTACCGCATGGACCCGAGCCAGATGGTGCGTCAACACATCGACTCGGGTGCCGGCGTGACCGTCGCGGCGATCCGCCAGCCGATCGAGCTCGCCGACCAGTTCGGCGTCATCGAGACCGCGAACGACCGTCGGCTCATCGCGGCCTTCCGGGAGAAACCGACCGACGCGCAGGGCCTGGCAGACGACCCTTCGCAGGTCTATGCGTCGATGGGCAACTACGTCTTCACCACCGGGGTGCTGCTGGACGCGCTGCGCCGCGACGCCATGGACCCGTCGAGCAAGCACGACATGGGCGGCAACATCATCCCGATGCTCGTCGAGCGCGGCGAGGCGCAGGTCTACGACTTCCGCGACAACGACGTGCCCGGCTCGACGGAGCGCGACAAGGACTACTGGCGCGATGTCGGAACCCTGGACGCGTTCTACGACGCGCACACCGACCTGATCGCCGTACACCCGGTCTTCAACCTCTACAACAACGACTGGCCCATCTACACCGCCCACGAACCACTGCCACCGGCGAAGTTCGTGCACGCCGAGAAGGGCCGTGTGGGCCGCGCCATCAACTCATTCGTGTCCAGCGGCGCCGTCGTGTCGGGTGCATCCGTCGAGAGGTCGGTGCTCTCGCCGTGGGTGACCGTGCACTCCTACGCGGAGGTCACCGGAAGCGTGCTGATGAACAACGTGACCGTCGGGCGCAACGCGGTCGTGCGCAACGCCATCGTGGACAAGAACGTCGTCATCCCCGAAGGCGCTCGGTTGGGTGTCGATGCCGACGAGGACCGAGCGCGCGGCTTCGTGGTGTCCGACGGTGGCATCACCGTCGTCGGCAAGGGCCAGCGCGTCAGCCTCTGACGGACCCCCGGCGAGACGCCTGCGGGCTGGTCAGGAGTGCTCTTGCACCGTACGGACCCGGTGCATCAGCGGGGAGGCGACCCACCACCAGCTCAGTAGCGCAAGGATGACGGCCCCGGTGACATAGGCCTGACCACGGCCGAACATGAAGTCGGCGACCAGGACGATCGCGGCGGTGATGGCCACGGCCAGCATCACGACGCCGGCGAACGCATAGCGGTTGGACCGCCGCAGCAGCTGTTCCTTGTTGCGCTGCCGGAACAGCACCCTGTGCTGCGCAGCCGGCGCGATGAGCAGCCCGGACGCGATGGCGGCGGCGATCAGCGTGACGTAGTACATGTCACGCTGGAACTCGCTGGCCTCGCCGAAGCGCTGCGCGAACGGAACCGTGAGCAGGAATGCGAAGAGCACCTGCACACCCGGGATGGCGACGCGCAGCTCGTTGAGCAGCTCGAGCATCTCACGGTCCACGCGTTCCTTGTGGCTCTCGTCCCCACGGTCATCGGCACTTGACATGGGCCGATCATGCCCGAGCACGGCCCGGCAAACCCGACGGGTCCACGTCGACCGCCAGCGCACGGTGGTCCGAGAGCTCCAGCTCATGCACGGCGCCATGGAACCCGCCGGGCAGGCCGTCGATGAGGATGTGGTCGAGCTGGCGGGTCGGAGCGGCGGCCGGGAAGGTGAGGGCCGCAGCGGCTGACTGCATCCCACTGAGCCGACGGGCCGTGCCAGGGCTCATGTTCAGGTCGCCCATGAGGACTCGGGGGGCAGGGTTGGTCCCGAGCGCGCGGACGACGCGCCGGAGCTGGAGCGCGTTCCAGCCGTGCACGAAGGACAGGTGGGTCGTAGCGACGCAGATTGTTCCGCTCGGTGTGTCCACCAGCGCCGAGACGGCCACGCGTGGCTCGTCGGAAACCAGGCGTGGGCGCCGGCCGGCAAGGACCATGGGTACGCGACCCGGGAGGGCCGGGAGCCGGATCACCTCCCAGGACCGGACGGGGTAGCGGGAGAGCAGGGCGACGCCGTACGCCGCGGTGTCCGGCTGCTCGTCCCCAGTCGCCGCCGTCCACGTCGCTCCGGGGGTCCCGGACAGCGCGGCGACGAACCGGTGCTCCCGGGCTCCCATCGACTCGGCCGCGACGGCCGTCAGGTCCGTCCCGCCGGAGCGTTCCTGGTGCCGGTCGACCTCCTGCAGCCCCAGGATGTCCGCGTCCAAGGACCGGACGGCGCGCGCGAACCTCTCGGCGTCCACCCGCCCGTCGCGAGTGGACCGCCCGTTGAGGATGTTGAAGGTGACCAGGCGCATCCGTGGCCCGTTCCCACTCTCGGCACCGACGCACCTGATCCGCGTGCCTGGCTTGAGACGCTTGAGACGAGGTGCGCCAGGGTAGGCGTCGGCGCGTGGTCGAGGAGCACTCATGGGACCGGCGGGAGCGCCCGCCCGAGCGTGGTCCCGGGACCGGCACTGCAGACGAGCTGCGCGAGGCGCTCAAGCTGGTCGCCGTCTGCCTGAAGCAGGGCGGGCTCACCTTCGCACTGGGCGGCGGCTATGCGGCGTGGGCTCGCGGGGGACCCGAGCCGGACCATGACGTCGACTTCGTGCTTCCCTTCGCGGACGTCGAGCAGGCGAAGACCCTGTTCGCCGAGAAGGGGCTGAGGGTCGAGCAGCCGCCGGAGGACTGGCTGTTCAAGGTGTATGTCGGTGACGCCATGGTGGACGTCATTCACCACCTTGGTGCCGACCCCGTGTCCGCCGCAGCCATGCAGGGGACGGAGTCCCTCGAGGTGTTGTCCGTGCGCATGCCGGTCCTCAGCGCGACGGACCTGATCACGCACAAGCTGCGGGCGCTGGACGAGCACCAGTGCGACTTCGCACGCCTGCTCCCGGTCGCGCGGGCTCTCCGCGAGCAGGTGGCATGGGACGAGGTGCAGGCATGGGCACGTGCCAACAATGACTTTGCTCTCGCGTTCCTCTTCCTGCTTCAGCGGCTTGAGGTGCTGGACGGCGCTGCGGCTGAGGACACCACCGGCTCCGTCAACCGGTGACGCCGGTCTTCTCGTGCGGTTCCCCTACCGGCTTCGACTCCGGTGAACCGCGCTGGCGTAGAAACACCGCGAGGATCGCGAACGACCCGACGGCGAGGAACTCGCTCTGCCAGTTCTGCAGGGTGCGGTTCCAGAAGTCGGCCGAGAAGACGTACTGGGACCAGCGGATCGGGTCTTGCAGCTGGTTGATCTGCTCTTCGTTGAACGCCGCGACCCCGGCGACGGACTGCGCCAGCCACGAGCCGACGAAGATGGCGCCCATCGTGGCGGCCAGCGAATTGCTGTAGACGAGCGTCCGCAGTCCGCCCGTCGCAGACCATCGGGGTGACCTCGAGTCGGCGTGCTTGCCTACCTTCTGCTCCTCGTCGGACTCGGTGCCCTCCTTGCCGAGTTCCTTCGACTCGGGCGATCCACGCTGCACGAACCAGACCGTGAGCCAGACATAGAGCAGGAACTGCAGATACTCCGACTGCCAGTTCTCCGCCACGTCGACCCCGAAGCTGGACGAGCTCAGATATCGCGCGAGGCTGATCTTTGCCAGTCCATCGGTGACCTGCTGCTCATTGAACAAGGCCCAGCCGGTGAGCGCCTGACCCACCAGCGCGACGAGGAACAGCAGGCCGAAGAACAGGCTCAGGCCGTTCTCGCGCCAGAAGGAGCTCTCTCGTGGCGTCCTCACCGGTGGGTCACTCCCAGGAGGATGAAGTACGCGAGACCCGCCACGATCAGCACGACGTACAGCGTGAGGACGATCCTTTGCGACCGCACGTCAGCCGCCCTGCACCTGGCAGTCGTACGGCGCACCCGCGTGCGGGCGGCAGCCAGCGGCCACCACGCGCCAGCCTTCGGGGAACTCCGCAAGGAACAGCGTGTCGCCGCTCGTGCGCACCTGGGCGGCACCGCCCCAGACCTCGGCTCCGGCCACCGATCCCGCCGGCGGCAGGTCCTCGTCGAGGATGGCCTGCGCGCACGGCTGCTTCGCCGACTTGGCGACCTCGGTACGGGTGCGCGGCGCGAGCAACCTGCAGACGGCGCTCCCGTCTCGCTGCGCCCACGCCGCCGCGAAGCGCTCCACCGCGGCACGCGGACCGGATCCCGAGGCCTGCCCGCACCCGGCCAGCAGCACGGTGCACAGCACAGCGGCAGCCGTACGGGCGGCAGGTCGTCTCACAGCGCCAGCAACTACCCGGGCAGAAGCCGCTTATGCAGACGTCCCGGCGTGGAGCGATTCGCGGTGCGACGGGCGGGTACCTGTCCCGCCGTGGAGCCGATACCAGAGGTGCGTGGACAGCTCGACCGCCTCTCGGCCCTGTTGGGTGAGGGCACCGACGTACGGGCCTACCTGCACTCGGTCGCTCAGGTAGCGCAGGCTCTGGTGCCCTCCTGCGTCGGGGTCAGCATCACCATCATGGTGGACAAGGACCCGTACACCGTGACGGCCACGACGCCCGCGACGGCGGAGCTCGACGCCGTCCAGAACGTGGACGGGGGGCCATGCCTCGACGCTCTTGACCGGGGTCGGGAGATCAGCGTCCCCGATCTGCTGGATGAGCAGCGCTGGCAGCTGTTCGGGCAGGCTGCTGCGGCCCGAGGGGTTCGTGCGACTCTCTCGTTCCCGATCCGCGACATCGACGACGTGGTCGCCGGTGGGGTGAACATGTATGCGTCCGACCCGAATGCCTTCGCCGGGAACCTCCGGTTGATCGAGGTGGGTCTGGCCGCCGACCTGTCCGAGGTGGTCACCAATGCCGACCTGTCGTTCCTGACGCGCGACGACGCCCGGCAGCTGCCTCAACGGCTGGATGCCAAGGAAAAGATCGACACCGCCGTCGGGATGCTGATGGAGCTGCGCGGCTGGTCCGCGGACGCAGCCCGGACCAGGCTGACCAAGGCAGCCCAGCTGGCCGATGTCCCGAAGGACAAGGTCGCCGATGTGCTCGCGGCTCTCACACCGGAGATCCCACCCGCTTAGCCGACGCTTGCGTGGCGGCGCGATCAACCATGCTTCGTCGTGGTGGCGTCGTCCCGCTTCTTCATCTTCTTGGTGTCCCGGGGTGGCAGCTGGATGGTCTCCTCGGCCTCCCGCATGCCGGCCTGCAGCTCACGGCCCCGCTCCAGCTCCGCGTTGAACTCGGCGCCGAACAAGACCGCGACGTTCGAGATCCACAGCCAGACCAGGAACACCACGACCGCGGCCAGCGTGCCGTAGGTCTTGTTGTACGACGAGAAGTTGGCGACGTAGAACGCGAAGCCGGCCGAGGCGACGATCCACACGATCAGCGCGATGAAGCCGCCCATCGTAAACCACTTGAACTTCGGCTGCTTGACGTTCGGTGTGGCGTAGTAGAGCAGCGAGAAGATCAGGCTGACGACCAGTGCCATCACCGGCCACTTGGCGATGTCCCAGGCAGTGACGGCCACGCCGCCGAGCCCGATGGCGTCGCCGACCGCCTTTGCGACGGGACCAGTGACGACCAAGGAGAGGGCCACCAGCGCCAGCAGGATCACGCAGATCAGCGTCACCAGTACCTGCACGGGCCGCAGCTTGTAGAACGGGCGGCCCTCTTCGACCTCGTAGATGGCGTTGGCGGCTCGCCCGAAGGCACCCACATAGCCGGACGCCGACCAGAGCGCAGTCAGCAGACCCAGGATCAGCGCCACCCCCGCCGACTGGTTCTGGGCCACCTGACGGACGGGATCCGAGAACGTGTCGACAGCCGACGACGGCCCGAGCGCGTCCACGATCTTGAGGAGAGCATCCGTCGTCTTCTTCGGGTCGCCGACGAGCCCGATCAGTGAGGTGAGTGCGATCAGGGCCGGGAACATGGCCAGCACGCCGTAGTACGTGAGCGCCGCAGCCCAGTCGGTGCAGTCGTCGTCCTTGAACTCGACGACCGTGCGCTTGAGCACACCCAGCCAGGAAGGCTTGCTCAGGTCGGTCGGGCTGTCCGGCTTGCGCGGGTCCTCGGGGTCCGGCATGTCCGTTGCGTCGCTCATGCTTTCCTCCGGGCCAAGACGGGTCGTGGGAGCACCAGCGTTGCCGGTGGTCAATGGCACAAACACTTTCGCCGGTATCAAGCCTGTATGTGTCCAACAGGTTTGACCCGCGCCCCGGAGGCGAAACCGGCGGTCCGAGCGCGCTCGTCGGGAGCGCATGAAAGGAGACAGCACCATGAGCAGCGCACCTATCGGCGGCTACCCGCCGCCCATCGATGATGGTCGTGGCGAGGTGAGCCCGACCACTCAAAGTTCGACCACGGAGGTTGCCAAGGACCAAGTGGGCCAGGTCGGTCAGACCGCCAAGGAGTCGGGCAAGCAGGTGGCATCCACTGCCGCGGAGGAGGCGACGAACGTCGTCAGCGAGACGCGGCGGCAGGCCAAGGACATGACCCGCGAGGTCAGCAACCAGGTGCAGGAACAGGCAGCCGTCCAGAAGGCCAAGGCGGCAGAGCGCCTGCGCTCGCTGGGCGAGGAGCTGCGTTCCATGGCCGCCCAGGGCGGGCAGTCGGGGCCGGCCAGCGACCTTGCACAGCAGGCTGCCGACAAGGTCACCGACCTCGCGCAGTGGATCGACCAGCGCGACCCCGGGAGCCTGGTGGAAGAGTTCCGCACGCTGGCCCGGCGCAAGCCAGGTGCCTTCCTGCTGGGCGCCGCCGCGGCGGGGGTGCTGGCGGGCCGGCTCACTCGCGGCGCTGTGCAAGCGGCCAAGTCCGACTCTTCGAATGGATCGGGCGGGTCCGACATCTCCGACGGGGCGCTGCCGTCCTCCGTTGCCCCGGGCTCACGGCTCGCCCCGGCCGCCGGCTCCTACGGGGACGACGCGACACCCATCGGCGATGTCGCGGCTGCCGAGGCCGACGTGCGGGTCCAGCAGCTCGACTCTGCGCCCACGACTCTCGCCGATGGCACCTATGAGAAAACGGGACAGTCGCGATGAGCTCACACGAGCAGCTGCAGCCGACCACGGCTGGCGTCCGCACCGAACCGGACGTCGAGTCCAGCTCGGTGGGCGAGCTCATCAGTGAGGTGACGAGTGATCTGTCGACACTGATGCGTCAGGAGCTCGAGCTCGCCAAGGCGGAGCTCAAGGAGGAGGCAGTCAAGACAGGGAAGGCCGCCGGCATGCTCGGGGGCGCCGGCTTCGCGGGCTACATGGTGGCGCTGTTCCTGTCCATCGCGCTGTGGTGGGCCCTGGCCAACGTCATGGACGAGGCGTGGGCCGCCCTGGTCGTGGCGGCACTGTGGGCCGTGCTGGCCGCCGTGCTCGCCGTCCTCGGTCGCAAGAAGCTGCGCGAGGTGCAACCCAAACCGGAGCGCACCGTCCAGACACTCAAAGAGGTTCCCGATGCCCTGAAGGGCCGGTGAGGAGAGGCATGAGCAACAGCCCGGATGAGATCAGGCGCGACATCGAGGCCACCCGACGCGAGTTGGGCCAGGACGTCGACGCCCTGACCGAGAAGGTGAGCCCGGCGCGCGTCGTCGAACGTCGGGTCGAGCGGGCCAAGGGCGCCGCGACCGGAGTGAAGGAAAAGGTGATGGGAGTGGCTTCGTCAGGTACCGGCGGTGCGGGTGCTGGTCTGAGCGGTGCCCAGGACAAGCTGTCCTCGGCGGCCTCCTCGGTGACCAGCGCCGGGTCCTCGGCACCGGCAGTGGCCCGGCAGAAGGCCCAGGGCAACCCGCTCGCTGCAGGTGTCATCGCCTTTGGCGTGGGATGGCTGGCGTCTTCCTTGCTGCCCGCCAGTGAGAAGGAGCAGCAAGCCGCAGTCGCGGTCAAGGACAAGGCGAGCGAGTCCGCGGAAGCGATCAAGCAGCCGCTGTCCGAGGCAGCCTCCGAGGTGAAGGACAACCTGCGCGAGCCGGCCCAGCAGGCAGCGGAAGCCGTGAAGTCGACGGCGACCGACGCGGCGAGCAACGTTCGCGGTGAGGCGAAGTCCGCCGGTGACAAGGTCACCCAGCAGGCCCAGGAGTCCAAGCAGACGGTGTCGGACTCCCACTAGTCGAGCTGGCAAT
The DNA here is from genome assembly GCA_030841025.1 of Actinomycetota bacterium. Taxonomy (GTDB): domain Bacteria; phylum Actinomycetota; class Actinomycetes; order JACCUZ01; family JACCUZ01; genus BP-173. The sequence goes on from JAVEDJ010000405.1 coordinate 8,332, forward strand.
CGCTGTACGCGCCGATATCTCGCGGGGCGCCCGCGGGATATCGGCGCGTACGCACAGTGGCTCCTTGCCCGGTATGCGACACGGACCGGCCGCACGCCCAGCCGGGTCAGTAGCGTGGCGGCGATGAGCACTTCGGGGCAGGGCAGCCTGCTGGTGACCGTGACCGGCCGCGACAAGCCGGGCGTCACGTCCGCCCTGTTCGACGCGCTGACCCGCCAGGACCTCGCGGTGCTGGACGTGGAACAGGTCGTCATCCGCGGGCGGCTGGTGCTCGGCGTGCTGCTCACGGGCGCGCACGCCAGCGCCTCTTCGGTGAGCGCGGCCCTGGTGCGCGCGCTCGAGCCGCTGGGCATGGAGGTCGAGGTCTCCCCCGGCGACGCCGACGGGGACGCCGTCCCGCGCCGCACCGGCCGCAGCCACGTCACCGTGCTTGGTCACCCGCTTCGCCCGGAGGCCATGGCCGGGATCGCCGGCTGCGTCGCGGACTACGGCGGCAACATCGACCGCATCGTGCGCATCGCGCGCTACCCCGTCACTGCCGTCGAGCTCGAGGTGTCCGGCGTCGACCCGCGTGAGCTGCGGAAGCGGCTGGCCCTGGTGACGTCCGCACTCGGTGTCGACATCGCCGTCGAGCGGTCGGGGCTTCATCGGCGCGCAAAGCGCCTCATCGTGCTCGACGTGGACTCCACCCTGGTTCAGGGCGAGATCATCGAGATGCTGGCCGAGCATGCAGGATGCGGTGCCGAGGTCGCTGCCCTCACCGAGGCGGCGATGCGCGGTGACCTGGACTTCGCCGAGTCATTGCGCCGACGGGTCCGGCTGCTCGCCGGTCTGGACGCCGGCACCCTGGACGTCGTACGACGCGAGCTGGTCCTCGCCGCAGGGGCGCGCACCTTCGTGCGCACCCTCAAGCGGCTCGACTACCGGCTAGCCATCGTCAGCGGCGGCTTCACCCAGGTGACCGACCAGCTGGCCGCCGAGCTGGGCATCGACTACTCCGCGGCCAACACCCTCGAGATCGTCGACGGCCGGCTGACCGGCGAGATCGTGGGCCCGATCGTGGACCGGGCCGGCAAGGCAGAGGCACTCGAGCGGTTCGCGGCGGCCGCCGGCGTGCCGGTCACGCAGACCGTGGCCATCGGTGACGGCGCGAACGACCTTGACATGCTGGCCCGCGCCGGCCTCGGCATCGCGTTCAACGCCAAGCCCGTCGTGCGCGAGGCGGCGGACACCGCGCTGAACGTGCCCTACCTCGACGCGATCCTGTTCCTGCTGGGCATCTCGCGGGAGGAGATCGAGGCGGCGGACGCGGAGGAGGGCATCAGCGTCCAGGCGCCGCCGACCTAACCCGCTGCTGTGACCGGGTCGGCTCGAGGTCCAAGGTGAGGCTCACGGCTCGACGAAGTCGACGAGACGGCCGCCACCCGGGGACAGGCCCACCCAGTCGTTGTCGAACTCGATGATGGCCATCGCCGCGGCCCGGAAGCCCCGGTCATCGCCGGTCAGCCGGGCACTGAGCACCTCGATGGTGGGGTTGTGCCCGACCACGACCAGCGTCCGGATGTCGTCGGGAGCCGACCGGATGATGTCCAGCAGGTCGTCCGGGCCCGCGTCGTAGAGGTCGTCCCGCAACCGAGGCTCCGGGGCAGACGTGAGCCGCGCACGGATCTCCTCGGTCGTCTGCTGGGCGCGCAGCGCCGACGACGACCAGATCGCGTCGATCAGCTGCACCCGCCAGTCCAGCCAGCCGCCGCCCGTGCCGGCATCGGCCCTGCCGCGGTCGGTCAGCGGCCGGCTGCGGTCGCTGACGTCGGACGACGAGACCGCCTTGGCGTGCCGCACCAGCACGAGGCGGCGCGCGTCATTGCCCGGGTCGGTCGGGTCGGGCCAGTTCGTCACCTTGGCATCATGCCTGCTGCGACACCCGATCTGCGGGAGCCGCGCCCCGGGCGGCGCCTGCTCGGCCTCGCGCACACCGTCGCCCGCCGTGACGTCTCATCGCTGCCCAACTGGTTGACTGTCGCCCCTGCTGGACGAGAGGAGAAAACGATGCCGGCTGCGGTGCCATGGGTGGTCGTCGGGCTGGACAACGGCGGCACCTCCAACAACGCGACCGTGCTCGACGCCACGGGTCACTTCCTCGTCGACACGTTGGTCGAGATGCCGAGCTCGGTACGCGAGGGGCCGGCCGTCGCCGTCGAGGCGCTGGCCGCGGCATTCGACAACATCCTCGAGCAGTCCGGCACGCCGCGGGCGATGGTGCGGGCCGTCGGGCTTGACACCCCGGGTCCGGCAACGGCGAACGGGATCATCTCCTCGACCGGGTCGACCAACTTCGGCAACACGCAGTGGCGCGGCTTCGACATCCGCGGCGCGCTCCAGGCGCGCCTCGATCTGCCGGTCGTCTACAACAACGACGCCAACGCGGCAGCGCTCTACGCGCATCACGCCTACTTCGGGCCGGTGGCCAATGCCCGCTCCTCGGTGTCCGCCATCATCGGCACCGGGCTCGGCGGCGGTGTCGTCGAAGCCGGGCACGTCATCAGCGGCGCGTCCGGAATGGCCGGCGAGCTCGGACACGTGCCGGTCCCGATGCATGGCATCCTCGAGGACGGGCAACCGATCCCCCTGTGCAACTGCGGGCAGAGCGGCGACGCCGAGAGCCTGGCTTCGCTGACCGGCATCGAGAAGAACCTGCTGCCCTACTGGCTCGGCCGCTACCCCGGGCACGAGCTCGCGTCGCTCGACGTACGCTCCGCGGCGCGGCAGGTGCGCACGCTCGCCGAGCACGGTGACGCCCTGGCGCTTCGGGTGTTCGAGCAGCAGGCGATGGCGATCGGCCGGCTGTTCACCATCGCCGCCAACTTCACCGACCCGTTCGCCTACTTCCTGGGGGGTGGCGTCGTCGAGACGCAACCGCACTTCCGTGACTGGTTCCTCGGCAAGGTTCGCGAGAACACCGTGCTGCGCGCCGAGCAGGCCGAGGTCGCGACGTTCGCTCTCGTCCCGGACCGAGACATGGCCGGTGCACGTGGCTCCGCGATCGCGGCACTGGAGACCGTGCACGCGACCCTCCGCCCGTCCGACTCCCCCTGATCTGCAGGGTTCAGGCGCCCACCGCGTGCACACCGCCGTCGACGTGCACGATCTCGCCGGTCGTGCGCGGGAACCAGTCCGACAGCAGCGCCACACATGCCCGGGCGGCGGGCTCGAAGTCGGATACGTCCCATGTCAGCGGGGCGCGCTCGGACCAGACGCCCTCGAACTCGTCGAATCCCGGGATCGACTTCGCCGCGGTCGTCCGGAGCGGCCCGGCTGCCACGAGGTTGACCCTGATCTCGGACGGGCCGAGGTCACGCGCGAGGTAGCGCGCCGTGGACTCGAAGGCCGCCTTCGCGACGCCCATCCAGTCGTACTTCGGCCACGCGACTGTTGCGTCGAACGTCAAGCCCACGACCGCCCCTCCGGTGGGCATCAGCGGCTGAGCCGCCACCGCGAGAGCCTTCAGGGAGTACGCCGAGATCTGCAGCGCCGTCGCGACGTCGCTCCACTCCGTCTTGAGGAAGTTGCCGCCCAGCGCCGCCTCCGGCGCGAAGCCGATGGAGTGCAGCACCCCGTCGAGCCCGTCGACGTGCTCGCGCACCCGCTCGGACAGCGCCTCGAAGTCCTCCGCGTTGCTGGCGTCGAGCTCGATCACGGGTGGTGTCCGGGGCAGTCGCTTGGCGATCGCCTGGGTGATCTTCATGGTGCGCCCGAACGACGTGAGCACGACCTCGGCGCCCTCCTGCTGCGCGATCCGCGCGACGTGGAACGCGATCGAGGAGTCCATGAGGACACCCGTGACCAGGATCTTCTTGCCGTCGAGCAGTCCCATGTTCGCCTCTCGGTGTGCGTGGTTGAACGGTTCTAGTGGCCCATGCCCAGGCCACCGTCGACGGGGATGACGGCCCCCGTGACATAGCCCGCGTCCTCGCTGGCCAGGAAGCGCACGACGCGGGCGACCTCGTCGGTCGACGCGAAGCGGCCCAGCGGGATCTGCGACTTGTACGTCTGCTGCAGGTCGTCGGCCAGCGCGGCCGTCATGTCGGTCTCGACGAAGCCGGGCGCGACGACGTTGAACGTGATGCCGCGGGAGCCGAGCTCACGCGCCAACGACCTCGCGAGCCCGACCAACCCCGCCTTCGACGCGGCGTAGTTGCTCTGACCGGCCGAGCCGAGCAGGCCGACGACCGACGAGATGAACACGACGCGGCCCCCCTTGCGCCGCAGCATGCCCTTCGAGGCCCGCTTGGCGACCCGCCACGAGCCCCCGAGGTTCGTGTCGACCACGGACGCGAACTCCTCCTCGGTCATGCGCATGATCAGCTGGTCCTTGGTGACTCCGGCGTTGGCGACCAGCACCTCGACCGGACCATGCGCGGCCTCGACCTCGGCGAACGCCCGATCGACGGAGGCGGAGTCGGTGACGTCGCAGCGCACGCCCAACAGCCCGTCGGGCGGTTCGCCGGAGCGGTAGGTGACGGCCACGTTGTCACCCGCCTCGGCGAAGGCGCGGGCGATGGCCAATCCGATGCCCCGGTTGCCGCCGGTCACCAGGACAGATCTCGACTCGCTCGCCAACGTCGCGCTCCTCGGCTCGTGACACGTCGCTCACCGGACGCGACGTTATCGGTCCGCTGCCAGGAGTCCCAAAAAGGCGGGTACCCCGGTGCGGGACTCCCCCCGCAACCGCGAGGTTATGGTCGGTGGGTGCGTGCGATACAGGTCAGCCGTTTCGGCGGGCCGGAGGTGCTCGAGCTGGTCGACCTGCCCGCTCCACGACCGGCCGGCGACCTGGTGCGCCTGCATGTCGAGGCGGCTGGCGTCAACTACGCCGACACCCACCAGGCGGCGGACGACTATCTCGCCAAGCAGCACCTGCCGTTCGTGCCGGGCGCGGAAGCGGTGGGACGCACGGAGGACGGCCGGCGAGTGGTGTCGCTGCTCAGCAACGGCGGATACGCCGAGCAGGCATTGGCCCACCGGGCCACGACCTTCGACGTGCCGGAGGACATGGACGACGCGACGGCCCTGGCACTGGTGCTGCAAGGCACCACGGCCTGGCACCTGCTGCGCACCAGTGCGCATATCGCTCCCGGCGACTCGGTCGTCGTCGTCTCGGCAGGCGGCGGCGTCGGCAGCCTCGCCGTACAGCTCGCCCGCGAGATGGGTGCGAGCACGGTCATCGCCACCGCGTCCACCGAGGAGAAGCGCGCGCTGGCCTGCCAGCTGGGGGCCGACGTGGCGCTGGACGTGGGCGCCACGGCAACGGCTGCCGACGTGGCCGACGCGATCCGCGACGCCAACGGTGGCCGGCCGGTCGACATCGTGCTCGAGATGACCGGTGGCCCGGTGTTCGACGGCTCACTCGCTGCCCTGGCGCCGTTCGGTCGTCTGGTCACCTACGGCATGGCCTCGCGCGCCGCCCCGACCCCTGTCGACGCCGGTCAACTACTGGCCACGTCACGGGCAGTCATCGGCTTCTGGCTGGCCCAGGCCCTGCGGCTGCCCGGTGGCCTGAGGCCGGCGATGGACGAGCTGTTCGGCCTGCACGGCGCCGGTCGGCTGCGCGCCGTACACGGCGGTACTTATCCGCTGGCGCACGCCCGGCGGGCGCACGAGGATCTACGTTCGCGCAGCACCCACGGCAAGCTCGTGCTCGATACGACCGTGTGACATGCGTCCGACCGAACCCACCCACGACGACGGAGGCGAGCGTGCCCGCCGAGATGGATCCAGCCTTCACCGAGCTGCCGATGCGATCGTTGGCCGACGCAGCACTGAGCCGGCTACGGCAGCTCGGCGTCGAGCACGGCGACTTCCGCTTCGAACGCATCCGCGACAACCACCTCTCCCTGCACGACGGGCGGCTGGACGGCTCACAGGACAGTGAGGACGTCGGCTTCGCCGTGCGCGTCGTGCACGAGGGGTCGTGGGGGTTCGCCTCCGGTGTCGACCTCACCGCGGACGAGGCCGTCAAGGTCGCCGAGCAGGCGGTCCAGGTGGCCCGGCTGTGCCGTCCGCTTTCCACGGAACGGGTCGAGCTCGCGGACGAGCCGTCGTACGGCGACGTGAGCTGGGTGTCTGCCTACGAGGTCGACCCGTTCACGCTGCCCGACCGGGACAAGGTGTCGCTGCTCGGCGACTGGAGCTCCGGCCTGCTGGCGCACGACGTCGTCGCCCATGCGGACGCCTCGTTGCACCATGTGCTGGAGAACAAGTTCTACGCCGACCTGGCCGGCACGACGACGACGCAGCAGCGCGTGCGCACGCAGTGCCAGGTCGAGATCGTGGGCATCGACAAGGAGACCGGACGTTTCGACACGATGCGCACGCTGGCTCCACCGGTGGGGCGCGGCTGGGAGTGGCTCACCGGCGACGCCCACGACTGGGCCGGCGAGCTGGAGGAGATGCCCGAGCTGCTGACCGAGAAGCTGCGCGCCCCCTCGGTCGAGGGCGGAGACTATGACCTCGTCATCCACCCGTCGAACCTGTTCCTCACCATCCACGAGTCAGTGGGCCACGCGACCGAGCTCGACCGGGCGCTGGGCTACGAGGCCAACTACGCCGGCACCTCGTTCGCGACGTTCGACAAGCTCGGCGTGCTGAAGTACGGCTCTCCGGCCATGAACGTCACCGGCGACCGCACCGCGGAGCACGGCCTGTCCACGGTGGGGTACGACGACGAGGGCGTGGCCGCTCAGTCGTGGGACATCATCAAGGACGGCGTCCTCGTCGGCTACCAGCTCGACCGCGCAATGGCACGGATGATGAACCTGGGCCGGTCCAACGGCTGCGCGTTCGCCGACTCGCCCTCGCGGGTCCCCATCCAGCGCATGGCCAACGTCTCGCTGCAGCCCGCGGAGAACGGTCCGTCGACGGACGAGCTCATCAGCAGCGTCGACCGCGGCATCTACGTCGTCGGCGACAAGAGCTGGTCGATCGACATGCAGCGCTACAACTTCCAGTTCACCGGCCAGCGGTTCTACAAGATCGAGGGCGGACAGCTCGCCGGGCAGGTCCGGGACGTCGCCTACCAGGCGACGACGACCGACTTCTGGGGTTCGATGTCGGTGGTGGGTGGGCCGCAGACGTACGTGCTCGGCGGCGCCTTCAACTGCGGCAAGGCCCAACCCGGGCAGGTGGCCCCGGTGAGCCACGGCTGCCCGTCGGCGTTGTTCGAGAACGTGAGCATCCTCAACACGGTCCAGGAGGCCGGTCGATGAGTCAGCTGTCTGCGCAGGAGCTCGTCGAGCGGTGCCTCGCCGCGTCCACGGCCGACGACCAGATCACCTACGTCGTCGAGAGCTCGGAGGCCAACCTGCGCTGGGCGGCCAACAGCCTGACCACCAACGGCGCCATGCGCTCGCGGCGCGTCGTCGTCGTCTCGTTCGTGAACGGCAGGGCCGGCATGGCGGCGGGCTCGGTCACCCGCACGGGGACGCCGGACGTCGCCGCCCTGGTCGCCGCCAGCGAGCAGGCCGCCCGGGACGCAGGGCCCGCGGAGGATGCGATGCCGCTGGTCAGCGACAAGCCCCCGGGCACCGGCGACTGGGACGCCGACCCCGCCGGCACCTCGATCGAGGTGTTCACCGACTTCGCCCCGGCCCTCGGGCAGGCGTTCGGCGAGGCCCGTGACCGCGGGGAGCTCCTGTTCGGCTTCGCCGAGCACTCGATGGAGACGACGTACCTCGGCAGCTCGACCGGGCTGCGGCTGCGGCACGACCAGCCCACCGGTCGGGTGGAGCTCAACGGCAAGACCCCCGACTTCTCCCGGTCGGTGTGGGCCGGCACCGGTACGCGCGACTTCCGGGACGTCTCGGTGCCCGACCTCGCCGCCGACGTCGAGCGCAAGCTGGCCTGGTCTCGGCGCCGGATCGATCTCCCGGCCGGGCGGTACGAGACCGTGCTGCCGCCGTCGGCGGTCAGCGACCTGATGATCTATCTCTACTGGACGATGGAGGCGCGGGACGCCGACGAGGGCCGCAACGTCTTCGCCAAGCCCGGAGGCGGCAACCGGGTGGGGGAGCGGCTGGCGGCCCTGCCGCTGACCCTGCGCAGCGACCCGCGGGCCCCGGGGCTCGAGGCCGCGCCGTTCCAGGCGGTGAGCGCCTCCTCCGGCAGCGCGTCGGTGTTCGACAACGGCATGGCCGTGCCCGCGGTGAACTGGATCTCCGAGGGTGTGCTCGCCAACCTGATCCGCCCTAGGGCCTGGGCACTGAAGACCACGGCGCCGGCCACGCCGGCGGTGGACAACCTGATCCTGGAGGACCCGACGGCGACGGCGACCCTGGACGAGATGGTGGCCGCCACCGACCGCGGCCTGCTGCTCACCACCCTCTGGTACATCCGCGAGGTGGACCCGCAGACGCTGCTGCTCACCGGTCTCACCCGCGATGGGGTGTACCTCATCGAGAACGGCGAGGTCAGCGGAGCTGTCACGAACTTCCGGTTCAACGAGAGCCCGGTCGACC
>JAVEDJ010000026.1 GCA_030841025.1 Actinomycetota bacterium
CCCGCGCTGACCCACCCCGGGGGGTGGACTCGCCGGCGTACCCAAACTTGACTCATTCCAGATCTGCACTAGTGTCGGTGCCGTGCCGAACACTCCCGATCCCCCCGCGCTGCTGCGCGAGCGGGGGATGCGGGTCACCCAACCTCGGCTGGCCGTCCTGCGGGCGCTCCAGGAGGCGCCGGACACCGACGTACACCACTTGGTGGGAGCGGTCCGCGGCGACATCGGAGCGGTCTCCGTCCAGGCCGTGTACGACGTGCTGCGCGCGCTCACCGATGCCGGACTGGTCCGCCGGGTGGAGCCGGCCGGCAGTGCCGCGCTGTTCGAGCTGCGCGTGGGCGACAACCACCACCACATCGTGTGCCGGCGCTGCGGCAGCACCACGGACGTCGACTGTGCCGTCGGGTCGGCGCCGTGCCTCGACCCGTCGCAGGCGCACGGCTTCCTGGTCGACGAGGCCGAGGTCACCTTCTGGGGCGTCTGCCCCGCGTGCCGCAACGGCGGCACGTCCCTCGACGACGAGCGGACCGGGCATCCGGACCACCGTTCGACCACGCAAGAACCACCCACCGACTACTTGACGAAGGAGCGGCATGACTGACGTAGCGCAGCAGGGCAGTGACGCCACGGCCGAGGGCCCCATCCTCACCAACCGCCAGGGCCATCCGGTCTACGACAACCAGAACCAGCGCACCGTCGGCTCACGCGGCCCGGCGACGCTGGAGAACTACCAGTTCCTCGAGAAGATCAGCCACTTCGACCGGGAGCGAATCCCGGAGCGGGTCGTGCACGCCCGTGGCGCGACGGCCTTCGGCTACTTCGAGGCCTACGGCACCTTCGGTGACAAGCCGATCTCCGACCTCACCCGCGCCAAGCTGTTCCAGCAGAAGGGCAAGCGCACCGACCTCGCGATCCGCTTCTCGACCGTGGCCGGGGGCCGCGACTCCTCCGAGGTCGCCCGCGACCCGCGTGGCTTCGCGGTGAAGTTCTACACCGAGGACGGCAACTGGGACCTCGTCGGCAACAACCTCGGCGTCTTCTTCATCCGCGACGCCATCAAGTTCCCCGACTTCATCCACTCCCAGAAGCCCGACCCCGTCACCTTCGAGCGCCAGCCACCCAACCGGGCGTTCGACTTCATCAGCCAGACCCCTGAAGCGCTGCACATGATCTCGCTGGTGTTCAGCCCGCGTGGGATCCCGGCCAGCTACCGCCACCAGCAGGGTTTCGGCGTCAACACCTACAAGTGGGTCAACGCCGCGGGCGACACCGTCCTGGTCAAGTACCACTGGATCCCCAAGCAGGGCGTGTCCAGTCTCACCGCTGAGGACGCCGCAGCGATCCAGGGTGTGGAGCTCGGCTCGCACACCAAGGACCTGTACGACGCCATCGACCGCGGCGACTACCCCGAGTGGGAGCTGCAGGTCCAGATCATGAGCGACGACGAGCACCCCGAGCTGGACTTCGACCCGCTCGACGACACCAAGGTCTGGCCGGAGGAGCAGTTCCCGCTGACCCCGATCGGCCGGATGGTCCTGAACCGGGCGCCGGAGAACTTCTTCGTCGAGAACGAGCAGATCGCGTTCGGCACCGGTGTGCTGGTCGACGGTCTCGACTTCTCCGACGACAAGATGCTGGTCGGCCGTACGTTCTCCTACAGCGACACCCAGCGCTACCGCGTCGGCCCCAACTACCTGCAGCTGCCGGTGAACCAGGCCAAGAACGCCAAGGTGTCCACCAACCAGCGAGACGGCCAGATGGCCTACCACGTCGACGGCACGGGTGCGAACCCGCACGTCAACTATGAGCCGTCGACCATCGGCGGCCTGCGCGAGGCACCCGGCCCCGACCATGACGAGCAGGGTCCGGTCATCACCGGCCGGCTCACCCGGAAGCGGATCGAGCGCACCAACGACTACAAGCAGGCCGGCGAGCGCTACCTGCTCTCCGAGCCATGGGAGCGCGACGACCTGGTCGCCAACCTGGTCGGGGCCCTGAGCCAGTGCGACCGGCCCATTCAGGAGCGGATGGTCTGGCACTGGCTGATGGCCGAGGACGAGCTGGGCCTGAGGGTCGGCGAGGGACTGGGCATCAGCCCCGACGACGTACGGCACCTCGAGCCGCTGGCGACGCAGACGCTGAACGAGGAGGAGCAGGCCCGCCTGGCCAACCTCGGCAAGAACGGCCCGCGTGACGTCAGCCGGCTCACCATGACGCACTGCGTCCCGAACAAGCACGAGGTCGTCGCCGGGTAAGGATCGCCGGACACGCACCGCGCGAGCTCGACCACGTTCGGCACCCGGGACCGGGCCCCAGCAGGGCACAGCTGCTGCTGCGGCCCGGTCCCGCCTGTCGGGGGCGGATGGACCGGCAGCCCGACGGGCGGATGTCCCGTCATCGGGGGATTGGCCGTGGCCCAACCCACGCTGGTAACCTGTGCGTTGACCCACCCGTGTCCTCCGGGACTCGGGTGCGCAAGTGGAGGCCCCTGCTCCCACCCGCACGACCAGCGCACCACCAGGTCGTCGGGTTCCGGTCCGGACGAGTTGGTCCAGCTTGGCTGGTCCGGCGTGTCCTGGGAGGGATGACAGCATCCTTCCTCCGGTGTTGAGGCTTCCGCGAGCGGTGCGACGCGGGAGCCTTTTTCGTGTGCGGGCCGGTCGACACCACGTCGTCACCTAGGAGGCCCCATCAGCACTGAGCCCAGGATCAACGACCGGATCCGCGTCAACGAGGTGCGGCTTGTCGGTCCGAACGGCGAGCAGGTCGGCATCGTCGCCATCGGCGACGCCCTGCGGCTGGCCCAGGAGGCAGATCTCGACCTCGTCGAGGTCGCGCCGATGGCCCGACCCCCGGTCTGCAAGCTCATGGACTACGGCAAGTTCAAGTACGAAACTGCCCAGAAGGCCCGTGAGGCGCGCAAGAACCAGTCCCACACGATCATCAAAGAGATGAAGCTACGGCCGAAGATCGACCCGCACGACTACGCGACCAAGAAGGGTCACGTCGTCCGGTTCCTCAAGCAGGGCGACAAGGTCAAGATCACCATCATGTTCCGCGGTCGCGAGCAGTCGCGGCCCGAGCTGGGATATCGGCTCCTGCAGCGGCTCGCCGCTGACGTCGAGGAGCTCGGTTTCGTCGAGTCGGCGCCCAAGCAGGACGGCCGGAACATGATCATGGTTCTCGGGCCGCACAAGAAGAAGGCCGAGGCACGCGCCGAGCGCGCCGCCGACCGGGCCGGACAGGCCAGCGCCGAGCAGGCCGACCAGCAGGCAGACGAGCAGGCAGACGAGCAGGCAGAGACGGCGGCACCCGCCGACCCGTCGACGCCCGAGGCCCAGCCGGTCTCCGCCACGGCAGCGGCCACGGACCGACCGGGCAGCGCCTGACATAGATTTCCTGACCGCGGACGCGGTCAGGCCGCACCACGGAGCGCCGCGCCTCGCGGCGCTCCTGCACGACCGACGACGTACGACGAGGGAGACACGGCGCGATGCCGAAGAACAAGACCCACAGCGGGACCAAGAAGCGCATCAAGGTCACCGGCAGCGGCAAGCTGATGCGCGAGCAGGCCAACGCCCGCCACCTGCTGGAGCACAAGTCCTCACGGCGCACGCGTCGTCTCGCCGGGGACCTTCCCGTCGCGCCCTCCGACGCCAAGCGCCTCAAGCGGCTGCTCGGCAACTACGGCAAGTAGTCCGTCCACTCGTCTCCGCAGGACCCATAAGCAAGGAGTTGTGATCACGTGGCACGCGTGAAGCGGGCAGTCAACGCCCACAAGAAGCGTCGGGTCGTCCTCGAGCGGGCGAGCGGCTACCGCGGACAGCGCTCACGGCTGTACCGCAAGGCCAAGGAGCAGATGCTCCACTCGATGACCTATGCCTACCGCGACCGCAAGCAGCGCAAGGGCGACTTCCGTCAGCTCTGGATCCAGCGCATCAACGCTGCGGCGCGCCAGAACGGCATGACGTACAACCGGTTCATCCAGGGACTCAAGGCGGCCGAGATCGAGGTCGACCGCAAGGTCCTCGCCGACCTTGCCGTCAATGATGCCGCCGCGTTCGCGGCACTCGTCGAGGTCGCCAGGGCGAACCTGCCCACAGCCAGCACGTCCGCGGCCTGAGCCCAGGTCCGCAGCCAGCACCCGGCACACACGTACGACGTCTCAGGCGCCCAGCCCCATCGACGGGTGGGCGCCTGAGACGTCTCTATGTTCGAGGAGCGCCGACGTGGCGAGCTCTGAGCTGACCTCCGCGCGGTCACCGCGGGTCGTCGCCGCACGGCGGCTGGCCAAGCGCGCCTTCCGGACCCGGGAGCGACGCTTCCTCGCCGAAGGGCCGCAGGCCGTGCGCGAGGCCGTGGCCGCGCACGTCGTCGGCCGAGAGCTCGTGCGGGAGGTCTTCGTGACCCGCGAGGCGGCCGCCCGCCACGGCGACATCGTGACCCCCGCGGAGCACGCCGGGATCGAGGTCCACCTCGTCAGCGGCGAGGTCATGTCGGCGCTCGCGCAGACGGTGACGCCGCAGGGCGTGGTGGCGGTGTGCGACTTCCTCGATGAGCCGCTGGCCGACGTGGCAGCCGGCGCCCAGCGGCTGGTCGCCGTACTCGCTCACGTCCGTGACCCCGGCAACGCGGGCACCGTCATCCGCACCGCGGACGCCGCCGGGGCCGACGCCGTCGTCCTGAGCGGGGAGAGCGTCGACCCGTACAACGGCAAGTGCGTGCGCGCATCCGCCGGCAGCCTGTTCCACCTGCCACTGGCGGTGGGCGTACCGGTCGACGCCACCGTGTCGGCGATGCACGCGCGTGGGCTGCGGGTGCTCGCCGCGGACGGTCACGGTGACCTCGACCTCGACACCGCGATCGACGAGGGGATGCTCGACGGTCCCACGGCCTGGGTGTTCGGCAACGAGGCCTGGGGCCTCCCGCCGGAGACGCGCGCGCTGGCCGACGAGGTGGTGCGCGTCCCGATCCACGGCCGCGCCGAGAGCCTCAACCTGGCCACCGCTGCCGCCGTGTGTCTCTACGCGTCGGCCCGGGCCCAGCGACAGGGCGCCGGGCGGTAACCAGCCGAAGACCGCCGAGGGATGGTCGACATGGGCCCTCTCCTCGGTAGGCTCGCCGGATGGCAGCGGCCCACGGGGGCGACACGGTCGGCGCGGAGTTGTTCCGTCACGACGACCTGCCCGATGGCTTGGTCATCGCCGACGAGCGGGCCCGTGTCGTGGTGTTCAACACGGCAGCAGCGCGCATCTCCGGCGTGGACGCCGGATCCGCGCTCGGCAGCTACCTCGCCGATGCGCTACCCCTCGAGATGCTCGACGGCAGGGCGTGGTGGGCCTGCGCGGCGCCGTACGACGCGCTGCGCACCGTCACCGGCCACCCCGAGCGCAACCTGCTGCTCGGTGGCAGCGAGGTGCTCGTCACCTCCCGCTATGTCCGCGCCGAGCGACGCGGGCCGGTCGCCCGTGTTGTCGTGGCGCTGCGCGACACCCGGCACCGGGCCCGTGAGGAGCTCAGCCGGGCGGAGCTGGTCTCGACGGTGGCCCACGAGCTGCGCTCGCCGCTCACGAGCGTCAAGGGGTTCACCGCCACGTTGCTCGCGAAGTGGGATCGCTTCAACGACGACCAGAAGCGGCTGATGCTCGAGACGGTCAACGCCGACGCGGACCGGGTCACCCGCCTGATCACCGAGCTGCTGGACATCGCCCGCATCGACTCCGGACGCCTCACCGTGCGCCGCCAGGTGGTGGACATCGGACGGGTCGCGGTCCGCCACGTCGGCGGCCTGGTGGCATCCGGTCGGTCGCTGGACCAGTTCACGGTGCGGGTCGCCAACGACCTGCCCGAGATGTGGGTCGACGCGGACAAGCTCGACCAGATCATGGCCAACCTGCTGGAAAACGCCGTGCACCACGGCGGCGGGCACGTCACCATCGACGTACGGCACACCGGGCCGGACGACGGGATGGACGAGCCAGGAGTCAGCGTGACGGTCACCGACGAGGGGGAGGGCATCCCCGAGGAGCTGCAGGACCGCGTGTTCACGCGCTTCTGGCGTTCCGGACGTCGGGGTGGCACCGGGTTGGGGCTCTACATCGTGCGCGGGCTGGTCGAGGGCCACGGCGGTCGGGTGGAGGTCGGGCGGGCGTCCGAGGGCGGCGCCCTGTTCCGCTTTCTGCTGCCCGCCGGCACGCCCGACTTCCTCGACTAGGGCCCGCCGGCGGGCACGCCCCCGCTCCGCGTCCACGCGCACGCCGCCGTGCGGGTGCGCGCGCACCGCCCCATAGACTCGAACGGCGATCACGCCGTCCTGTGCCGTGACCACGGAGACCTGATGTCCGCACCCAACAAGTCCTACGACCCCGTGCAGGTGACACCCTTGAACGTCGAGGAGGTCGAGCGCGCCCGCGACGCGGCGCTCGGCGCCATCGCCCAGGCCGACGATCTTGACGCCCTCAAGGCCGTGCGCCTCGAGCATGCGGGGGACCGTTCGCCGCTGGCCCTGGCCAACCGCGAGATCGGCGCCCTGCCGCCCGCCGCCCGCGCCGACGCCGGCAAGCGGGTCGGCCAGGCCCGCCGCGCCGTGAACGACGCGGTGGCTGCCCGCCAAGAGAGCCTCGAGCGCGAGCGCGACGAGCGGGTGCTGGTCGACGAGGCCGTCGACGTGACGCTCCCGTGGGACCGGACGCCCGCCGGTGCCCGGCACCCCCTGACGACGATCCAGGAGCAGGTCGCCGAGCTGTTCGTGGCCATGGGCTACGAGTGGTCCGAAGGACCCGAGGTCGAAGCCGAGTGGCTGAACTTCGACGCGCTCAACCTGCCGCCCGACCACCCGGCGCGCTCCACGCAGGACACCTTCTGGGTCACCTCGCCCGACTCCGGTGTGGTGCTGCGCACGCAGACCTCGCCGGTGCAGATCCGCACGATGCTGCGTCGCGAGCCGCCGATCTACGCCGTCTCACCGGGCCGCGTCTACCGCACCGACGAGCTGGACGCGACGCACACGCCGGTGTTCAGCCAGGTCGAGGGGCTGGTCGTCGACGAGGGCATCACGATGGCCCACCTGCGCGGGACCCTCGACAACTTCGCCCGGGCGATGTTCGGCGACGACATGGTGACGCGGCTGCGGCCGTCGTACTTCCCGTTCACCGAGCCGAGCGCAGAGATGGACCTGCGCTGCTGGGTCTGTCACGGCGAGTCCGTCGGCAACCCCGACCGTCCCTGCCGCACGTGCTCCTCGGAGGGCTGGATCGAGTGGGGCGGCTGCGGCATGATCAACCCCCGCGTCCTGGTGGCCTGCGGCGTCGACCCCGAGCGGTACAGCGGATTCGCTTTCGGCATGGGCCTGGAGCGCACCCTGATGTCGCGTCATGGCGTCGAGGACATGCGCGACATGGTCGAGGGCGACGTGCGGTTCGCCCTGCCGTTCGGGACGGAGATCTGATGCGGGCGCCCCTGTCCTGGTTGCGTGAGCATGCCGAACTGCCCGAGGACGTCACCGGCCGGGAGCTCGCCGAACGGCTGACCATGCTCGGCCTCGAGGTCGAGAGCGTCGAGCAAGCCGGCGGCGACATCGCCGGTCCACTGGTCGTCGGCCGGGTTCTGGGCTTCGAGGAGGAGACCCACAAGAACGGCAAGACGGTCCGTTGGGCGTCGGTCGACGTGGGCGAGCCGCAGCCGCGCGGCATTGTCTGCGGGGCGCTGAACTTCGCCGTGGGTGACCTCGTCGTCCTCGCCCTGCCTGGCGCCACGCTGCCCGGTGACTTCACCATCACCGCGCGCAAGACCTACGGCCACGTCAGCGACGGCATGATCTGCTCGGCACGCGAGCTCGGGACCGGCGACGACCACACCGGCATCCTGGTCCTGCAGGGCGACTACGAGGTGGGCGCCGACGCGTTGGAGCTGCTCGGCCTGCGCGACGAGGTGCTCGACATCGCCGTCACCCCGGACCGGTCCTACGCACTTTCCATCCGTGGCATCGCGCGCGAAGCCGCGACGGCGTACGACGTGGCCTTCCGCGACCCCGCCGACCTGCCGCATCCGCCCGAGACCGGCCGGCCGGGGCAGCCGGTCGAGATCGCCGACCCGACCGCTGCCGACCGCATCGTGCTGCGCACGGTGAGCGGGTTCGACCCGGACGCGGCCACCCCGCCGTGGATGCAGCGGCGGCTCGTGCTCGCCGGCATGCGACCGATCTCCCTCGCGGTCGACGTCACCAACTACGTGATGCTCGAGCTGGGGCAGCCCCTGCACGCGTTCGACCGCAGCCGGCTGCGTGGCGGCATCGTCGTACGCCGGGCGGCGCCGGGCGAGAAGCTGCAGACCCTCGACCACGTGACGCGCGACCTCGACCCCGAGGACGTGGTCATCGCCGACGACCAAGGCCCCATCGGGCTGGCCGGCACGATGGGCGGCCTCGAGACCGAGATCGGCGGCGACTCGACCGACCTGGTGATCGAGGCGGCGCACTTCCTGCCGGTGCCCGTAGCCCGGATGGCCCGGCGGCACAAGCTGCCCAGCGAGGCGTCCAAGCGCTTCGAACGCGGCGTCGACCGCGAGCTCGGACCGGTGGCGTCCGCCCGCGCCGTCGCGCTGCTCAGCGAGCTCGGCGGCGCGACGTACGTCGGCGTGAGCGAGGTCGACCTGCCCCGCGACCGACCGGTCATCGCGCTGGACCCGGGCCGTCCGGCGCGCACCGCGGGCCTGCCGATCAGCACCGACGTCGTACGCCGCAACCTCGAGCGGGTCGGCTGCGTCGTCGACGGCGGTGACGACCGCCTGGCCGTGACCCCACCGACGTGGCGACCCGACCTCACCGACCCGGCGGACCTCGACGAGGAGGTCATTCGGCTGGTCGGCTACGACAAGGTGCCGTCCGTCCTCCCGGCCGCACCCGCCGGCCGGGGCCTCACCGAGCTGCAGCGCCTGCGCCGTCGGATCGGCCTGGCCCTGGCGCACGGCGGCTACGTCGAGGCGCCGTCGTACCCCTTCCTCGGCGAGGCCGATCTCGACGACCTGCTGCTGCCGGCCGACGACGACCGGCGCAACGCGCTACGGCTGGCCAACCCGCTGTCCGACGAGGAGCCGCTGCTGCGCACGACGCTGCTGCCGGGACTGTTCGACACGCTGCGCCGCAATCTCGGGCGGGGCAACCAGGACCTCGGGCTCTTCGAGCTGTCGCTGGTGTTCCGGCCCGGACCGGACCCGCTCCCGACCGCCCCACGGCCGCCGCTGGACCGGCGGCCGACCGACGAGGAGATCGCCGGGCTGGACGCCGCACTGCCGGCTCAGCCGCAGCGGGTCGCGGTCGTCCTGAGCGGTCAGCGCGAGCGGTCCGGCTGGTGGGGCAAGGGTCGGGCCGCATCGTGGGCGGATGCGGTCGAGGCGGCTCGTCTGGTGGCCCGGGCGGCTCGCGTCGAGCTCACCGTGCGCGCCGACCAGCACGCGCCGTGGCATCCGGGGCGGTGCGCGGCGCTGCTCGTCGGTGACCGTGTCGTCGGTCACGCCGGCGAGCTGCATCCGCGGGTGCTGGCCTCCTGGGACCTGCCCGAGCGCACGTCCGCGATGGAGCTCGACCTCGACCTGCTGGGCATGGACCCGGCCCCCGTTCCGGCGCCCCGCATCTCGACGTTCCCGGTCGCGACCCAGGATGTCGCGCTGGTCGTCGACGCCTCCGTGCCGGCGATCGAGGTCGAGTCGGCCCTGCGCGAGGGGGCGGGCGAGCTGCTGGAGTCGATACGGCTCTTCGACGTCTATCGCGGGGCGCAGGTCGGTGCGGGTCGCGCGTCGCTGGCCTACACGCTGCGCTTCCGGGCGCCGGACCGGACGCTGACCGTCGAGGAGGTGTCGGCGCTGCGCGAAGCCGCCGTCGCGGCCGCCGGCCGTCGTACCGGAGCGGTCCAGCGCGCCTGATCGGTGTCGCTCGTGACGGACAGGCCCGCGCCATCGGTGTCATGATCGTCCGATGACCAGGCTGCGTCTCGACCTCGGGGACCGGGACGACGGCGTGGTCGAGACGGCGATCCGTCGTGCGTTGCACGACTTCAACGTCGAGACGACCGGGCTGCGCGACGGGCGGATGCTGGTGGGGTCCCTGCGCGACGAGTCCGGCCGGCTGGTCGGCGGTCTCTACGGCTGGACCTGGGGCGCCACCGCGTTCATCGACCTGCTGTGGGTCGACGCGGCGCTGCGTGACCAGGGGATCGGGTCACGGCTGCTGGACGCCGCCGAGAGCGAGGCCCGGCTGCGGGGCTGCCACCAGGTCGTGCTGGACACGCACGGCTTCCAGGCGCCGGGCTTCTACCTGGCCCGCGGCTACATCGAGCGCGGCCGGGTCGACGGCTACCCCGTCGGCAGCTACCAGCTGCACCTGGCCAAGCCCCTGACCTGACGAGCGACCTTCGTCCGGCGACACGCCGGCGTGTCGCACCCGAAGGTCGCTGGCCGAGCCGATTTGCATGAGCATGCGGCGATGCGCATAATCATGCAGGTGGGTACGACGGTGGCGGTGGCGGGCGCGAGCGGCTATGCCGGTGGCGAGCTGCTGCGTCTCGTGCTCGGCCATCCCGAGCTGCGGCTGGGACCGATCGCCGCCGGCGCCCACGCCGGGGCGCCGGTCACCAGTGTGCACCCGCAGCTGGCGCCGCTTGCCGGCACCGCCTTCGACCCGACCGACGCGGAGACCCTCGCGCAGGCCGACCTGGTGTTCCTGGCGCTGCCGCACGGCCAGTCGGCCGCCCTGGTCGCAGACCTCCCCCCCGACCTTCCGGTCATCGACCTCGGCGCCGACTTCCGGCTCGACGCGGCCGAGGACTGGAGCGGCTACTACGACGGTGCGCACGCCGGCTGCTGGCCCTACGGCCTGCCCGAGCTGCCCGGGGCCCGCGCCCGGCTCGCCGGCGCCTCCCGCATCGCCAACCCCGGCTGTTACGCCACCGCGGTGGCTGTCGCCCTCGCACCGCTGCTCGCCGCGGGCCTCGTCGAGCCGCACGACATCGTCGTCGTCGCCGCCTCCGGTACCTCTGGAGCCGGCCGGACCGCCAAGGCGAACCTCCTCGCGAGCGAGGTCATGGGGGCGATGAGTCCCTACAAGGTCGGGGGAGTGCACCAGCACACGCCGGAGATGGAGCAGTCGCTCACCGCCGCCGCCGGGGCCAAGGTCACCCTGTCGTTCACGCCGACACTGGCGCCGATGCCGCGCGGCATCCTGGCCACCAACACGGCGCGGCTCGCCGAAGGCGTCAGCACGGGCGACCTGCGGGAGGTGCTGCACGCGTCGTACGACGACGAGCCCTTCGTGCACGTCCTCGCCGACGGAAGCTGGCCGTCCACGGCAGCCACCGTCGGCAGCAACGCCGTACAGCTGCAGGTAGCGGCCGACCAGCACAGCGGCCGCGCCATCGTGGTGAGCGCCCTGGACAACCTGGTCAAGGGCGCCGCCGGCCAGGCCGTGCAGAACGCCAACCTCGCGCTCGGTCTCGACGAGGCGACCGGCCTCACCGCCATCGGCGTCGCACCATGACCGACACACTCGCCTCCACGCCTACCGGCGTCACCGCACCGCAGGGCTTCCGCGCCGCGGCCGTTGCCGCAGGGCTCAAGACCTCCGGCCTGCTCGACCTCGCGCTGGTCGTCAACGACGGGCCGAAGAAGGCTGCGGCAGGCACGTTCACGGCCAACCGGGTCAAGGCGGCACCCGTGCTCTGGACCCAGCAGGTGGTCCGCGACGGGCGGGTCGACGCCGTCGTGCTCAACTCCGGCGGAGCCAACGCCTGCACTGGCGCCGAGGGGTTCCAGGACACCCACGCCACAGCGGAGTTCGCCGCGCTGGCGCTGGACGTGTCGGCCACCGACATCGCCATCTGCTCGACCGGGCTCATCGGCGAGCGGCTGCCGATGAACGCAGTGCTCACCGGCGTCGACGAGGCCGTCCCGCTGCTGAGCGCTACGGGCGGCGACGACGCTGCACGCGCCATCATGACCACCGACACCGTGCCCAAGCAGTCGGTCGTGGAAGGCAACGGCTTCACGGTCGGAGGCATGGCCAAGGGGGCGGGCATGCTGGCCCCCGGACTCGCGACCATGCTCTGCGTGGTGACGACCGACGCGGACGTCGACGCCGCCACCCTCGACCGGGTGCTGCGCAGCGCCACCTCCCGGACCTTCGACCGGGTCGACTCCGACGGCTGCATGTCGACCAACGACACGGTGCTGCTGCTCGCCTCGGGCGCGTCGGGGACCCAGCCGAGCGAGGACGATCTCGGGCAGGCGGTGCTCGATGTCTGTGCTGACCTCGCGCGGCAGCTGGTCGATGACGCCGAGGGCGCCAGCAAGACGATCTCGGTGCAGGTCATTCGCGCGGTCAGCGAGCAGGAGGCGACCGACGTCGCGCGCGCGGTCGCGAGAAGCAACCTGCTCAAGTGCGCACTGCACGGCGAGGATCCCAACTGGGGACGCGTGCTCGCCGCCGTCGGCACCACCGATGCGGTGTTCGAGCCGCAGCGGCTGGCTGTGTCGCTCGGCGGGGTCTGGGTGTGCCGTGACGGCGCTGCCGCCGAGGACCGCTCGAAGGTGGACCTCAGCGGCCGGCTCGTCCCGATCGTCGTCGACCTCGGCGCGGGTGACGCCGAGTCCACCGTGTGGACCAACGACCTCACCGCCGCGTACGTCCACGAGAACTCGGCCTACTCCACATGAACCCCGCCTCGCTCCCCAGCGACCTGCCCGCCGGGACCCACCTATGAGCACCCGCCACGCCGCCGCCCTCGAGAAGGCCGGGCTGCTCGTCGAGGCCCTGCCGTGGCTCGAGCAGTTCCACGGCTAGACCGTGGTCGTGAAGTACGGCGGCAACGCCATGACCGACGAGCCGCTGCAGCGTGCCTTCGCCGAGGACATCGTGTTCCTGCGTTATGCGGGGTTGCGGCCGGTCGTCGTCCATGGCGGCGGCCCGCAGATCACCGCGCACCTCGAGCGGCTCGGCATCAAGTCCGTGTTCGAGGCGGGCCACCGGGTCACGCCACCCGAGACGATGGACGTCGTACGCATGGTGCTCGTCGGTCAGGTGCAACGCGAGATCGTCGGGCTGATCAACGACCACGGGCCGCTGGCCATCGGGCTGTCCGGCGAGGACGGCAACCTCTTCACCGCCGAGCCGCACCACCTGACCGTCGATGGCGAGGAGATCGACCTCGGCATGGTCGGCGACGTCTCCCACGTCGAGCCGGGCATCGTGCAGGGACTCGTGGACGACGGCCGCATCCCGGTCGTCTCCAGCGTCGCCCGCGGGGCGCGGGAGGACGGCGGCCACATGTACAACCTCAACGCCGACACCGCCGCGGCCGCACTCGCCGTGTCGCTGAAGGCGGAGAAGCTCATCGTGCTCACCGATGTCGAGGGCCTCTACGCCGAGTGGCCGACCGACGGCACGCGCCCGACCAGCGAGGACGTCATCAGCACACTCACCGCCGACGAGCTCGAGGACCTGCTCCCGTCGCTCGCGACCGGCATGGTGCCCAAGATGGCCGCCTGCCTCCGCGCCGTCCGCGGCGGCGTACCGAAGGCGCACGTCATCGACGGCCGAGTGCCGCATGCAGTCCTGGTCGAGGTGTTCACCGACGAAGGAGTGGGGACGCAGGTGACCGCATGAGCATCACCACCCGTTGGACGCAGTCCGTCATGCCGACGTACGCCGCGCCACGGCTCACCCTGGTGCGCGGCGCGGGCGCGCAGGTGTGGGACGAGGACGGCAACAGCTACGTCGACCTCGTGGCCGGCATCGCCACCAACGCGCTCGGGCACGCCCACCCGGCGGTGGTCGAGGCGGTGTCGCGACAGGTGGCCACCCTCGGGCACACGTCCAACCTCGTGGCCAACGAGCCCTCCGTGCGCCTCGCCGAGCGGTTGCTGCAGCTCACCGGCCGCGACGGCAAGGTGTTCTTCTCCAACTCCGGCGCCGAGGCCAACGAGGCGGCGTTCAAGATCGCGCGGCGCACGGGCCGTCCGCACCTCGTCGCGGCGCACGGCGCCTTCCACGGCCGCACGCTGGGCGCGCTCGCACTCACCGGGCAGCCGGACAAGCGTGCGCCGTTCGAGCCGTTGCCGGCTGGGGTTTCTTTCGTGCCGTACGGCGATGCCGGAGCGCTGAGGTCCGCGGTCGGGCCGGACACCGCGGCGGTGTTTCTCGAGCCCCTGTTGGGAGAGGCCGGCGTGGTGCCGCCCCCGGAGGGCTACCTCGCCACCGCTCGCCAGGCAACGACCGAGGCGGGGGCACTGCTCGTCCTCGATGAGGTGCAGACCGGCATCGGGCGCACCGGCGCCTGGTTCGCCCACCAGAGCGTCGGTGTCGAGCCCGACGTCCTCACGCTGGCCAAGGGGCTCGGCGGCGGACTGCCGATCGGCGCCTGCATCGCGTTCGGCGACGCCGCGACCTTGCTCAGCGCGGGCCAGCACGGCAGCACGTTCGGCGGCAATCCCGTCTCCTGCGCCGCAGCCCTAGCCGTGCTCGACACCATCGAGCGCGACGACCTGTGCGGCCACGCCAAGCGGCTCGGCGAGCGCATTGTGGCCGGCATCAACGAGCTGGGTCACCCGCTGGTCGACCACGTCCGCGGCGAGGGACTCATGCTCGGCGTCGTGCTGACCGCGCCGGTGGCCGCCGCTGTCGAAAAGGCGGCCCGCGACAACGGTTTCCTGGTGAACGCGCCGGCCGGCGACGTCGTACGCCTGGTCCCACCGCTCGTGCTCACCGACGAGCAGGCCGACGCGTTCCTGGCCGCGCTGCCGGCAGTCCTCGATGCCGCCGGCGCCGCCGTCGACGAGAAGGGAGTCTGAACGATGCCGATGCACTTCCTTCGTGACGACGACCTGACCCCCGCCCAGCAGACCGAGGTTCTCGAGCTGGCGGCTGCCATGAAGGCCGACCCCTTCGCGCGTCGGCCACTGGCCGGCCCGCGGTCGGTCGCGGTGATCTTCGACAAGCCCTCTACCCGCACCCGCATCTCGTTCTCCGTAGGCATCGCGGAGCTCGGCGGCTACCCGCTCGTCATCGACGCGCAGAACACGCAGCTCGGTCGCGGCGAGCCGATCGAGGACACGACGCGCGTCCTGGACCGGCAGACCGCTGCGATCGTGTGGCGGACGTTCGGTCAGGACCGCATCGAGGCCATGGCATCGGTGAGCCGGGTTCCAGTGGTCAACGCGCTCACGGACATGTTCCACCCGTGCCAGGTCCTCGCCGATCTGCAGACGGTCAAGGAGCACAAGGGGGACCTGCGCGGGCTGACGGTGACCTACCTCGGTGACGGCGCCAACAACATGGCGCACTCCTACCTCCTGGGCGGTGCCCTAGCCGGCATGCATGTGCGCATCGGGTCGCCGGAGGGCTACGACCCCGACCCCACGATCGTGGCTCGCGCTGAGCAGGTCGCGGCCGAGACCGGGGGTTCCGTCGCGCACGTTCGTGACCCGAAGTCGGCCGTGGAAGGTGCCGACGTGCTGGCCACCGACACCTGGGTGTCGATGGGTCAGGAGGGTGAGTACGAGTCACGGGTGGCGCCATTCCTGCCCTATGCCGTCGACGACGCGGCGCTGTCCCTCGCCGATGACGACGCGATCGTGCTGCACTGCCTGCCGGCCTACCGCGGCAAGGAGATCTCCGCCTCCGTGATCGACGGGCCGCAGAGCGTCGTGTGGGACGAGGCAGAGAACCGGCTCCACGCGCAGAAGGCATTGCTGACCTATCTGGTGGAGCGCAGCTGACATGACACAGCTGGCCACCACGCGCACCGCCCGGCAGCGGCGCATCGTCGAGCTGCTCGAGACCCGTCGGGTCCGATCGCAGAGCGAGCTCGCCCGGCTGCTTGCCGACGACGGTGTGGCGGTGACGCAGACGACGCTCTCGCGCGACCTCGACGAGCTCGGCGCGGTCAAGATCCGTGACGGGTCCGGCGACCTGGCCTATGCCGTGCCGGCGGAGGGCGGCGACACGACGCCGCGGCTCGCGCCCGTCAACGGCGAGGGCGGGGCGCGGCTCGGGCGTCTCGCCGCGGAGCTGCTCGTGTCTGCCGAGTCGAGCGCCAACCTCGCCGTACTGCGCACACCACCGGGCGCGGCACAGTTCCTGGCCTCTGCGATCGACCGCTCCGGGGCCATCGACGTCATCGGCACCATCGCCGGCGACGACACCGTGCTGCTCATCAGCCGAGAGCCCGACGGGGGCGCGGCCCTGGCCGCGCGCCTGCTGCGGCTCGCCGACAGACCTGTGCCCGTCTCCCTTGAGACCAAGACCGAACCCACCACCACTGAAGGAGAACGCTCGTGACCGAGCGCGTCGTACTCGCCTATTCCGGAGGCCTGGACACCTCCGTCGCCATCGGCTGGATCGCCGAGGAGACCGGCGCGGAGGTGATCGCAGTCGCGGCCGATGTCGGTCAGGGCGGCGAGGACCTCGACGTCATCCGTGAACGCGCCCTTGCCTGCGGGGCCGTCGAGTCGCTGGTCCTGGACCTGCGGCAGGAGTTCGCCGAGGAGTACTGCCTGCCCGCGTTGAAGGCCAACGCGCTCTACCTCGACCGGTACCCGTTGGTGTCGGCGCTCTCGCGGCCGGTGATCGCCAAGCACCTGGTCGAGGCGGCGCGCTACCACGGCGCCACCACGGTCGCGCACGGCTGCACCGGCAAGGGCAACGACCAGGTGCGCTTCGAGGTGGGCATCGGTGCGCTGGCGCCGGACCTCAAGGTGCTGGCGCCGGTGCGCGACTCGGGCATGAGCCGGGACAAGGCCATCGCGTTTGCCGACGAGAAGTCGCTGCCGATCGACGTCACCAAGAAGTCGCCGTACTCCATCGACCAGAACCTGTGGGGCCGGGCCGTCGAGACCGGCTTCCTCGAGGACATCTGGAACGCGCCGATCGAGGAGGTCTACTCCTACACCTCGGACCCGGCCCTGCCGCGGGACCCCGACGAGGTCGTGATCACCTTCGACCGGGGTGCGCCGGTCGCGATCGACGGGCGTCCCGTGTCGATGCTCGAGGCGGTGCTCGAGCTCAACAGGCGTGCAGGTGCACAGGGGATCGGCCGGCTCGACCTGGTCGAGGACCGACTGGTCGGTATCAAGAGCCGCGAGGTCTACGAGGCACCCGGGGCGATCGCGCTCATCACGGCTCACCAGGAGCTGGAGAACGTCACGGTCGAGCGGGACCTGTCGCGGTTCAAGAAGTCGGTCGACCAGCGGTGGGGCGAGCTTGTGTACGACGGCCTCTGGTTCTCGCCGTTGAAGCGGGCGCTGGACGGCTTCCTCGAGGACGCCAACGCCCACGTGACCGGCGACATCCGGCTGACCCTGCACGGCGGCAAGGCCGTCGTCACCGGGCGCCGCAGCGAGCAGTCGCTGTACACCTACGAGATGGCGACCTACGACTCGGGCGACATGTTCGACCAGCGGCTGGCCAAGGGCTTCGTCGAGCTGTGGGGCCTGCCCAGCAAGATGGCCGCCCAGCGCGACCAGGCCAACAAGGAAACCTCGCTCTGACCCCCGCCCTGCCGATTCGACCACGTTAGGTACCTGGGATGGTGCGACAACCGGCCGGTAGACCTGTTGTCGCACCATCTCGCCTACCCAACGTGGTCGAATCGCGGCCAGCCCGACGTGGTCGAATCGCGGCCTACCCGGCGTGGTCGAATTGCGGCCCGGCCACGTGACACGTACACCGAGACAAGGAGGCGCGACTGTGCCCGACCAGCCGGACGCACCGGCAGGACACCAGCCCGGCGAGAGCAGCCCTGCCACGGCTGGGCAGCCCCGTGAGGGCAGTCCTGCCAAGGCTGCTCCCACCCGGCTGTGGGGCGGGCGCTTCTCCGGTGGCCCCAGTGACGCCCTCGCCAAGCTGTCGGTCAGCGTGCACTTCGACTGGCGGCTCGCGCCGTACGACCTGAAGGCCTCCCGGGCGCACGCCCGCGTGCTGCACCGCGCCGCCCTGCTCGACGACGCTGAGCTCGCCGTGATGATGGCGGCGCTCGACGACCTCGACGCGTCCGTCAAGGACGGCACGTTCCGGCCCACAGTCGAGGACGAGGACGTGCACACGGCCCTCGAACGCGGCCTGCTCGAACGCGCCGGGTCCCTCGGTGGCAAGCTGCGCGCGGGCCGCAGCCGCAACGACCAGGTCGCCACCGACCTGCGGCTCTACCTACGGGACGCCGCGCGCAGCGTCGCCGCTCGGGTCGCCGAGCTCGAGACGGCCATGATCGGGTTGGCCGAGCGGCACCGCGGGACACCGATGCCCGGCATGACGCACCTGCAGCATGCGCAACCGGTGCTGTTCGCCCATCACCTGCTCGCCCACGTGCACTCCTTCAAGCGCGACGTTGAGCGCCTCGTCGACTGGGACAAGCGGGCCGCCCTCAGCCCCCTCGGGGCCGGCGCGTTGGCGGGCTCGTCGCTGCCCCTCGACCCTGAGGCCGTGGCGCAGGAGCTCGGCTTCGCTGCGCCGATGGGCAACTCCATCGATGCTGTCTCGGACCGCGACTTCGCGGCCGAGTTCCTGTTCGTCTCGGCGCTGCTCGGTGTGCACCTGTCCCGCCTGGGCGAGGAGCTGGTCCTCTGGGCCACCACGGAATTCGCGTGGGTCGGGCTCGACGACGCCTACTCCACCGGCTCGTCGATCATGCCGCAGAAGAAGAACCCCGACGTCGCCGAGCTGGCCCGGGGCAAGAGCGGCCGCCTGATCGGCAACCTGATGGCGCTCCTCACGACCCTCAAGGGGCTGCCCCTCGCTTACGACCGCGATCTGCAGGAGGACAAGGAGCCGGTCTTCGACAGCGTCGAGCAGCTCTTGCTGGTCCTGCCCGCCCTGGCGGGCATGATCTCGACGTTGCACGTGAACGACGAACGGCTCGCCGCCGCAGCAGCCACCGGCCACGCGCTGGCGACCGACGTCGCGGAGTGGCTGGTCCGCACGGGTGTCGCCTTCCGTGACGCGCACGAGATCTCGGGGCGGCTGGTGCGTTGGTGCGAGGAGCACTCGTGCGAGCTGTGGGACGTCGACGACGAGGACCTGGAGTCGATCGACCCGCGGCTGACACCGGAGGTCCGTTCGGTTCTCTCCGTACGCGGCGCGCTCGAGACCCGATCGACGTACGGCGGGACGGCACCCTCACGGGTCGCTGCGCAGCTCTCCCAGCTGGCCGACGCCGCGCACGACCACGCTGCCTGGGCCAGTGCCCACGTCTGACGCCACCCCGTCGCGAGCGGACGAACCGCTACCGCGCGACTTCTTCGACCGCCCGGTCCTCGAGGTGGCGCCGGACCTGCTCGGCCGCCTCCTGGTGCACGACTCGCCCGAGGGCACGGTGGCGCTACGCCTCACTGAGGTCGAGGCGTACGACGGCGCCGACGACCCCGGGTCGCACGCCTTCCGTGGAAAGACGCCGCGCAACGCCGTGATGTTCGGGCCCGCTGGCCACGTCTACGTCTACTTCACCTACGGCATGCACTACTGCATGAACCTCGTGTGCGGCGTGCCCGGCGAGGCGTCGGCCGTGCTGATCCGGGCGGGTGAGGTCGTCGTTGGCGAGGCGCTCGCCCGCGCGCGACGTACGACCGCGTCCTCCGCGCGCGACCTCGCCCGCGGCCCCGCGCGACTGACCACGGCACTGGGGGTGGGCAAGGCGTACGACGGCGCGGACGCCGCCGACCCGGCCTCGGCCTTGCGCGTACTGGCTGGGGAGGGCCCGCGTCCGGCCAAGGGCCGGGTGCGCCGCGGCCCGCGAGTGGGAGTGGCGGGGGAGGGTGCAGCGCGGCCCTGGCGGTTCTGGATCGAGGGCGAGCCGACGGTGTCGGCGTACCGTCCGGCGGTCTCCCGTCGGCGCCGGGTTGCGTCGTCGGGCAGGCTTGTCCCCGCCGGCCCCACTGAACCCGACCTGCCGGCCGACCCACAGGAAGGTGCGACCCCGCCGTGAGTGACGGTGCCAACGATCTGCTCGACGACCTGTTGTGGCGTGACCTGATCGCGCACAGCACCGACCTCGGCGCACTGCGCGAGGCGTTCGACGCGGGGCCGATCACCTTCTACGTCGGCTTCGACCCGACCGCGCCGAGCCTGCACCACGGACATCTGGTGCAGGTGATCACGGCGCGTCGCCTGCAGCAGGCCGGTCACCGGCCGCTGGCCCTCGTCGGCGGCTCCACCGGCCTCATCGGCGACCCGAAACCGACGTCCGAGCGAGTGCTCAACCCTCCTGAGGTCGTCGCCGGATGGGTCGAGGGGATCAAGGCGCAGATCCAGCCGTTCCTGAGCTTCGAGGGTGACAACGGCGCCGTCATGGTGAACAACCTCGACTGGACCGCCCCGATGTCGGCGATCGACTTCCTGCGCGACATCGGCAAGCACTTCCGGGTCAACAAGATGATCACCAAGGACGCCGTCGCGGCCCGGCTGCACTCCGAGCAGGGCATCTCCTACACCGAGTTCAGCTACCAGATCCTGCAGGGGCTGGACTTCCTCGAGCTGCACCGCCGCTACGGCTGCACGCTGCAGTTCGGCGGCAGCGACCAGTGGGGCAACCTCACCGCGGGACTGGACCTGATCCACCGCGCTGAGGGCGCCGGAGTCCACGCGTTCGCGACCCCGCTGCTGACCAGGTCCGACGGTACGAAGTTCGGCAAGACCGAGGGGGGCGCGCTGTGGCTCGACCCCGGCCTGACCTCGCCGTACGCGTTCTACCAGTTCTGGGTCAACACCGATGACCGTGACGTGGTGACCTACCTCAAGGTGCTCTCGTTCCGGTCGCGCGCCGAGATCGAGGAGCTTGCTGAGGCCGTCGAGGCCCGGCCCGCGGCTCGGGAGGCGCAACGGGCGCTGGCCGACGAGCTCACGGCGCTGGTGCACGGTGAGGCCGAACGGGACGCCGTCGTGGCTGCCAGCCAGGCCTTGTTCGGGAAAGGCTCCCTGGCGGACCTGCCGGGCGACACCCTGGCTGCGTCCCTGGCGGAGCTCCCGCGCGCCACGGCGACGTTGGCTGCCGATGGCACGCTGCCCGCGGTGGTCGATCTGCTCGCCGAGACCGGGCTCTCGCCCAGCAGGTCAGCGGCCCGCCGGGCCATCGCCGAGGGG
The DNA here is from genome assembly GCA_030841025.1 of Actinomycetota bacterium. Lineage (GTDB taxonomy): Bacteria > Actinomycetota > Actinomycetes > JACCUZ01 > JACCUZ01 > BP-173. The sequence continues at coordinate 21,116 of JAVEDJ010000026.1, forward strand.
GGTGCCTACCTCAACAACCACCGCGTCACCGACGAGGCGCAGGTCCTGGGGGAGGCGGACCTGTTGGCCGGCCGGTGGCTGGTGCTGCGGCGCGGCAAGCGCAACCTGGCCGCCGTCGAGGTGACCCGCGGCTGACGGTCGGCGGGCGGGTCATCTCGACGCGCCCGTGGCCGTCGCCGCTCTCGCCGGAATGCCCTCGCCGGCCCGGCGGTTTGACCGGGTGCAAGGGAGCGATGTGGCTCTGACCAGCGGATTTGCGTTCGCCGGCTGCACTGCCTAATGTTCTCCATGTCGCCCGGCAGGGAGGCGCGGACACCGGATCGGTGGCCGTTCCCGGGGCGGCCCCCAGCGCGAACCTCCACCGTGAGATTCCCTCACGGTGACCGGTGCGCGCCGGGAAGGGCTCAGCGAAAGTCAGTTTGACAGTCACTGAACCCGTCAGTAAGTTTGAGGGGTTGCCCCGAGACCGGCCGAAAGGCTTCGATCGGTGCGCGTCCGCTCCTTGAGAACTCAACAGCGTGCCAAAAGTCAATGCCAAAAACCCCGTCCGGGGTGGGTATGGGCGTCCCGTTCGGGTCGTTCCGTAGCTGTCTCGGCGGAGATTCCTTTGGTTATGACAGACAACTATCTATTTGCTAGTTACGTCTTTCATTGCCAGATCGCTCAACGGGTCTTGCCAGACCCAGAGCGCTCTCTAATGTTGGCGACCGTGCTTCGGTGCGGTTGTCTATAGACATTTACGGAGAGTTTGATCCTGGCTCAGGACGAACGCTGGCGGCGTGCTTAACACATGCAAGTCGAACGGTGAACCTCCCTTCGGGGAGGGGATCAGTGGCGAACGGGTGAGTAACACGTGAG
>JAVEDJ010000099.1 GCA_030841025.1 Actinomycetota bacterium
GGCATGGGTGCTCGCCATGGCGGCTGCGTTCAACGCGTGGCGGGTGGAGCGCGGCAAGCCGAAGGTCTCGCTGGACGAGGGGCTGGAGCCCGAATCCGCTCGCCGGCTCGATGCCCGTTCGGACGCCTAGCCAGCGGGGCGACGAGGCCCAGACCATGCAGGTCTGGGCCTCGCCCCGTCTCGGCTCGCTGTTGAACCGGGGTGGTGGCCTCAATTTCCTCCGCACAGCAACTACTTGTCCAACGCGGAACCGTCGCCGCCGTCTTGGGTCGTCCCACATCGGCCGAACCCGACCGGGCTATCGCTGCTCGGTTCTCCTGTGGCGGCCTGCTACTTGACGGAACACGGACGCTGCTGTGTCACGGTGTTGCAAACCGCCCGGCTTCGTCGCTGCCCTGCGCACCAGCGACAAGCTGCGTGACGTCGCCCGCGAGATCGCTGAGTGGCGGGACCGGCCCACGGGCCTACGGTCGGAAGGACGCACGTGGGAGGACACACGCGAAAGGACACGCGGAACGAGTTGCGGCGGCGGTGGAGGTGACAGACATGGAGAACCGGAGCCTGGGCCGAGGCCCAGTCAGCGTGCCGGTGGTCGGCCTGGGCACCTGGCGGCGGCTCGAGGCCGCCGCCGCCGCAGGCCGGCACCGCGAGCTCATCGACGCCGCCATCTCGGTCGGCATCCGGCTCGTCGACACCTCACCCATGTACGGCGCCGCCGAACGCCTGCTCGCCGACGCGCTCGACGGCAAGCGGGACCAGGTCGTCATCGCCGACAAGGTATGGACCCCGTCCCTGGAGGAGGGCGTGGCACAGGTCGCCCGCGCCGCGGACTGGTACGGCGGGCGCGTCGACCTCATGCAGATCCACAACCTCGTGGCGTGGCGCGAGCACCTACCGATGCTCGAGGCGGCCCGGGCCCGGGGACTGGTCGGGCTGATCGGTGCCACCCACTACTCCGCGGCGGCCTTTCCCGAGCTCGCCGAGCTCATGGCCACCGGCCGCATCGACACCGTCCAGGTGCCGTACAACCCGATGCAGCGCGAGGTCGAGCGCACGATCCTGCCGCTCGCTGACGAGCTCGGCCTCGGCGTCCTGCTCATGCGCCCGCTGGGCGAGGGAGGGCTCGTGCGCCGCCAACCCAGCCCGGAGGACCTCGCGCCGCTGCGCCCGTTCGGCGTCACCACCTGGGTGCAGGCCCTCATCAAGTGGGGCCTCAGCGACCCGCGCGTCCACGTCTCGCTGGCCGCCACCGCCCGTCCCGAACGGCTCCCGGAGAACGCTGCTGCAGGGTCGCCACCCTGGTTCGGCCGGGAAGAGCGAGCACTCGTGCTGGACCTGGCCGGAGCGCGCTGACGGACGGCCTGGTCCAGCCGGCTACTGGGATGCTCATGACGGTGGGCAGTGGCTCACCCTCCGCACACGAAGAGGTGCCTCGTGACCGTCACCGTCCGCGACGACCCGGCCGAGAGCCGCTACGAGATCTACGAGGGCGAGCTGCTGGCGGGCTTCTCCGACTACAAGCTCACCGGCAAGACGATCGCCTTCACGCACACCGAAGTCGACCCCGCTTTCGGCGGCCGGGGCCTAGGCAACCAGCTGGTCACCGAAGCACTCGACGACGCCAGCCGCCGCGGCCTCGCCGTCCTGCCCTTCTGCCCCTACGTCCGCAAGATCATCGCCGAGCACGCGGACACCTACCTCGCCCTCGTCCCGGACCGGGAACGCGGACGGTTCGGGTTGGCTCAACCGGCGGGCTGACCGCCCACCCTCGACACGCCATCCCGTGAAACCCGGCGCTCGGACTACTGGAGGAGCTGTCGTGCCACCACGAGTCGCTGGATCTGGTTGGTTCCCTCGTAGATCTGGGTGATCTTGGCGTCGCGCATCATGCGCTCGACCGGGTAGTCCTTGACGTAGCCGTAGCCACCGAGAACCTGAACTGCGTCAGTCGTGATCTCCATCGCGGCGTCGGACGCAAACGCCTTGGCCGCCGCCCCGAAGAACGTCAGGTCGGTGTCACCGCGTTCGGACTTGGCCGCGGCCGCGTAGGTCAGCTGCCGAGCGGCCTCGAGCTTCATCGCCATGTCGGCGAGCATGAACTGCATGCCTTGGAACTCCGCGATCGGCCGACCGAACTGCTTGCGCCCCTTCGCGTAGTCCTTTGCGACCTCGAGCGCTCCCTGCGCGATGCCCACGGCCTGTGCCGCGATGGTGACGCGAGTGTGGTCGAGGGTCCGCAACGCCGTCTTGAAGCCGGAGCCTTCGGCACCGATCAGCCGCTCGGCAGGGATGCGGCAGTTGTCGAAGTAGAGCTCGCGCGTCGGCGACCCCTTGATGCCGAGCTTCTTCTCCGGAGCACCGAGGGTGAAGCCCTCGTCGGACTTCTCGACCACGAACGCAGAGATCCCGTTGGCACCCGCGTCGGGGTCGGTCACCGCCAGCACGGTGTAGTACTCCGAGATGCCGGCGTTGGTGATCCAGCGCTTGGCGCCGTTGAGCACATAGGTGTCGCCGTCGCGGACCGCCCGGGTGCGCATGGCCGCCGCGTCACTGCCCGCCTCCGCCTCGGACAGCGCATAGGAGAACATCGCCTCGCCGCTCGCCACTGCCGGCAGGTAACGCTTGCGCACGTCTTCGGACGCCGAGAGCAGCAGCGGCATGGTGCCGAGCTTGTTGACCGCCGGGATGAGCGACGTCGAGGCGCAGACCCGAGCGACCTCCTCGATCACGATGACCGTGGCGAGCGCGTCCGCACCGGCGCCGCCGTACTCCTCGGGGATGTGCACGGCGTGGAAGTCGGCCTGCCGCAGCGCGTCGTAGGACGCCTGGGGGAACTCGCCGTTCTCGTCGACCTCGGCAGCCAGCGGGGCTATCTTGTCGGCACAGACAGCGCGCACCGACTCGCGCAGCATGTCGTGCTCAGATGACAGCTTGTACAGGTCGAAGTCACTCACGGAACGAGGGTACGTGCGGCCCCGGAAATGCTTTACCCGGGCCGGATCGTTGTGCTCGTCATGAATGACGACGCGACGATCGAACGACTTCTCGAGGCCGAGACGTGGGCGGTGGTCGGCCTGCGGGACAACCCGGCCCGGCCCGCGTACGGCGTCGCCAGGTTCCTGCAGCAGCAGGGCAAGCGGATCGTGCCGGTGCACCAGCATCCGCAGGATGTCTTCGGCGAGACGGCCTACCGGTCGCTCGCCGACATCCCGTTCCCTGTTGACGTGGTCGACGTCTTCGTCAACTCCACCCGGGCCGGTGCGGTCGCCGACGAGGCTGTCCAGATCGGGGCGAAGGGTGTCTGGTTCCAGCTAGGGGTCGTCGATGAACAGGCCTACGAGCGGGTCACGTCCGCCGGGCTGGAGATGGTGATGAACCGCTGCCCCGTCATCGAGTGGCCGCGCTGAGCCTGCATGGCGGCTGCTGACTACGAGCCACCGAAGCCGACGCCGCCGGAGAGCCGGCGACGCAGTGCCTCACCCTTGGCCCGTGCCTTGTCGCCGAGCTCGTGCTGGAACTTCTCCATGCGCCCCTGCAGGCCGGTGTCCGAGGTGGCGAGAACGCGCACGGCCAGCAGGCCGGCGTTGCGCGCACCGCCGATGGACACCGTCGCGACCGGCACCCCGGCCGGCATCTGCACGATGGACAGCAGCGAGTCAAGCCCGTCGAGGCGCTCGAGTGGAACTGGCACACCGATGACCGGCAACGTCGACACGGACGCGAGCATGCCGGGCAGGTGCGCCGCCCCGCCGGCGCCGGCGATCAGCACCTTGAGACCTCGCCCAGCCGCAGCGGAGCCGTAGGCCAGCATCTCTTGCGGCATCCGGTGCGCGGACACGACATCGACCTCGTACGCCACGCCGAACTCGTCCAGCGCGTCCGCCGCTTCCTTCATCACCGGCCAGTCCGAGTCGCTGCCCATGACGATGCCCACCACAGGTGCAGTCACGGCCGGGTCAGTCATCAGCGTGTCCTCATTCGGGGTCTCCTCGCAGGAATGCCGCCGCGTGGACGGCCCGCGCGCGCACGTCCTCAGCATCCTCGCCAACGGTCGTGACGTGGCCCACCTTTCGCCCAGGGCGGACGTCCTTGCCGTACATGTGGATCCGCACACCGGGATCGTGCGCCATGCAGTGCAGGTAGCCGCCATACATGTCCTCGAGGTCACCCCCGAGCACGTTCGACATGGCAGCCCGCGCTGCCGTCATCCGGGTGTCGCCCAGCGGCAGGTCGAGAACGGCGCGCAGATGCTGCTCGAACTGGCTGGTGCGCGCCCCCTCGATCGTCCAGTGACCGCTGTTGTGCGGCCGCATCGCCAGCTCGTTGACCAGCACGCCGGCGGGGGTGTCGAACATCTCGACAGCGAGCATGCCGGTGACATCGAGCCCCTCCGCGATGCGCAGCGCGGCCCGTTGCGCGGCCAACGCGTGCTCGTCACTGATGTCGGCGGGGGCGAACACCTCACGGCAGATGCCGTCGACCTGCACAGTCTCGACGACGGGATAGACCGCGGCCTGGCCGTGCGGGCTGCGCGCGACAAGCACCGCCAGCTCGCGGGTGAAGTCCACCCGCTCCTCCGCGAGCAACGGCTCACCGCGGCCGATCCAGTCGGCAGCCTCCGCCGCAGTCGCGACGACGCGCACGCCCCTGCCGTCGTACCCGCCGCGGGGCGTCTTGAGCACGACGGGCCAGCCGACCTCGTCACCGAAGCCCTCGAGAGCCGCGGCGTCGGGCACGACCCGCCACCGGGGACACGCGACGCCCAGCTCGGTGAGCCGGGCCCGCATGACCGTCTTGTCCTGGGCGTGCACGAGTGCGTCCGGGCCGGGGCGTACGACGACGCCGTCGGCCACCAGCGCGCGAAGATGCTCGGTCGGCACGTGCTCGTGGTCGAACGTCAGGACGTCGCAACCCTTGGCAAAGCGCCGCAGTGCCGCGAGGTCGGTCTCGTCGCCGATCTCGACCCCGGGGACGACCTGCGCGGCGCTCTCGGCCGCGTCCCGCGCGAGCACCCGCAACGTGATGCCCAGCTCGAGCGCCGGCGCGGCCATCATGCGAGCCAGCTGCCCGCCTCCGACGACGCCGACGACCGGGAACCCCACGGCGCCGACCCTACCGGCGGGCGCCCGCGCTCCTGGCGGCGGCAGCGGGTCAGAGACCGAGGTCGCGGGCGATCAGCATCCGCTGCACCTCCGAGGTGCCCTCCCCGATCTCCAGGATCTTGGAGTCTCGCCACATCCGGGCCACGGGGTACTCGTTCATGAAGCCGTACCCGCCGTGCACCTGCGTCGCCTCGCGGGCGTTGGTCACCGCGATCTCCGAGGAGTAGAGCTTGGCGATCGCGGCTTGTCGCTTGAACGGCTCGCCGCGCAGCATGCGGGCCGCAGCGTCGTAGTAGGCAAGCCGCGCGGTGTGTGCGCGCACCTCCATGTCCGCCACCTTGAACGCGATCGCCTGGTTGTCGCCGATCGGCCGGCCGAACGCCTCGCGGGTCGTCGCGTACTTCACCGACTCGTCGACGCAGCCCTGCGCCAGGCCGACACCGAGTGCCGCGATCGCGATCCGCCCCTCGTCGAGGATCGAGAGGAACTGCGCGTAGCCGCGGCCACGCTCTCCCAGCAGGTTGGCGGCCGGCACGCGCACGTCGGTGAACGACAGCTCGCGCGTGTCCGAGGCGTTCCAGCCGACCTTGCTGTACTTCTTCGAGACCGTGAAGCCGGGTGTCGCCGAGGGGACGATGATCGAGGAGATCTCCTTGCGGCCGTCCGGCAGCTCTCCGGTCACCGCGGTCACCGTGACCAGGCCGGTGATGTCCGTGCCCGAGTTGGTGATGAACGCCTTGGTGCCGCTGATGAGCCACTCGTCGCCGTCGAGCCGGGCCCTGGTCAACGTGGCGCCGGCATCGGAGCCACCGCCGGGCTCTGTCAGCCCGAAGGCGCCCAACAGCTCACCCGAGCACAGCCGGGGAAGCCACTCCCGCTTCTGCTCCTCGGTGCCGAAGCGGTAGATCGGCATCGCACCCAGCGACACCGCCGCCTCCAGCGTGATGGCCACCGACGAGTCGACGCGAGCCAGTTCCTCGAGAGCGATGCAGAGGGCGAAGTAGTTGCCACCCATGCCGCCGTACTCCTCCGGGAAGGGCAGCCCGAACAAGCCCATCTGGCCCATCTGGCGCACGATCTCGTAGGGGAACGCCTCCCGCTCGTAGAAGTCGGCGATGGTCGGCGCGACCACGTCGTGCGCGAACTCCTCGACGGTTTTGCGCAGCGACTCCAGCTCGTCGCTGAGCCGGGCACCGGCAGGAAGGTCGCTCGCATCGACGTCGGTCACTGTGGCTCCTCGAGATCTCCGGTGCACCACGGCAGCGAGCCGACGGGGTGGGTCAGCGGGGCGCCGTTGGTGCGCGACGTGGGTTACGTCGTACGACGTATGTTGCCACGCTGCTGCGATCCGGCCTTCCGGGTGACTCACAGCCGGTCCTCAGGCGCAGGACACCCGGGTCGCCTAGGCTCGAAGCGTGGGAAGGATCAGGTGAGAGCGCGGTGATCGCGGCATGAAGGCGGCGCTGCGCGTCTACTACAGCCTCAGCCACCTGATCCGCGAGCTGATGAAGTTCGGCGTGGTCGGAGGGGTGGCGTTCCTGGTCGACGTCGGCCTGTTCAACGTGCTGTTGCACAGCACCGACAAGCCTTTGACGTCCAAGACCATCTCGACGGTCGTCGCCACCACCGTCGCCTACGCCGGCAACCGGCTCTGGACCTTCCGCCGGCGCGAACGGTCCGGGCTGCGGCGCGAGTACACCCTCTTCTTCCTGCTCAACGGCGTCGGCCTGGTGATCGCGCTGGGCTGCCTGGCGATCAGCCACTACCTGCTGGGGTTCACCAGCCCGATCTCCGACAACATCGCCGCGAACGTGATCGGCCTGGCGCTCGGCACCGCATTCCGCTTCTGGTCCTACCGGCGATTCGTCTTCCGCGAGCTGCGGCCGGCGCCGTCCCTCCCCGCGCCTGCGGGCGCCCTCAGCGAGGTCCGGCACCCGCAGCACTGAGGAACAGCGCGAACACCGGCGGCTTCTGCTGCACGAGCTCGAGCCGACCTCCCTCGGCCTCGGCCAGCTCACGCGCCACCGCCAGGCCGAGACCGGTGCTCTTGCGGCCGCTCACCGCGCGCTCGAAGATCCGGGCGCCGAGCTCCGGCGGCACCCCAGGGCCCTCGTCGGTGACCTCGACGACCAACGAGATGCCGGTCGAGCGCGTGGACACGGTCACGGTGCCAGCGCCGTGGACCAGGCTGTTCTCCAGCAACGTCGCCAGCACCTGGGACAGCCCGTTGGGCGAGGCCAGGGCCACCAGGCCCCGCGTGCCGCGTGCCACGATGCGCCGGCCGGCAGCGCCGAAGGCCGGCTCCCACTCGACGACCTGCTGAAGGACGACGTGGTCGAGCGGGACCGGCCCTGCCCGCAGGTTGTTGTCGCGCACGCTGTCGAGCAGGTGCTCGACGACGGTCGCCAGCCGCTCGACCTGGGCGAGGGCGCTGCGCGCCTCCTCGCGGACGATGCGTGGGTCATCGGCCTGCACGATCTCCTCGAGCCGCATCGACAGGGCCGTCAGCGGGGTGCGCAGCTGGTGGGACGCGTCGCTCGCGAACTGTCGCTCGGCGGCGATGAGCCGGTCGATGCGTTCCCCGCTGCGGTTGAGCAGCTCAGCGACGCGGTCGACCTCGAGGATGCCGCTGGGCTTCAACGGCGCCCGCGTCTGTCCCGACCCCAGCTTCTCGGCCCGGTCAGCGAGCATGGCCATCGGCTCGATCAGCCGCCGCCCCTGCAGGAGGCCCGCGCCGACGGCGAGCGCCACGGCGAGCACGCCGAGAAGGGCGACGAGCCCGGTGACCGCAACGGCCGACAGGGACTTCTCGGCGGCGTTCGCCACGACGCCGAGCGGGACGACGAGAAGCACCACGGCCACGACCGCAACGAGGATGCTGGACTGGACAAGTTGTCGACGCACGGCTCACTCACGCTCGAAGCGGAAACCCACACCCCGGACCGTCGTGATGAAACGCGGGTTGGCGGCGTCGTCACCGAGCTTCTTGCGCAGCCAGGAGACATGCATGTCGAGCGTCTTCGTCGAGCCCCACCACGCGGTGTCCCACACCTCGCGCATCAGCTGCTCGCGCGTGACGACCTTGCCGTGCTCCCGCAGCAGCACCCGCAGCAGGTCGAACTCCTTGGCAGTGAGAGTGAGCTCCTGCTCGTCGATCCATGCTCGGTGCGAGTCGACGTCGATGCGCACGCCGTGCACTCCTTGGGTCACCTCGACCGCACCGCGACGCAGCAACGCCCGGACGCGCGCGAGCAGCTCGGCGAGCCGGAACGGCTTGGTGACGTAGTCGTCGGCGCCGGCGTCGAGCCCGACGACCGTGTCGACCTCGTCGGCGCGAGCGGTGAGCACCAGCACCGGTACGCCGCTGCCCTCGTTGCGGAGCCGCCGGCAGACCTCGAGACCGTCCATCCCGGGCAGGCCCAGGTCGAGCACCACCAGGTCGACCGGTGTGCCGGTCGCCGACTCGAGGGCGCCCGGGCCGTCCTCGCATACCTCGACGTCGTAGCCCTCGCGGCGCAGTGCGCGGGCGAGCGGCTCCGAGATCGCCTGGTCGTCCTCAGCGAGGAGAACGCGGGTCATAGCGGCATCGTAGGTGGTACGGCCGTCGGGACGGCCCAAGGTCGTCGGCGACGGCGGCTTCGCGCCGCCGCTCCGCTCGCGCTGTGCTGCCATGGGCGCAGCCTCTCAGCCGAAGCTGGCAATCTGCCGCTGCAACGCGCGCAGCTCGCGAGCGCGTCGCTCGTACGTGGCGCCGAGCAGGACCAGGACCAGGCCGATCGCGGCCAGCAGCGACCAGCGCGGCACCGCGTCGTAGACGGCGAGGAGGTACGGCACCAGCTGCACGACCGCGTCGATCCCGAGGACCAGACCACCGATGACGAGCGGGGCCTGCAGCCGGCGCGCGAGCCCCGAGCAGAGCACCGCGAGCGCGGCGAGCGCCAGCAGCAGCGGCCGGACGTTGCCTGCGTCGGTGACCGCCCGCAGCAGGCTGGGCACCAGAACGAGGGTGAGGCCGGTGGCGTAGGCAGACCACGACGGGTACGACGGGTCGCGCCGCCGTCGCCACATCCCCAGCGCGAGCAGGGCGAGCCCGCCGGGCACCGTGTAGGGCTCGGGCGCCTCGACATCGGACAGGGCCAGTCGCACCCAGGTGCTCGACGCCAGCAGCGCACCGGCGACCCAGCCGACCCGGTGCCGCCGGGCACGCAGCGCAACGGCCGCGGCAGCCGCCCCGGCGGCGAGCAGCCCCAGCCACAGCCGGTCCGCGTCGAGCGCCGCGAGCAGCACCCCGATCGCCGTGCCGGCCGCGGCAGTCAGCGACACCTCCGCCGCGACCGCTCGGCCGTCGGGAAGCAGTGACGGGACGATCACCTCGGCCCACGCACCGAGCGTGAGCACGATCCCGCCCACCACGGCCATCGCCAGTCCCGCAGCGGCCACCGAACCGCCGCTCCAGACAGTCAGGGCAACCGTGTCCGCCAGCAGCAGCGCCGTCGCCGCGACGGCGAAGCCGCGTCGTACGACGCCGTGGACCCGCGCCGCCGCGGCCGTCGCCGCCAGTGCGCCCAGCGACAGCGTGAGGGCGCTGACCGCCGGCCAACCGGCTCCCTCGAAGCGGGCGACCGCGCCGGCCTCGGCGATGGCCGCGACGACCGCGGTCACACCCAGCGGCACGCGCAGAGCGGTCGGCACCAGCACGGTGGCGGCGGCCAGCACCAGCGCCGTCACCGGCAGGACCGCCAGGGTCGCCCGGTCGACGGCCAGCGACGAGCAGACCGTGAGAGCCAGCACCGCGAGCCCGGACAGGAGGCAGGCGGCTCCGGCCTGACGCCACGACTGCCGCAGGCACCCGGCACCGGCCAGCACGAGGGCCCCAGCCACGGTCAGGTCGAGGGCCAGCGTCCCGACCAGGGACAGGTCGAGTGCGACCGGAGCCGTGAGCGCGGCCAGGCCGACCAACGGGACCGCGGCCAGATCCAGTCGCGGCACGAGCCGGTGCAAGCGGTCGGCGGCGACGCACACCGCTGCCACCAGCAGCAGGAGCAGCGGCACCTCGATGCCCCAGGAGCTGTCGGACCCCAGGAGGGCCCCATCGCGCAGTACCGAGTCGGCGGCCAGCTCTCGGGCGGAGAGTCCGCGCCCGCCCTGCCACGGCCGCTCCAGCCAGACCAATGATCCCGCGACCGCCACGATCACGGCTTCCGCGGCGGCCAGCACGGGTGCCACGGCGGCGAGCAGCGTGACCGCGGCCGGCGCGGCGCGCTGCCGGCGAGGGAGCAGGGCGGCCGCCGCGAGCAGCGTGGCGGCAACCAAGGTGAGCACGACGGGCACCCAGCGGTCGGGCACCTGCTCGACCGGCGTCGCCCAGGCGGCGGCCACGACCAGGCCGGCG
>JAVEDJ010000184.1 GCA_030841025.1 Actinomycetota bacterium
CGTGGCTTGGCGAGGTGGCGGCGGCGGTGGACCTTCTGGATGAAGTAGCGCAGCATGCGCTCGGTCGTGTCGAAGTCGGCGATGACGCCGTCCTTGAGCGGCCGGATCGCCACGATGTTGCCGGGCGTGCGCCCGATCATCTTCTTGGCCTCAGCGCCCACCGCCAGGATGCCACCGGTGTTGGTGTTGATGGCCACCACCGAGGGCTCGTTCAGGACGATGCCCTTGCCGCGCACGTAGACGAGCGTGTTGGCCGTACCGAGGTCCACGGCCATGTCCCGGCCGATGAACGACATGTTGTTGCCCATGAGAGGGAGGTGGCCTTCCCGAGAAGATTGTCCAGCAGTCCGGCGCGACCTGCGCCGGGGCGTCGTGCCCATGATGCTATCGGCGCGGCGGCAGGCCACCCAAAGACCACGGCGTGTCTCAGGGCGTCGAAGAACCTTCCAGACTCGGGAAGAAGATCGAGATCTCGCGCGCCGCCGACTCGGGCGAATCCGAGGCGTGCACGAGGTTCTCGCGGTTGGACAGCGACCAGTCGCCGCGGATGGTCCCCGGCGCCGCGGCGCGGCCGTCGGTGGCGCCGGTCAGCGCGCGCACCACCGAGATCGCCTGGTCACCTTCGAGCACCAGCGCCACGAGCGGACCCGAGGTGATGAACGCCCGCAGCGGCGGATACCACTCCTTCTCGACGTGCTCGGCGTAGTGCCGGTCCGCCAGCGCGCCGTCGATGGTGCGCAGGTCCATCGCCGCGATGGCCAGGCCCTTGCGCTCGAAACGGTGCAGCACCTGCCCCACCAGGGCTCGGCGTACGGCGTCGGGCTTGATCAGGACCAGGGTTCGCTCGCTCACGGGGCGCGAGCCTACCGATCATCGGAGGCGCCGCCCGCGGGGGCTTCCTGACGCTCGACGCGGCGTCCCAGGTAGATGCCGAGGAACCACAGCGCCGCGAACACCAGCCCGAGGAAGAACATCGTGGGTACGACGAAGCCCGCCGCGATGAGCAGGATCTGCAGCACCGACCCGACGGTGATCCCCCAGGGCCGCCGCAGCAGCCCCGCGAGCACCACGCACGCCACCGCCGCCGTACCGCCGACCCACCAGACGGTCGTGCTGTCCACGTCGCTGAGGTCCTTGGCGACGAGCGTCGCGAAGAACACCACCAGGCCCTCGAAGACGAGAACCGCGGCCAGGATGCCTCTCACGCGCCGGACCGGCCGTCTCGTCCCCCTCCGAGCAGGGTCCGCGCCTCCGCGACGGTGTAGATCGATCCGGTGACCAGCACCCCGGCCCCGCCCATCGCGCCTTCCTCCTCGGCGAGACGGATGGCGGTGTCGAGGGCGTCGTCCAGCCGGGGCACGACCTCCACCCGGTCGGGGCCGAAGATGTCGACCGCGATGGCGGCCAGCTCGTCGACCGGCATGGCGCGTGACGAGGCTGCCTCGGTGACCACGAGCTCGGCGAGCACCGGCTCGAAGGGCTCGAGCATGCCGTGCACGTCCTTGTCGGCCATGGCCGCGAACACCCCGATCAGTCGGGTGAAGTCGAAGTCGTCGTCGATGGCGGTGGCGGTGGCGGTGGCGCCGGCCGGGTTGTGCGCGGCATCCAGCAGGACCGTCGGCGAGCGACGGACCACCTCGAGCCGTCCCGGGGAGGTGACGCCGGCGAACCCGGCCCGGACGAGGTCGATGTCCAGGCGGCCCCGCTCGGCGTGGCTCCCGCCGAGGAACGCCTCGACGGCGGCGAGTGCCACCGCGGCGTTGTGCGCCTGGTGGACGCCGAGCAGCGGCAGGAAGATCTCGTCGTACTCCCCCGCCAGCCCACGCAGGAACAGCAGCTGGCCCCCCAGCGCCAGCGATCGCGACCGCACCCCGAACTCCAGCCCTTCGCGGGCCACGATCGCGTCGACCTCGACGGAGCGAGCCAAGAGCACGTCGGCCGCCTCCACCGGCTGCTGGGCGAGCACGCCGTAGGACCCGGGCTTGAGGATGCCGGCCTTCTCGGCGGCGATCTGGCCGATGGTGTGACCCAGGAAACGCTCGTGGTCCAGCGCGATCGGGGTGACCACCGCGACCTGGGCGTCCGCGACGTTGGTGCTGTCCCAGGTGCCACCGAGCCCGACCTCGATGACCGACACGTCCACCGGCGCGTCGGCGAAGGCGGCGAACCCCATCGCGGTGAGCACCTCGAAGAAGGACAGCGGCACCTCGTGGCGCGAGTCGACAAGGGCGAGGTAGGGCGCGATGTCGTCGTAGGTGGCGAGGAAACGCTCCTCGTCGATGGGCTGCCCGTCGAAGGCGATCCGCTCGCGCATCGAGTGCAGGTGGGGGCTGGTGAACCGGCCGGTCCGCAGGCCGAACTCGCGCAGCAGCGACTCGATCATGCGGGTCGTCGTGGTCTTGCCGTTGGTGCCCGCGACCTGGACGATCGGCGCGCTCTGCTGCGGCGATCCGAGCAGGTCGAGCAGCTCGCGGACGCGGTCGAGGGTCGGGTCGATCTTGTGCTCGGGCGCGCGGGCGAGGATGGCGCGCTCGACCTCGGCCACCCGCTCGGTCACCGAGAGGTCTGTCACGCCGTGAGTCTAGGAGGGAGGCACAAGCGGCCGAACGGCCGTAGCCCCGCAGCGGCCCGCAGCGCCGAACTGGTTCGATGCAGCCGAGCGCGCTAAATAGGATTGTCGGTATGGACCCCGAGACCCAGCCCTCTTCCGCGACGGCGACCGTGCCGGACAAGCCAACCGTCGACGGCCTCGAGGCGCGCTGGGCCGGGGTATGGCAGCAGGAGGGCACCTACCTGTTCGACCGCACCAAGACCCGCGAGCAGGTCTACTCGATCGATACTCCCCCGCCGACGGTCAGCGGGTCGCTGCACGTGGGACACGTGTTCTCGTTCACCCACACCGACATCATCGCCCGCTACCAGCGGATGCGCGGGCTCGAGGTCTTCTACCCGATGGGCTGGGACGACAACGGCCTGCCGACCGAGCGACGCGTGCAGCACGACTACGGCGTGCGCTGTGACCCGTCCCTGCCCTACGACCCCGACTTCACCCCGCCGGAGAAGCCAGACCCCAAGCGGCAGGTGCCGATCTCGCGGCGCAACTTCATCGAGCTGTGCGAGCAGTGGACCGAGGAGGTGGAGCAGGCCTACGAGGAGCTGTGGCGCCGCGTCGGGCTCTCGGTCGACTGGACGCAGAAGTACACGACGATCGGGCCGGCCTCCATCGCCGCGTCCCAGCGCGCCTTCCTGCGCAACCTGGCGCGCGGCGAGGCCTACCAGTCCGAGGCGCCGAGCCTGTGGGACGTGACGTTCCAGACGGCGGTCGCGCAGGCCGAGCTGGAGGCCCGGGACTACCCCGGGCACCTGCACCGGGTGGCGTTCCACTCGGACGGCGGTCCCGTGCGCATCGAGACGACCCGGCCCGAGCTGATCCCCGCGGTGGTCGCGCTGGTCGCCCATCCCGACGACGAGCGCTATCAGCAGCTGTTCGGCACGACGGTGCGCTCACCGATCTTCGGGGTAGAGGTGCCGGTGCTGGCCCATCCGGCCGCTGAGCCGGACAAGGGTTCCGGCATAGCAATGGTGTGCACGTTCGGCGACCTCACCGACGTCCTGTGGTGGCGCGAGCTGAACCTGACGACGCGCTCCGTCGTCGGCCGAGACGGTCGCCTGCTGCGGGACACCCCGGAGTGGCTCGACGCCGAACCCGCTGCCTCGGCGTACGCAGGGTTGGCCGGGAAGACGACGTTCTCCGCGCGGGCGGCCATGGTCGACCAGCTGCGCGAGTCCGGCGACCTCGAGGGCGAGCCGGTGCCGACGCAGCGGATGGCGAACTTCTACGAGAAGGGCGACAAGCCGCTGGAGATCGTCACCAGCCGGCAGTGGTACATCCGCAACGGCGGCCGGGACGAGGAGCTGCGCAAGAGGTTCATCGAGCGCGGCCGTGAGATCACCTGGATCCCCGACTACATGCGGCACCGCTACGAGAACTGGGTGGCGGGGCTGCAGGGCGACTGGCTGATCAGCCGGCAGCGGTTCTTCGGCGTGCCGTTCCCGGTCTGGTACCGGCTCGACGACGAGGGACAGCCGCTGTACGACGAGCCGGTGCTCGCCGACGAGGCCTCGCTGCCCGTCGATCCGGCCTCGGACGTGCCGGAAGGGTTCACAGCGGACCAGCGCGACCAGCCGGGCGGGTTCACCGCGGACCCGGACGTCATGGACACCTGGGCCACCTCCTCGCTCTCGCCCCAGGTGGTCTGCGGCTGGGAGCGCGACCCCGACCTGTTCGCACGCACCTTCCCGATGGACCTGCGGCCGCAGGCCCACGAGATCATCCGCACCTGGCTGTTCGCCACCGTCGTGCGGGCGCACTACGAGCACGACACCGTGCCCTGGTCGCATGCCGCGATCTCCGGCTTCGTCGTCGACCCGGACCGCAAGAAGATGTCCAAGTCCAAGGGCAACGTGGTGACGCCCATGGACGTGCTGGAGCGGTACGGCTCCGACGCGGTCCGGTGGCGGGCGGCGGGGGCCCGGCCCGGGACGGACAGTCCCTTCGACGAGGCGCAGATGAAGATCGGCCGGCGGCTCGCGATCAAGATCCTCAACGCCAGCAAGTTCGCGCTGTCCTTCGGGGCCGTCGAGGACCCGCACGCGGTCACCCAGCCGCTCGACCGAGCGCTGCTCGCCTCCCTCGCCGGGGTGGTCCGCGAGGCGACCACCGAGCTCGACGCGTACAACTACACCGCCGCGCTCGAGGCGACCGAGACGTTCTTCTGGTCCTTCTGCGACGACTACCTGGAGCTGGTCAAGGACCGGGCGTACGGCGGCCGCGGCGAGGAGGCCGCCGCGTCCGCGAAGGCGACCCTGGCCGCCGCGCTGTCCGTGCAGCTTCGGCTGTTCGCGCCGTTCCTCCCGTTCGTGACCGAGGAGGTCTGGTCGTGGTGGCAGGAGGGCTCGGTGCACCGGGCCGCGTGGCCCGAGGTCGAGCCGCTCGAAGAGCTTGCGCGGCACGCTGACGGGACGCTCCTGCGGGACACCTCGACCGTGCTCGCCGGCGTGCGCAAGGCCAAGTCCGAGGCGCAGACGTCGATGCGCACCGAGGTCGCACTGGCCTCGGTGTCCGGACCGCAGGAGGCGCTCGACCGGGTGGCAGAGGCGGCCGACGACCTGAAGGCGACCGGGCGCATCGCCGAGCTGCAGTTCTCCCCCGGCGACGGCGCGCTCCGCGTGGCGGTCACGCTCTAGCACGCTCTGGCCAGGCCGCCGCGGTCGTCTCCGGCGGCTCCGGCCTCAAGACGGGCCTATCGGGCGCCGATCTACCCCCACACGCTGCAGCGAACAGGGGTGGGGATGGGCGAGGACAGCAGATTCGGCGGCAGCTTCGGCGGCTCGGCGGGGGCCGGGTCGAACAACGACCGCGACCTCGGTTTCTTTGCCGGTGGTCCGCCCCCTGCACCGGCCGCGCCGTACGTGCCGCCGCCGAGCCAGTACGGCGGCCCTCCCACCCAGTACGGCGCCCCTCCCACCCAGTACGGCGCGCCGCCCATGTTCGGTCCGGGACCGTACAGCCCACAGCAGCGCAGCGGCTTGCCCGTCTGGGCCATCGTCGCCATCTGCGTTCCCGTGGGGCTCATCGTCCTCGGCATCCTGGCCGCCATCGCGATCCCGGTCTTCCTGAACCAACGCAACACCCCCGCCACCCCCGATCGGCTTGGCGGGCTCGGCAGGTCGACAGACCCGGTCATGAACGGGACGTTGGACTCCATGCAGGGCTTGCTCAGCAAGAACACCCGGGTCAAGAGCGCCGCCGCCGCTTACGGCGTGGTGGCCGAGGGCTACGTGCTGATCGCGTTCAACGCGCACGCCGACGCGGACGCGGAGTTTCGCGACCTGGGGGCCACCACACCGGTGCAGTCCTTCGGTGACGTGCAGTGCGCCACCGACGCGGGCGCGCGAGCGACGCTGTGCTTGCGGACCGGCCCGCGCGGCGCGGTCGAGGTAGTGGCGTTCGGTTCGCCGGATGTCACGCGGTTGGCCGCAGTGACAGACGAGGCTTGGCGGGCTCAGCCGTTCGGCGGCTGAGCCCGAGCGTCACGCAGACTTCTCGCGGCGCTCGCGCTTGGGGGTCTCGCGCGGCACCAAGGTCGGGTTGACGTGCTCGAGGACGACCTCGCGGGTGACGACCACGCGTGCGACGTCCTTGCGGGACGGGACTTCGTACATCACGGAGAGCAGGACCTCTTCCATGATGGCTCGCAGCCCACGCGCACCCGTGCCGCGCAGGATCGCCTGGTCGGCGACGGACTCGAGCGCGTCCTCCGTGAACTCGAGCTCGACCCCGTCGAGGTCGAACAGCCGTTGGTACTGCTTGACCAGCGCGTTGCGCGGCTCGGTGAGGATGCGCACCAGGGCGTCCTGGTCGAGGTTGCGCACGTTGGTGATGACGGGGAGCCGGCCGATGAACTCGGGGATCATGCCGAACTTCAGCAGGTCCTCGGGGAGCACGTCGCCGAAGATGTCGGCGGTCTCGCGCTCGCTCTTGGAGTGCACCGTGGCACCGAAGCCGAGGCCCTTGCGGCCGATGCGCCCCTCGATGATCTTCTCGAGTCCCGAGAAGGCCCCGCCGACGATGAACAGCACGTTGGTGGTGTCGATCTGGATGAACTCCTGGTGCGGGTGCTTGCGACCACCCTGCGGCGGCACCGACGCCGTCGTACCCTCCAGGATCTTCAGCAGCGCCTGCTGCACACCCTCGCCGGACACGTCGCGCGTGATCGACGGGTTCTCGCTCTTGCGCGCGATCTTGTCGACCTCATCGATGTAGATGATGCCGGTCTCGGCCTTCTTGACGTCGTAGTCGGCGGCCTGGATCAGCTTGAGCAGGATGTTCTCGACGTCCTCGCCGACGTATCCCGCTTCGGTCAGCGCCGTGGCGTCGGCGATGGCGAAGGGGACGTTCAGCATGCGGGCCAGGGTCTGCGCCAAGTGGGTCTTGCCGCACCCGGTGGGCCCGATCAGCAGGATGTTGGACTTGGCCAGCTCCACATGGTCGTCGCGGCTGGGCTTGCCCGTCTCACCGGCCTGGACGCGCTTGTAGTGGTTGTAGACGGCGACGGCCAGGGCGCGCTTGGCGATGTCCTGGCCGACGACGTAGGAGTCGAGGAACTCGCAGATCTCGATCGGTTTGGGCAGCTCGTCCCACTTGAGCTCCGAGCTCTCCGAGAGCTCTTCCTCGATGATCTCGTTGCAGAGGTCGATGCACTCGTCGCAGATGTAGACGCCGGGACCCGCGATGAGCTTCTTGACCTGCTTCTGGCTCTTTCCGCAGAACGAGCACTTCAGCAGGTCTCCGCCGTCGCCAATGCGTGCCACGCGGGGGCCTCTCCCTCTCCTGACCGGCCGTGCGACCGGAACTTTGGTGAGTCGACGTTACCCCGGCAGCGCCGCCGACGCCTCCATAACCCGCCGAACTGCGCGGCGGGTCGCGACGCTGCCTCGTCTCGCCCTGTCGCGTCACCGCTCAGCGAGCGGTGATGACCCGGTCGACCAGGCCGTACTCCACGGCCTCCTCGGCCGTCAGGATCTTGTCGCGCTCGATGTCGCGCTCCACCTGCTCGACGGTGCGGTTGGAGTGGCGCGCGATGAGCTCCTCGAGCAGCGAGCGCATCCGCAGCACCTCACGGGCCTGGATCTCGACGTCGCTGGCCTGGCCGCCGCCCTCGGTGGAGGGCTGGTGGATCAGGATGCGCGAGTTGGCGAGCGCGAACCGCTTGCCGGCCGTACCGGCCGCCAGGATCACCGCCGCGGCCGATGCGGCCTGACCCAGGCAGTAGGTCTGCACCTGGGGGCGCACGAACTGCATCGTGTCGTAGATGGCGGTCAGCGCTGTAAACGACCCGCCGGGAGAGTTGATGTACAGCAGGATGTCGCGGTCGGGGTCCATCGACTCGAGCGTCAGCAGCTGGGCCATGACGTCGTTGGCGACGGTGTCGTCGATGGCCTGACCGAGGAAGATGATGCGCTCCTCGAACAGCTTGGTGTAGGGGTCGAGGCGCTTGTAGCCGTAGGACGTGCGCTCCTCGATCTGGGGCAGCACGTATCGAGAGCTGGGAAGGTACAGGTCGCTCATCTGGGCTCGGTCTCCTCGCGGGGCGCCACCCGACGAGGCGGCATTGGTGGGGAAGGTCATGTCGTTCACGCTGTGCCGCCCTGGCCCGCTACCTGACGGGCGCTGGCCACGACCTGGTCGACCATGCCGTAGTCGCGGGCTTCCTCAGCGGTGAACCAGCGGTCGCGGTCGGAGTCGCGCTCGATCTGCTCGACCGGCTGGCCGGTGTGCAGCGCGATGAGCTCGGCCATCTTCTGCTTGGTGTAGAGCATCTGCTCGGCCTGGATCTTGATGTCCGAGGCGGTGCCGCCGAGCCCACCCGACGGCTGGTGCATCATCACGCGGGCGTGCGGGGTCGCATAGCGCTTGCCGGGCGCGCCGGCGCACAACAGGAACTGGCCCATCGATGCGGCCATGCCCAGCGCCACGGTGGCCACGTCGTTCTGCACGAACTGCATCGTGTCGTAGATGGCCATGCCTGCCGACACGGAGCCACCCGGCGAGTTGATGTAGAGCCAGATGTCCTTGTTCGGGTCGTCGGCGGCGAGCAGGAGCAGCTGCGCGCAGATCGCGTTGGCATTGCTGTCTTCGACGACGGAGCCGAGGAAGATGATGCGCTCGCGCAGCAGCCGGTTGTAGACCTGCTCGTCGAGGCCCATGCCCCCTGGCTGGGGCGAACGGCCCTGCGGGGTCAGCAGGCCGGGGGTGATCAGGTCGCTCACGGGAACGTCCACCTTGTCTCACGTCGGATCAGTTGCTCTGACGGGCAGTGCAGCCTGCGTTCTGGCTGCTGGCGCGGGTGCGCCTTTCACTGCCTGCCGACACTAACGCGAGGTCCGGACGCGGTTGTCCCCGACTCGGGGAAGTTCGCTGACGGCGCACGTGATCCACTCGGCCGGAGCGCCGAGGGCCGGCCGTGCCGGTGGTTCGCGCGCGCCGCCGGTGGAGCCTGCTAGCCCACCTCCTGCCGCAGCCGCAGGCCCGCCGCACTGGCGGCGAGCAGGGTGAGTCCGGCGACCAGCAGCGACCCGGCCGCGGAAACCGAGCCGTCGGTCCAGTCGTGGAGCGCCTCGGGGACGACGAGCGTGGTGCCGA
>JAVEDJ010000216.1 GCA_030841025.1 Actinomycetota bacterium
GATCTCGTGCGCCTCTACCTCGACGAGATCGGCCGGGCCCCGCTGCTCGACGCCGCCAGCGAGGTCGAGCTCGCCCGCAGCATCGAGGCCGGGCTGTTCGCCCGCCACCTGCTCGACGAGCTGGGTCAGCGCCGGGCGATCAAGCTGCAGACCGCACGCAAGGTAGCCAGCTCCGTGGAGCTCGACCGGCTGGCGTCCGAGGGTGAGCTGGCCAAGCGAGCCTTCATCCGCGCCAACCTTCGGCTGGTGGTCTCGCTGGCCCGGCGCTACCGCCGGTCGACGATGCCGCTCCTGGACCTGATCCAGGAGGGCAACGTGGGCCTGGTGCGCGCGGTCGAGAAGTTCGACTACACCAGGGGCTACAAGTTCTCGACCTACGCCACCTGGTGGATCCGCCAGTCCATCGGCCGGGCGATCGCCGAGCAGAGCCGCACGGTCCGGCTTCCGGTGCACCAGGTGGAGAAGCTGAGCCGGCTCACCCGTACCCGGCGGGAGCTTGCTCTGTCGCTGGGACGGGACCCCACGGACGACGAGGTGGCGACCGAGCTGGAGCTGACCGTGGAGACCGTCGCGGAGCTCGACGCCATCAACCGCACGCCGGCCAGCCTGGACATGCTGGTCGGGGACGACAGCGCGACGACCCTGGGTGACCTGGTGGACGCCGCCGACCCCGGCCCCGAGGACCTGGTCGTCGCCCGGCTCTCCCGCGACCAGCTGGTGTCCTCGATCCGCCGGCTCGACGCCCGCGAGTCCGAGGTGATCCGCTCGCGTTACGGGCTGGCCGAGGACCGCCGCCAGACGTACGACGAGATCGCCGCCCGCCTCGGCGTCTCGCGGGAACGCACCCGGCAGATCGAGCGTGAGGCGCTGCTCAAGCTGCGCGGCTGGGTCAGCCCGCCGAGCTGACTTCCCCTGCCCGCGGCCCGTGCCGCGGGCAGTCGCGCAGCGGCGGGCCGTCGACCGGGCAGTTGTGGCGGGGCGCGTCACGCTGCTGCGGAACGGCCTGCCGGTCGGCGTCCGGGGAGCGCACGAACAGGGCCGACAGCACCGCACCCAGCAACAGCAGGCCGGAGCAGACCCACATCGCCTTGTCGAAGGCCGGGTCGAGCCGAGCCGGGTGGGTGTAGGCCGCACCGCTGAGCCCAGCCACCAGGGGCAGCACCGCCACGGCGAGCAGACCGGCCACCCTGGCCACCGCGTTGTTCACGCCGCTCGCCAGACCCGCGTGCCGGTCAGGAGCCGCGTTGAGCACGGTCGCCGTCAGTGGCGCCACCGTCAGCGACAGGCCGAGCCCGAACACGACCACGGGCGGCAACACATCCACGACGTACGACGCGTCCGCGCCGATGCGCGTCATGAGTGCCACACCGACGGCGCACAGCAGCGGACCCAGCGTCATGGGGAGCCGCGGGCCGATGCGTTGGGCCAGAGCGCCCAGGCGGGCCGAGAGCAGCAGCATCAGCAACGTGATCGGCAGCAGTGAGACGCCCGCGGTGAGCGGCTGGTACCCGGCAACGACCTGCAGTTGCAGGACGAGCCAGAAGAAGACGCCGCCCAGGGCTGCGTAGACGGCGAAGGTCACGAGATTGGTCGCGGTGAACAGGCGCGACGCGAAGATGTCCAGCGGCAGCATCGGGTCCCTGGCGCTGCGCTCGCGCAGCACGAAGGCACCGAGTGCGACGATCCCGAGCAGGAGCGCGAGCAGCACATCGGTGGAGCCCAGCCCCTTGTCCTGCCACGCGATCAGTCCGTAGGTGAGGGCACCGAGCCCGACCGCTCCCGTCGCCGCGCCGACCACGTCGATGTGCCGGGATGCCTGGGGGTCGCGCGACTCGGGAACGTGCCGGAGGGTGATGACGATGACCGCGACCGCCAGCGGCAGGTTGATCAAGAAGATCAACCGCCAGGACCCGGTCTGCACGAGGTACCCCCCGAGAAAGGGGCCGGCCGCGCCCGCGATGCCGCCGAGACCCGACCACGCGCCGATGGCCCGGGCCCGGTCCTGGGGGCGGAACGAGCTCTGCAGGATGGCCAGGCTGCCCGGTGTCAACAGCGCGCCGCCGATCCCCTGCAGGGCACGGGCTGCGATCAACGTCCCCACGTTGGGAGCCAGGCCGCACAGCACCGACGCGACGGCGAACCAGCCCACCCCGATCACGTAGACCCGGCGCCGGCCGAACCGGTCGCCGAGCGACCCGCCGAGCAGGATCAGCGAGGCGAGCGTGAGGGTGTAGGCGTTGATGGTCCACGCCAGACCGGACAGCCCGGCGCCGAGCGCCTCGCCGATCCGCGGGAGCGCAACGTTGACGACGGTCGCATCGATGAAGGCCATGCCCGAGCCGATGACCGTGGCCGCCAGCACCCAGCGCGCACGGGGCTCGCCGAAAGCCAGCGAGTCGCCGGTCGCGGTGGCCGGGGGCGAGGTCGTCATCCTGGGCACGCTACGCCGCGGAGGGAGGCGTCGTCGCGACGTGAACGCGTGGCCTCCGCGCTACTACGCTGACCGACCATGGCGAGCGGTCCGTCGGTGGGCTACTCCGGCACTCCGTTGCCGCGCAAGCTGGGCATCAAGGAAGGCCATCGGGTCCTGCTGGCTGGCGCCCCGTCGGGGTTCGACCTCGGTCCGCTGCCCGGCGTGGAGGTGCACCGACGCGCGGGAGCGGCGCCGTACCACGTGATCCTCGCGTTCACCGCCGACCGACGCACGCTGGACCGGCGTTTCCTGGCACTGTTCGAACACCTGACGCGCAACGGCGGGCTCTGGGTCGCCTGGCCGAAACGGTCCAGCGGCGTCGCCACGGACCTCGACGAGAACATCGTGCGGGATGTGGGGCTGGCCGCCGGGCTGGTCGACAACAAGGTCTGCGCGATCGACGAGACCTGGTCGGGGCTGCGGTTCGTGGTTCGGTTACGGGACCGCTGACCTCAGCCGCGCACGCGCACGGTCGAGATCGCGATGCTCGCCCCGCTGGACCCACCGGCCAGGCCGACGAGTCGCACGTAGCGCGCCTGCCGGTCGCGCAGGTCGTAGGTCTCGAGGCGGCTGCCGCGACCGCTGCTGACGACCGTGCGTCCGGTCGACCACCTGCGTCCGTCGCTCGAGGTCTGCAGGCGCAGTCGGGTGGTGATACCGCGGCCCTGCCACCAGCCGACCGACACCGCTGACACGTGCTGGGATCGGCCGAGGTCCAGGGTCAACCGCGGTGCCGGACCGGCCGCCGACCAGTGAGTGTCATGGGACCGGTCGAGGACCGCCCGCGCGGGTGTGCCAGGAAGCGCCTGGTCGGCCCTCGCCCGCTTGACCGGGAGCGACCGGCGCGCCGACGGCTGCAGCTGCACGCGCTGCAGCGCCTCCAGGAGGTAGTAGTCGCCGTAGGCCGTACCGGCGTTGGGCGCGGCTTTGTTGTGATGGCTGTGCAACAAGATGGCCGACCCCTTCCGTGCGTCCTTCTTCGCACCCGCTGCCGCCAGGTAGCGCGGTCCGGTGAGCGACCGCAGGGTGTGCATCGCGGCGGCGCGGTAGCGCGCGCGGCGCTTGGCGACGGGGTCGGCCAGCGCCAGTTCCAGCAGTGCGGACGCCAATACCGCGCCGGCGCTCGCGTCCCGGAACGTGGTCCGGCTGCGGGCCAGGCCGTAGTCCCAGTAGGGGACGCCGTCGGCCGGGAGATGGCGCAACGCGTAGTCGGCGGTCCGGCGGGCCACCGTGAGCATGCGCCGGTCACCGGTTTCGCGGTAGGCGGTAGTGAAGCCGTACACCGCCCACGACTGTCCGCGCGCCCACGTCGAGCTGTCCCGCCACCCCTGCACCGTCCCTCGCCAGAGTCGACGCCCGGTCGTCTCGTCGAAGCGCACGGAGTGGAAGGTGCTGCCGTTGGGGCGCACCAGCTGGTCGCGGGTCGTGAGCGCGTGCCGCACGGCGATGTCGCGCAGGCCAGGCGAGCCGCCGTTCTTCGCG
>JAVEDJ010000218.1 GCA_030841025.1 Actinomycetota bacterium
TCGCCGACGAAGGCTCCTCGGTGCACTACGTCGAGGGCTGCACGGCCCCGATCTACTCCTCCGACTCGCTGCACTCGGCCGTCGTCGAGATCATCGTGAAGAAGGACGCGCACGTCCGCTACACGACGATCCAAAACTGGTCGAACAACGTCTACAACCTGGTGACCAAGCGCACCGCGGTGCAGGCCGGCGGTCGCATGGAGTGGATCGACGGCAACATCGGCTCCAAGGTCACCATGAAGTACCCCGCCTGCTACCTGCTCGGCGAGCGCGCCGTCGGCGAGACGCTGTCCATCGCCATCGCCGGCGAGGGCCAGCACCAGGACGCCGGCGCCAAGATGGTGCACGCCGCACCGCACACGTCTTCGACCATCATCCGCAAGTCGGTGGCGCGCGGTGGTGGCCGCACGTCCTACCGCGGCCTCGTCCAGGTCCAGGAGGGCGCACACCACTCGCGCTCGACCGTGAAGTGCGACGCGCTGCTGATCGACACCGTCAGCCGGAGCGACACCTACCCGTACGTCGACGTCCGCGAGGACGACGTGACGATGGGCCACGAGGCGACCGTCTCCAAGGTCAGCGAGGACCAGCTCTTCTACCTCATGAGCCGTGGGCTGACCGAGGACGAGGCGATGGCGATGATCGTCCGCGGTTTCGTCGAGCCGATCGCCAAGGAGCTGCCGATGGAGTACGCGCTCGAGCTCAACCGCCTGATCGAGCTGCAGATGGAAGGAGCTGTGGGCTAGTTCATGTCCACCACGAACACCGGACCCGCCGCTGTTGCGGATGCCGCCGGGACCATCGGATCTGCGGCAGCCGCCGGGACCATCGGATCTGCGGCTGCCGCCGGGAACGTCGGATCTGCGGCTGCCGCCGCGGAGATCCTGTCTCCTGAGACCGGTGGTTTCAGCGGCAGGCCCCATTCCCACGGTGCGACGCCCCTGCCCGGCGACAGCCGCGGTCAGCGTTTCGCGTCGTACGACGTCGCCGACTTCACGGTCCCGACCGGCCGCGAGGAAGACTGGCGGTTCACGCCGCTCGACCGGCTGCACCACCTGCACGAGGACGACGGTCCCGGCGACGGCAAGGTCCTCGTCGAGGTCGACGCCGCGCCCGAGGTGGTCGTCGAGACCGTCGGCCGCGACGACGCCCGCCTCGGCCGGGCCGGCGTGCCCGCCGACCGCGTCGCCGCCCGCGCCTACTCCGTCTTCGAGACGGCCACGGTGGTCACCGTCCCCAAAGAGGTCGTGACCTCCCGTCACACGGTCATCTCGTTGCGCGGCGAGGGCGGCACAGCGTTCGGCCACGTGCTGGTCGAGCTCGAGCCGTTCGCCCAGGCCGTCGTGGTGCTCGACCACGGTGGCAGCGCGACCTATGCCGACAACGTCGAGGTCATCGTCGGCGACAACGCCTCGCTCACCCTGGTCAGCGTCAACGACTGGGCCGACGGCGCTGTGCACCTGTCGCAGCAGTCGGTGCGGATGGGTCGCGACGCAAAGCTCAAGAGCATCGTGATCACGTTCGGCGGCGACGTCGTACGCATCGCACCCGAGGCACGCTTCGCCGGGCCGGGGGGCGACGTCGAGATGCTCGGCCTGTACTTCGCCGACGCGGGGCAGCACTTCGAGCACCGCCTCTTCGTCGACCACGCCGTACCGCACTGTCGCTCCAACGTGACCTACAAGGGCGCGCTGCAGGGCGATGACGCACACACCGTCTGGATCGGTGACGTGCTGATCCGTGCCGCGGCCGAGGGCACCGACACCTTCGAGCTCAACCGCAACCTGCTGCTGACCGACGGCTCGCGCGCCGACTCGGTGCCCAACCTCGAGATCGAGACGGGTGAGATCGCCGGTGCCGGCCACGCGAGCGCGACCGGCCGGTTCGACGACGAGCAGCTGTTCTACCTCCAGTCGCGCGGCATCCCCGCCGACGAGGCCCGCCGGTTGGTCGTCCGCGGCTTCTTCGCCGACGTGATCAACCAGATCGGCATCCCGGAGGTGCAGGAGCGGCTGCTGGCCGCCGTCGAGGCCGAGCTGGAAGGCGCGGTGCACTAGTGGACGACTTCGTCCGGGCCTGCTCGGTCGATGACGTCAAGGATGGCTCCGCCATCCGGGTCGACATCGACGGTGTGCCGGTGGCAATCGTCCGCAGCGAGGGCGAGGTCTACGCCATCCGCGACGTCTGCTCGCACGCCAATGTCCCGCTGTCCGAGGGAGAGGTCGAGGACACGACGATCGAGTGCTGGCTGCACGGCTCGCGTTTCGACCTGGTCACCGGTCGCCCGACCGGCC
This sequence comes from Actinomycetota bacterium, assembly GCA_030841025.1. Classification (GTDB taxonomy): domain Bacteria; phylum Actinomycetota; class Actinomycetes; order JACCUZ01; family JACCUZ01; genus BP-173. Next base: position 2,295 of record JAVEDJ010000218.1, read on the forward strand.
TCCCTGCCACCCAACCTGTGCCTGTCTACCCCGTGAAGATCGACGGCTCCGACGTCCTCGTCGCCGTCAAGGTCTCCGAAACCGCCTAGGAGAGTTCCCCTGATGTCCGTCCTCGAGATCCGCGACCTCCACGTCACCATCGCCACCGGCAACGAGGGTCCGGCCGCTACGCGCGAGATCCTGCGTGGCGTCGACCTGACCGTGAAGTCCGGCGAGACCCACGCGATCATGGGACCCAACGGTTCCGGCAAGTCCACGCTGGCCTACTCCATCGCGGGTCACCCCAAGTACACCGTCACCGGTGGCGCCGTCACGCTCGACGGCCAGGACGTGCTGGAGATGAGCGTCGACGAGCGGGCGCGCGCGGGACTGTTCCTGGCGATGCAGTACCCCGTCGAGGTGCCGGGCGTCTCCGTCTCCAACTTCCTGCGCAGCGCCAAGACCGCCGTCGACGGTGAGGCACCCAAGCTGCGCACCTGGGTCAAGGACATCAAGGTCGCCATGGAGCGGCTGGCCGTAGACCCGTCGTTCGCCGAGCGCAGCGTCAACGAGGGCTTCTCCGGCGGCGAGAAGAAGCGCCACGAGATCCTTCAGCTCGAGCTGCTCAAGCCCAAGATCGCCATCCTCGACGAGACCGACTCGGGCCTGGACATCGACGCGCTCAAGGTCGTCTCCGAGGGCGTGAACCGGGTGCGCGAGACCGGTGACACCGGGGTTCTGCTGATCACGCACTACACGCGCATCCTGCGCTACATCCAGCCCGACTTCGTCCATGTGTTCGTCGACGGTCGCATCGTCGAGGAAGGCGGGCGCGAGCTCGCCGACCAGCTCGAGGCGGAAGGCTATGAGCGCTACCTGACCCAGGCGACCGCATGAGTGCGCCAGTGCGAGGAGGTCTCCGATGACGCTGAGCCGTGAGCTGTCGGCGGCACGGACGCTGTCTGTGAGCCCGCTCGACATCGAGAGGGTGCGCAAGGACTTCCCGATCCTCGAGCGCCACGTCCACGGCGACAAGCCGCTGGTCTACCTCGACAACGCCGCCACCTCACAGAAGCCGCGGCAGGTGCTCGACGCGCTCGACGCCTACTACACGGCCCACAACGCCAACGTGCACCGCGGGATCCACGTCCTTGCCGAGGAGGCGACGGCGCTCTACGAGGGCGCGCGTGACAAGGTTGCGACGTTCATCAACGCCGCCGACCGGGCCGAGGTGATCTTCACCAAGAACTCCACCGAGGCACTCAACCTCGCGGCCAACGTGATCGCATGGGCCGGGCAGCCGCGCGGCATCGGGCCTGGCGACAACGTCGTCATCACCGAGATGGAGCACCACTCCAACATCGTGCCGTGGCAGCTGGTCACCCAGCGCACCGCAGCGACGCTGAGCTGGTTCGGTCTCACCGACGACGGCCGGCTCGACCTCGACGACATCGACAGTGTCATCACCGAGCGCACCAAGGTCGTGTCGTTCGTCCTTGTCTCCAACATCCTCGGCACCGTCAACCCCCACGAGGCCATCATCCGGCGCGCTCGCGAGGTGGGTGCGCTCGTCGTCGTCGACGCGTCGCAGGCCGCGCCGCACATGCCGCTGGACGTGCAGGCGCTCGGGGCCGACCTCGTCGCCTTCACCGGCCACAAGATGTGCGGGCCTACCGGCATCGGGGTGCTCTGGGGACGCCAGGAGCTGCTCGAGGAGCTGCCGCCGTTCATGGGCGGTGGCGAGATGATCGAGATGGTCACCATGCAGTCCTCGACCTACGCGGGGCTGCCGCACAAGTTCGAGGCCGGCACGCCGCCGATCGCCCAGGCCGTGGGGCTCGGTGCCGCCGTCGACTACCTCTCCGAGCTCGGCATGGGCAACATCGCTGCCCACGAGCACGTCATCACCACCTATGCCCTCGAGCAGCTCCAGCAGGTCGAGGGACTGCGCATCATCGGCCCCAAGACGGCGACCGACCGCGGTGCTGCGGTCTCGTTCGCACTGGCCGACATCCACCCGCACGACGTCGGCCAGGTGCTCGACGAGCTCGGCATCGCCGTGCGCGTCGGCCACCACTGTGCGCGTCCCGTGTGCCAGCGCTTCGGCGTCCCGGCGACGACCCGGGCGTCGTTCTACCTCTACTCGTCACCGGCCGAGGTCGACGCGCTGGTGGGCGGGCTCGAGCACGTCAAGCGGTTCTTCGGAGTCGCCTCATGAAGCTCGACTCGCTCTACCAGGAGATCATCCTCGATCACTACCGCAACCCGCACCACAAGGGACTCCGGGAGCCGTTCGACGCCGAGGTGCATCACGTCAACCCGACGTGCGGCGACGAGGTGACCCTGCGCGTCAAGGTGGCCGACTCGGCCGGCGAGCACGACCAGCCCGTGATCGAGGACGTGTCCTACGACTCGATGGGCTGCTCCATCTCCCAGGCCTCGGTGTCGGTCATGACCGATCTCGTGGTCGGCCGGTCGCTCGACGAGGCCACCAGGGCCTATGACGAGTTCCTGGCCCTGATGCAGTCCAAGGGCCAGCTCGAGCCGGACGAGGACGTGCTCGAGGACGCCGTGGCTTTCGCCGGCGTCTCGCAGTACCCCGCGCGGATCAAGTGCGCGCTGCTCGGCTGGATGGCGTGGAAGGACGCGACCGTTCGCGCACTCGCTGCCGACGACGGCTCCGCACCCGACGGCCCGACTGCTGACCAGCCATCCGCACACCGACCCACTGCCGACGACATCGAGGAGACCGCATGAGTGACACCGCGACCCAGCCCGGCGGGCCCGCGAAGGTCGAGGACGTCGAGGAGGCCATGCGTGACGTGGTCGACCCCGAGCTCGGCATCAACGTGGTCGACCTCGGCCTGGTCTACGGCGTGCACGTCGACGACGACAACGCCGTCACCCTGGACATGACGCTCACCTCCGCGGCCTGTCCGCTGACCGACGTCATCGAGGACCAGACCAACCAGGCGCTGGCCGGACTCGCCAGCAGCACCCGGATCAACTGGGTGTGGATGCCGCCGTGGGGCCCGGACAAGATCACCGACGAGGGTCGCGAGCAGCTGCGCGCCCTGGGCTTCAACGTCTGACCGCCTCACCAGCGACCTTGGTACGACGACACGCCGGCGTGTCTCGTCCAAAGGTCACTCGTCGCGCGCTGCGCGGGTGACCCTGGCCGGGGTCAGCCGTTGAAGGTGTTGCAGTCGTTGACGGCGCCCGAGCTGCGGCCGACCTGGAACCACTTCTTGCGCTGTTCGGCCGAGCCGTGGGTGAACGACTCGGGGTCGACCCGGCCCTGGGTCTTCTGTTGGATGCGGTCGTCGCCGACCGCCGCTGCGGCTTCGAGGGCCTGGTCGAGCTCCGCGTCGGTGATCGTCACGTTGCCCCGCTCGTCGGCCAGCCGGCTCCAGACACCGGCGTAGCAGTCGGCCTGCAGCTCGAGCGCGACGGACAGCTCGTTCTGCCGGCTCGGCTCGGCCTGCTGAGCCGCGCGCACCTTGCGCTCGGTGCCGAACAGCGTCTGCAGGTGGTGCCCGGACTCGTGGGCCATGATGTAGGCCTGCGCGTAGCGGCCTTGCGCACCGAACTGCTGCTGCAGCTGCTCGAGGAACCCGATGTCGATGTAGATGCGCTCGTCGGGCGGGCAGTAGAACGGCCCCACCTGCGAGGAGGCCTGGCCGCAGCCCGTGGACACGGCCTGGGTGAAGAACGCCAGACCCGGCGGCCGGTAGTCGTTGCCGCTGCGGGCGAACTCGTCGGTCCACACCTCGTTGATCTCGTTGTAGACCTTCACCAGGTAGCAGTCGTCGTACTTCTCGATGGCACCGTCGGTGTTGCACCGGGTCTTGAGGTCGGAGCTCGCGCCGGTCTCCTCGACCTGGCCGCCCTGCGGAACGAGCTGGCCTCCAGGATCGGCGTTCCCGCCGCCCAGCACGGCGACGAGCAGGTAGATGAACAGGCCGACGATGCCGACGCCGCCCCCACCGATGGCGATGGGACCACCCATCCCGCGGCGGTCCTGCACACCACCGACGTCGACGTTCTGGTCGTCGAACTGCATGCGCACCTTCCACTCATGCTCAGGGCCGCCGCGACCTCGTCCCAGCGGGTCGTCGGCGGCTCGTACACTAGGGCCCATGCTCGTTGCCAGGCCGTGACGCCGCTCCTCGTACCCGCAGGCCCGGCGGCCACTCCCGCCGGACAACGGCTCACGACCTGAAGGACCCACGATGATCACCGCGACCGGCCTGGAGCTGCGCGCCGGCCCCCGCCTGCTGCTCGCACCGGCCACCTTCCGCATCGCCGCCGGTGACCGCGTGGGGCTGGTCGGTCGCAACGGCGCCGGCAAGACGACCCTGACGCGCGTGCTGTCCGGGGAGACGCCGCCGCCCGCGGGCGAGGTAACCCGCTCGGGCGACGTCGGCTACCTGCCCCAGGACCCACGCACCGGCGACCTCGACATGCTGGCGCGCGACCGCATCCTGTCGGCCCGCGGGCTCGACGCGGTGGTGCGCGGGATGCGCGCCACCGAGGGCGAGATGGCCAGCGCCGACCCGGACACCCATGACAAGGCGATGCGCCGCTACGGGCGGCTCGAGGCGGAGTTCCAGGCCGCGGGCGGGTACGCCGCCGAGAGCGAGGCCGCGACGATCGCCTCCAGCCTGGGGCTGCCCGAACGGGTGCTGACCCAGCCGCTGCGGACCCTCTCGGGCGGCCAGCGCCGGCGGGTGGAGCTGTCCCGCATCCTGTTCTCCGGCGCCGAGTCGCTGCTGCTCGACGAGCCGACCAACCACCTCGACGCCGACTCGATCGGCTGGCTGCGCGACTACCTCAAGAGCTACAAGGGCGGTCTGGTGGTCATCAGCCACGACGTCGGCCTGCTGGAGCACACCGTCAACCGTGTGTTCCACCTGGACGCGAACCGCGCCGAGCTCGACGTCTACAACGTGGGGTGGAAGCCCTACCTCCAGCAGCGCGAGACCGACGAGCGGCGGCGCAAGCGGGAGCGGGCCAACGTCGAGAAGCAGGCCTCGGTGCTGAAGGCGCAAGCCGACCGGATGCGCTACAAGGCGACCAAGGCACGCGCGGCGCAGAGCATGGACAAGCGCGCAGCGCGGTTGCTGTCCGGGCTGGACGAGGTACGGCGCAACGACCGCGTGGCCAAGCTGCGCTTCCCCGAGCCGGCGCCCTGCGGCAAGACACCGTTGACCGCGGAGGGGCTCTCGAAGTCCTACGGCTCGCTCGAGGTGTTCACCGACGTCGACCTCGCGATCGACCGCGGCAGCCGGGTCGTCATCCTGGGGCTCAACGGCGCCGGCAAGACCACCCTGATGCGGTTGCTGGCCGGCGTCGAGGAGCCGGACACCGGCGAGGTGGTCCCGGGCCACGGGCTCAAGGTCGGCTACTACGCCCAGGAGCACGAGACCCTCGACCCCGAGCGCACGGTCCTCGAGAACATGCGGTCCGCGGCGCCCGAGCTCGGCGACGTCGAGGTCCGCAGGGTGCTGGGATCGTTCCTGTTCTCCGGCGACGACGTGGACAAGCCGGCCTCGGTGCTCTCCGGCGGCGAGAAGACCCGGCTGGCGCTGGCGACGCTCGTCGTCTCGAGCGCCAACGTGCTGATGCTGGACGAGCCGACCAACAACCTCGACCCCGCCAGCCGCGCGGAGATCCTCGGCGCGCTGCGCACCTACAAGGGTGCGGTGGTGCTGGTGACCCACGACGAGGGCGCGGTCGACGCCCTGGCGCCGGAGCGGCTGATCCTGCTGCCCGACGGTGTCGAGGATCTCTGGAACGACGACTATGCCGACCTCGTGGCGCTCGCCTGACGTTTCCGTTTGATCCCCAAATCCGGCACTAGGCAGAGTGGCTACATGCGGCGATCATGGGGCGCAGGAGATCGTCGATGACGTGCTCCCTATGAAGGAGGCAGGCGTGGCCGAGCTGAAGAAGGGCGCCAGGATCACGGGAGGAGAGCGCAACAAGCTCGCCGGAGACCTCAAGCGCAGATATTCGTCTGGTTCCAGCATCCGTGAGCTCGCTGGGGAGACCGGCCGGTCCTACGGCTTCGTGCACCGGATGTTGAGCGAGGCGGGGGTACAGCTGCGCGGTCGGGGTGGTGCCACCCGCGGCAAGAAGCCCTGACCCAGGTCCCGCAGCCGTCGCCCTGTTCAATGACGGGGTGACCGACGACCGCAGCAGTGAGTGGGCACGCGCCGGTGTCCGGTTCGAACGCACGGACGCGGTCGCGACCGTCCGGCTGGCCCGGCCGGAGCAGCGCAACGCCCAGACACCGGCGACCTGGCGCGCGCTGCGGGAGATCGGTGAGGTGGTGCTGGCCGACGCCGCTGTCCGCGTGGTGGTGCTGCGCGCCGAGGGCCGGTCCTTCTCCGCCGGGCTGGACCGCGCCATGCTCGGCGCCGGCATCGATGGAGAGCCAGGCCTCGCCGAGCTCGCCGGCCTTCCCCAGGATGCCCTCGACCGGACCATCGACGGCTTCCAGCAGGCCTTCACCTGGTGGCGCGACCCGCAGGTCATCAGCATCGCGGCCGTCCAGGGTCACGCCGTCGGCGCCGGCTTCCAGCTCGCCCTCGCTTGCGATCTGCGGGTGCTCGCTGACGATGCACAGCTCGCCATGCGGGAGACCGGCCTCGGTCTGGTCCCCGACCTCGGCGGCACCCAGCCGCTGGTCGACGCGGTGGGCTACTCCCGGGCCCTGGAGATCTGCAGCACGGGGCGGTGGGTCGGTGCCGAGGAGGCCGTGTCGCTCGGGCTCGCCACCGTCGTCGTGCCGCGTGCCGAGCTCGACGCGGCCACCGACGACCTGGTCGCCGCGCTCCTCGTGGCACCGGCGGACGCCGTACGCGCGACGAAGGGCCTGTTGCGTGGTGCCACGAGCAGGACGTACGACGAGCAGCGTGCGGCCGAGCGCGCCGCACAGGCGGTTCGGCTCGGCCAGCTGACGGGGGGACGGTAGATGGACCTGGTGCTCAGCGACGACCAGCGGGCGGTGCGGGCGGCTGTGCGGGAGTGGGTCGAGGCCGTCGTCGTACCCGACGCCATGCGCAACGACCGCGAGGAACGCTTTCCGCAGGAGGCGCTGGACGGCCTGCGCGAGACCGGTTTCGTCGGGATGTCGATCGGCGAGAAGTACGGCGGTGGTGGTGCCGACCCGTTGACCTACTGCCTGTTCATCGAGGAGCTCAGCCGCGGTGACGCCAACGTGCGCTCGATCATGTCGGTGCATCTCGGCCTGGTCGCCGGCTCGATCGAGCGATGGGGCAGTGACGAGCAGAAGGAGCGGTGGCTGCCGCGGATGGCCACCGGCGAGGTGCTCGGGTGCTTCGGGCTGACCGAGCCCGACCACGGTTCGAACCCCGCCGACCTGCGCGCCACAGCGACGCCCGTGCCGGGCGGCGGGTGGCGCATCGACGGCCGGAAGGTGTTCATCACCAACGGATCCCTCGCCGGTGTCGCCCTCGTCTTCGCCCGCACCGGGGGACCGGGCGCCAAGGGGGTGTCCGCCTTCCTGGTGCCGACGTCGTCCGCCGGCTTCAGCGCCAACCCGATCCACGGCAAGCTCGGGCTGCGATCCTGCGACACCGCCGAGCTTGTGCTCGACGGGGTGGAGGTCGAGGCATCGGCGCTGCTCGGCGACGAGGGCGCTGGGCTGAAGGTCGCGTTGTCCGCGCTGGACGATGGCCGGATGTCCATTGCTGCGTCGTGTACCGGCGTCTCGCAGGCGGCGCTGGACACGATGATTGCCTACGCCGGCTCGCGCGAGCAGTTCGGCAAGCCGATCGCCGGGCACCAGCTGGTGCAGCAGATGATCGCCGACTCGGCCGTCGACGTCGACGCGTCGCGGCTGCTGACCTGGGCAGTTGCCGACCTCAAGACCCGGCGCGAGCCCTACTCGCTGGCAGCCTCCAAGGCCAAGCTGTTCGCGACGGAGGCGTCGGTGCGGGTGGCCAACAGCTGCATCCAGGTGCACGGCGGCTACGGCTACGTCGACGACTACCCCGCCGCCAAGTACCTGCGGGACGCCCGGGTGACCACGCTGTACGAAGGGACCACGCAGATCCAGCAGCTGCTGATCGGCCGTGCGCTCACCGGGATCTCCGCCTTCTGAGCTCGTTCGGGCTCTTGTTCCGCTGTGGGCGCAGCTGTCGGTGCGGCGACGTACCGTCGTGGTGGGAAGCGCTGCCGCCCCCGGGGCGTTGGTGACAGCTGAAGATCAAGCAGGTGCACGGTCTAACGAGGTATCGGAGGCGTTTGTGTCGTCGCACAGCCCCTGGATGGCCATGCGGTCGCTCACGCGAGACAGCGACGTCACGAAGACCAAGCTGCCGCCGGGAACGTTCCGCCGGGTCGCCGGCTTCGCGGCGCCGTACAAGCGGGAAATCTCGATCTTCCTCGCCCTCGTCGTGCTCGACGCGGTCATCAGCGTCTCTATCCCCCTGCTGTTCAAGACGGTCATCGACGAGATCGGGCCCGACGGCAACGGCAGCCGCAGCGTCGTCATCGGAGTGGCCCTGGTGATCGCGGGCCTGGCCGTCTTCGACGCCGGGCTCACGCTGATCCAGCGCTACTTCTCGGCCCGGGTCGGCGAGGGCCTGATCTACGACCTGCGCACGAGGGTGTTCGGTCACGTGCAGCGGATGCCGGTCGCGTTCTTCACGCGGACCCAGACCGGAGCCCTGGTGAGCCGGCTCAACAGTGACGTGATCGGTGCCCAGCAGGCGATCACCTCGACGCTGTCGTCGGTCGTGTCCAACGTCGTCGGCCTCGTGCTGGTCATCACCGCGATGCTGTTCCTGTCCTGGCAGATCACACTCGGCGCGCTGGTGCTGCTCCCCATCTTCCTGCTGCCCGCCCGCTGGGTCGGGCGCAAGCTGCAGAGCATCTCGCGCGAGGCGATGCAGCTCAACGCATCGATGAGCACCACGATGACCGAGCGGTTCAACGTCGCCGGTGCCCTGCTCGTCAAGATCTTCGGTCGCCTCGACGACGAGCGGGCACAGTTCTCCGACCGCGCCGGGCGCGTACGTGACATCGGTGTCCGGCAGGCGATGTACGGGCGCGTCTTCTTCACCGGGCTCACCCTGGTGGCGTCACTGGCGACTGCGCTCGTCTACGGCGTCGGCGGACTGCTCGTCCTCGACGGCAACATCACCTTGGGAACGCTCGTCGCGCTGGCCGCGCTGCTCACCCGGCTCTACGGCCCGTTGACGGCGCTGTCCAACGTGCAGGTCGACGTGATGACCGCTCTGGTCAGCTTCGACCGTGTCTTCGAGGTGCTCGACCTGCCCCCGATGATCGATGACAAGCCCGGTGCTGTGCACCTGCCGACCGGGTCGGCTGGGGTCGAGTTCCGCGACGTGTCGTTCCGCTACCCCACCGCGAGCGAGGTGTCGTTGGCCTCGTTGGAGTCGGTCGCTGTGCTCGATCAGGCGCCGACCCAGCAGGTGCTGCACGACGTGTCGTTCGCGGTGGCGCCCGGCACGATGACCGCCCTCGTGGGGCCCTCCGGTGCCGGCAAGACGACCATCACGGGGTTGGTGAGCCGGCTGTACGACGTCACCAGCGGTTCAGTCCGGGTCGGCGACCACGATGTCCGCGATGTGACCCTCGAGTCCCTGCACGACGTCGTGGGTGTGGTGACGCAGGACGCCCACATGTTCCACGACACCATTCGCACCAACCTGCTCTACGCCCGCCCGGAGGCGAGCGAGGACGACCTGGTCGAGGCCTGCCGCGCGGCGCAGATCTGGGACCTCGTCTCATCGTTGCCCGACGGGCTCGACACGATGGTGGGCGACCGCGGCTACCGCCTGTCCGGCGGTGAGAAGCAGCGGCTCGCGATCGCCCGACTGCTGCTGAAGGCGCCCGACATCGTCGTCCTCGACGAGGCCACGGCACACCTGGACTCCGAGTCAGAGGTGGCTGTGCAGCGTGCGCTGAAGACTGCGCTGACCGGGCGCACGTCGCTGGTGATCGCGCACCGGCTGTCCACGGTGCGCGACGCCGACGAGATCCTGGTCATCGACGAGGGCCGGGTCGTCGAGCGTGGCCGGCACAGCGAGCTGCTCGAGACGGGTGGGCTCTACTCCGAGCTGTACCTCACGCAGTTCGCTCGCCAGGACCGCACCGAGGACAGCACGCGGGACAGCACCGAGGGCGTCGCGTCGGCGGTCTGACTGCGGGACCCAGACGTCGCGTTCTGCGCGGTCCGCGACGTCGGGGCGACGACGTCAGGCCTGGGGCTGCTGCTTGATGGCCGAGACGTCGATCTCGAGGTTCACCTTGTCGCTGACGAGCAGTCCGCCGGCTTCCAGCGGAGCGTTCCAGGCGACACCCCAGTCCTTGCGGTTGAGGGTGGTCCGTCCCTCGAAACCCGCGCGGATGTTGCCGAACGGGTCCACCACGACTCCCGTGAACTCGAAGTCGATCGTGACCACACAGGTCGTGCCCTTGATGGTGAGGTCGCCGGTCATCTTGTAGTGCTCGTCGTCGACCTTCTGCACCGCCGTGCTGTTGAAGGTGATCTGCGGATAGTTCGCCATGTCGAGAAAGTCGTTGCTGCGCAAGTGTGCGGCGCGGTCCTCGTTGCCGGTGTCGATGCTCTTGGCGTCGATCACCACCGACGCGGTGGATTCCTGCGGGTGCTCGGCGTCCAGGTGCGCCGTGCCCTCGAACTCCTTGAAGCCGCCGCGCACCTTGGTCACCATGGCGTGCCTGGCAACGAAGCCGAGACGGCTGTGGGCAGTGTCGAGGACGTAGTCACCGCTGAGATCGATCGCTGACGAGGTGGAGGTGGTCATAGCTGCTCCCGCAAGATCTCGAGGTGTCGCAACCAACGTCGCAACCCAACAGTTGCCAGGCTCGCCGGTGAGGCAGCGCGAGACATCCCCGGAACGGGTGAGCGATGGGGCGGCGGGCAGGACTGGCTCGGCCGCTCGAGGCTCAGCCGGCGGAGCCTCCGCCGTCGCTGGTCACAGGCTGCGGATCATGCCGCCGTCGACGGCGATGGCGCTGCCCGTGATGTACGACGCCGCGGGGGAGAGCACGAACGCCGCGACCTTGCCGAACTCCTCCGGCTGACCGTACCGGCGCAGGGCGATCTTGCTCTCGAGCCCCCGGCGCGCCTTCTCGGCGTTGCCCTGCGCGGCGTCCAGCTCGCGAACCCGATCGGTGTCCAGGCGGCCCGGCAGCAGGCTGTTGACCCGGATGTTGCGCGGACCGAGCTCGTCGGCCATCGTCTTGGCGGCCATCGCGAGGCCGGGGCGCACACCGTTGGAGGTCGCCAGCCCCTCCACCGGCTGCTTCACCGAGGAGGAGAGCACGAAGGCGATCGAGCCACCCTCCTCGCCCATGCTGGCGACCACCGCGTTCGCGAGTCGCAGGGGGCCCAGGAACACGGACTCGAAGCTGGCGCGCCAGTCGTCGTCGGTGATGGCCGACATGGGTCCCGGCTTGGGGCCGCCGGTGCTGATCAGCGCACCGTCGACGCGGTCCCACCGGCCCATCGCGGCCGCGACCAGCTGGCCGGCGGTCTCCGGGTCACTGAGGTCACCCGGGACCGCCATGGTCTGTTCGCTGCCGCCGAGCTCCTGCGCGAGCTTTGCCAACGCGTCCCTGTCGCGGCTGCAGATCACGAGCCGAGCTCCGTCGGCCGCCAGCGCCGTCGCGCTGGCCCGCCCCAGTCCCTTGCTCGCGCCCGTGACGACGTACACCCGACCCTGCAACCCGAGATCCATGGTCCACATCCTGCCCCGAGCCCCCTACTAGGGTGCAAGGCGTGCATCCGGAACAGCAGGTGGGCGACTGGCTGCGAGCCGCCGGGCGGGTCACCGTGCTCAGCGGCGCGGGCATCTCCACCGAGTCCGGGATCCCGGATTTCCGTGGCCCGCAGGGGGTGTGGACGCGCAACCCGGCCGCGCAGACGATGTTCACGTTCGACAACTACGTGGCCGACGCCGACGTACGCCGGCAGGCCTGGCGCAACCGGCTCGAGCACCCGGCATGGGACGCGACGCCCAACGCCGGCCACCGGGCGCTCGTCGACCTGGAGCGCAGCGGCCGTTTGCGGGCGATCATCACGCAGAACATCGACGGACTGCACCAGCGCGCTGGCAACGACCCCGCCAAGGTCATCGAGATCCACGGCACGCTGTTCGAGGTGGAGTGTCTCGGCTGCGAGCGGCGGACCAGCATGCGCGAGAACCTCGATCGCGTCGAGGCCGGCGAGCCGGACCCCGCATGTCTGGTGTGCGGCGGCATCCAGAAGGCCGCGACCATCTCGTTCGGGCAGTCGCTGCGGTCCGAGGATCTGTGGGCGGCGCAACGAGCCGCCGAGGAGTGCGACCTGATGCTGGCTGTGGGAACCACGTTGCAGGTGCAGCCCGCCGCGGGCCTCGCCGGCGTGGCGACAGACGCCGGTGCGCGGCTCGTCATCGTCAACCGCGACCCGACGCCGTACGACGGCCTCGCCTCGGCGTTGCTGCGTGATCCGATCGGGCAGACCCTGCCGCGGCTGGTCGCACCGTTGGCGGCATGACGGGTCCACGCCTGTCCGCGCTCGTGCGGCCGCGAAGGCTCGTGTCCGGCGACACGGTCGCGGTGGTGGCGACCAGTGGACCGCTCCTGCCGGAACGGCTCCGGCGCGGCGTCGCGCTGCTGGACTCATGGGGGCTTCGGGTGCGGGTCGGCGCGCACGCGCTCGACACGGACCCGGCGTACCCGTTCCTGGCCGGCACCGACGACGACCGCGCGGCCGACCTCGCGGCGGCCTGGTGCGACCCGTCGGTCGCGGCGGTCCTCATCGGGCGCGGCGGGTCGGGGGCGAGCCGGCTGGTCGACCGGCTCGACTGGTCGGCGATGCGGGCTGCCGGGCCGAAGCTGCTCGTTGGCTTCAGCGACGTGACGGTCTTGCACGAGGCCGTGGCGACACACCTGGGCGTCGCGTCCCTGTTCGGTCCGATGCCGGCGAGCGTCGTGCTGGGTGAGGTGCCGCCGGACGCGGCGAGTGTCGAGCACCTGCGTCATACCCTTTTTGATCCCGAGACCGTCCAGGTGATCGCCGGCGACGCGACGGGTGTCGTGCCGGGGCGGGCATCCGGCGTCCTCGTGGGGGGCACCGTGTCGGCGCTGGCATCGACGATCGGCACGCCCGAGTCCCGGCCCGCCAACGGCGGCATCGCGGTGCTGGAGGACGTCGGCGAGGTGCCCTACCGGCTCGACAGCCTGCTGACCCAGCTGCTGCGCACCGGCTGGTTCGACGGCGTGCGCGGGGTCGTCCTCGGCTCTTGGACCGACTGCGGTGACGGTGCCGCGGAGCTGGTCACCGCGCGGCTGGGGGACCTGGGAGTGCCGATCGTGACCGGCCTGCCGTTCGGCCACTGTGCGCCGCAGCTGACGATCCCGCTCGGCGTCGCGGCAACTCTGGATGCCGGCGCTGGCACGCTGACGTTGCACGAGCCGGCCCTGTCCTGACCCGCCG
>JAVEDJ010000250.1 GCA_030841025.1 Actinomycetota bacterium
GACGAGCAGCTCGCTCACGAGGTCGAGGGGGCCATCAGAGGCGGCCACTCGACGCACGCCCAGGAGTGGAAGGATCCGGAGCCGTCCGGAGAGGACCAGCCCGACGTCGACCTGGCCCCTGACACGACCCTCGTGGGCGGCGTGCCTGAGGAGATGACACCCGAGGACGTCGAGCGCCGCAGTGAGATCGCCGCTTACCTCGGCAAAGAGGTGTGGCCGGCTACGGGAGCGCAACTGGCCGAGGTGGCATCGAGTGCGCACGCCCCCGACCGAGTGCTGTCCGCCCTGCGGTCGCTGGACCCCAACGCCACCTTCGAGAACGTCCAGCAGGTGTGGTCGGCGCTCGGCGGCCACGTCGAACACAAGCGGTTCTAGTACGGCGGTTGCCGGTCGTCCTCGAGCCGACGCAGCATCTCCTCCACATGGGCGGGCACCCTGTGGCGCCGGGCCAGGGCGCCGGGCATCCGTCGGAGGGCGGCCCGGACACCGGCTCGTTGGTCCGCTCCGGCGCGCGCCAGCCGGAGGGTGCGGCGGGCCGCGACCGGCACGGGACGGCGCATCCAAGCCGTCAGGACGGCATTGCGCGCCAGCAATGACCGCCGGGCAGCCTCCGCGGCGAGGGTGCGCTGCGCGGGCATGTGCTGCGACACGACCTCGTAAACGTAGGCCAGTCCCCAGCGGTCGCTGAGCAGGTCCAGAGTCAGCCGCTCTTCCTCGCCGGCGAAGAAGACGACCGGGTCGAAGCCATGCACCGACAGGAACGCGCTCCGTCGTACGACGGCGCCGCAGGCGAGGAAGCCGGCGATGTTCGGGCCCGGGAGGTCGCTGTCCTGGCCGAGCGGCGCGCCTGCCATGGCGACGCTGATCGGATCGACGAGCTGGTCGGCGCCGACGACGACCTTGCCCGCCAGGACCGCCAGCCTCGGATGCGCCTCCATGACCGCCACCGCGCGGGCCAACGAGCCGGGAGCCCACCACGAGTCGTCGTCGGCGAAGGCGACATAGTCCGTGGTCGCACGGCGGACGCCGATGTTGCGCGCCACGGCGCCCAGGTTGCGCGGCAGCCGGAGACACTCCGCGTCCGGACGTACCTGCGCGACCGTCTCCGCGAGCGGGGTCGACGAGTCGTTGTCCAGGACGATCACCGGTGCTTCGTGGTGCCGGAGCGAGCGACGAAGATCAGCACTGCGGTCCCGTGTCATGACGACCACGGTGATCTTCTCGGTGAGCAGCACCACACGAGATGATCTCAGACAGTGAGCGGCGCTCGGCAGAACCGCTACTGCGGGTGCGAGAAGCGCTTCGGAGAGAAGCGTTTGTTCTCCCGCGGAGCGGTTAAGGCTCCCCCCTCACGGACCGCTGCAACAGGCCGGCGGCGCCCACCCTGTAGACACGAGCGGGGCAGCCGGTGCGCATCCTCGGAGTCAATGCTGTCTTCCACGACCCGTCGGTGGCAGTCGTCATCGACGGCGAGGTCGTCGCCGCGGCCGAGGAGGAGCGCTTCAGCCGACGCAAGCACGGCAAGCGACCGGTGCCGTTCGCGGCGTGGGAGCTGCCGGAGCTGGCCGCCGCCTGGGCTCTCCGCGAGGCCGGGCTCGCCCCCGAGGACCTCGACGTCGTCACGTACTCCTTCGATCCACGGCTTGCCCGACCCGCCCAGGAGCAGGGGCTCGACGACCCGTGGGACCACCTGCGGCTGACCTACGCCGAGAAGGCTCCCGGGTTCCTCGCCACGGCCCTGCCGGGCCTCGACCCGGCGAGTGTCCGGTTCGTCCCGCACCACGTCGCCCACGCCGCGTCCGCAGGGCTGGCCGCACCGTTCCGGGACTCCAGCGTGCTGGTGCTCGACGGGCGCGGCGAGGCGGTCAGTCACCTGGCCGGGCACTACACCGGCGGCGAGCTGGAGGTGCTCGCCAGCCAGCCGTTGCCGCACTCGATCGGCCTGCTCTACGAGGACGTCACGGACCACCTCGGCTTCCTGCGCTCGAGCGACGAGTACAAGGTCATGGCGATGGCGTCCTACGGGCAGCCGCGCTTCCTGCCCGAGCTGCGGGAAGCGGTCTACACCACCGGCGACGGTGGCTTCCGCACCGATCCGATCGACTGGGGTTCGCTCGCCAAGCGGGTCCGCCCTGGCGAGCAGTGGACGCAGGACCACGCCGACCTCGCCGCGAGTGTGCAGCGCCGTGTCGAGGACGTGCTGCTCGAGCTCGTCGGCTGGCTGCACCAGCGAACAGGTGGCTCGGTGCTGACGCTCGCCGGCGGCGTGGCGCTCAACTGTGTCGCCAACACGCGCATCGCCGCGGAGGGACCCTTCGACCACGTATGGGTGCAGCCGGCCGCCGGAGACTCGGGCACCTCCCTCGGTGGCGCGCTCCACGTCGCCGCCGGCGAGGGCGACGTGATCGTGCCGATGAGCGGTGCCGACCTCGGCCGTGGCTGGACCGACGACGAGATCGAGGCCTGGCTGCGCACGGCGAAGGTTCCCCACGAGAAGCCGGCGGACATCGCCGACGCGGTGGCGCAGGTCCTCGCCGACAACGGCATCGTGGCGTGGTTCCAGGGACGCAGCGAGTTCGGCCCGCGCGCGCTGGGCCATCGCTCGCTGCTCGCACATCCGGGCTACACCGAGAACCTCGAGCGGATGAACGACGTCAAGGGCCGCGAGCAGTTCCGCCCTGTCGCGCCGATGGTGCTGGCCGACCGGGCGAACCACATCTTCGGTCGCGGACCGGTGCCATCGCCGTACATGCTCTTCGTCCACGACGTCGCCGCCGAGTGGCGTGACCGCGTCCCCGCCGTCGTGCACGTCGACGGCACCGCGCGCATCCAGACCGTCGACCGCGACGACGAGCCGCTGGTCGCCCGGATGCTCGAGCGCTTCGAGGCGCGCACCGGACTGCCGGTCGTCGTGAACACCAGCCTCAACACCGCTGGCCGGCCCATGGTCGATGACCCCCGCGACGCGTTGGAGTGCTTCGGTTCGGCTCCCGTCGACGCGCTGGCCATCGGCCCCTTCCTCGTGCGACGGAGCCGGTGGCCGTGACCGCGCCGTCGTACTGCATCGTCATCCCCACGGTCGGGCGGCCGAGCCTCGCCGTGCTGCTCGAGTCCCTCGCCGGCGCGGACGGTCCGCTGCCGGGGCAGATCGTGGTGGTCGACGACCGGCGCGCGCCCGCTGAGCTGCCGCCACCGCCGTCGCGGCTGGCGGACCTCGTGACCGTGCGGCGCAGCGGTGGACGTGGTCCGGCCGCGGCTCGCAACGTCGGGTGGCGAGCGACCGACCCGGCCGGCGAGTGGGTCGTGTTCCTCGACGACGACGTGGTCGTACGACGCGACTGGTTGGCGTGCGTGCTCCGGGACCTGGACCAGGGAGGGGCCGTGGGCGGTGTGCAGGGTGTCGTCACGGTGCCGCTGCCGGGCGACCGGCGTGCGACGGACTGGGAGCGCGGCACGCGTGGCCTGGAGACCGCGGCCTGGATCACCGCCGACATGGCGTACCGCCGCACGGTGCTGGAACGGGTGGGCGGCTTCGACGAGAGGTTTCCCCGCGCCTTCCGGGAGGACGCAGACCTGGCTCTGCGAGTGCTACGCACCGGCGCCGAGCTGCGGCGCGGTTCGCGGGAGGTGACCCACCCGGTGCGGCCGGCCGACCGGTGGGTCAGTGTGCGCGTCCAGGCCGGAAACGCCGACGACGCGCTGATGCGCAGGATGCACGGCTCAGACTGGCGGCGGTTGGCCATGGCACCGGCCGGCCGCCGCCGGGGGCACCTGCTGGTGACTGCCACGGCATGCACCGCGATCGCGGCCGCCGCCGCCGGGCGTCGGGTGCTGGCAATGGCCGCGGCCGCCACGTGGCTGGTCGGGACGGCACGCTTTGCCTGGGCCCGCATCGCACCGGGACCACGCCGCCGTGACGAGGTCACGACCATGGTCGTCACCAGCGCGGTGATACCGCCGGTCGCGACGTGGCACTGGCTGCGCGGCGTGTGGCGCCATCGCAGCGCGCCACCGTGGGCGACGTACCCGGCACGCGCGGTGCTCTTCGACCGGGATGGCACCCTCATCGAGGACGTGCCCTACAACGGCGACCCGTCCAAGGTCCGCCCGATGGACGGCGCCGTGCAGCTCGTCGCCGAGCTGCGTGCCCGCGGCGTCCGCACCGGGGTCATCACCAACCAGTCCGCGATCGGACGGGGGCGGCTGACCTGGGACCAGGTGCACCGGGTCAACGTCCACGTCGACCAGATCTTCGGCGGCTTCGACGTCTGGGCGGTGTGCCCGCACGTCGACGACGACGACTGTGCTTGCCGCAAGCCGGCACCCGGGATGGTGCTGCAAGCGGCTGCCGCGCTGGGGTTTTCGCCGCACGAGATCGCGGTCATCGGTGAC
The DNA here is from genome assembly GCA_030841025.1 of Actinomycetota bacterium. Classification (GTDB taxonomy): domain Bacteria; phylum Actinomycetota; class Actinomycetes; order JACCUZ01; family JACCUZ01; genus BP-173. The sequence continues at coordinate 4,393 of JAVEDJ010000250.1, forward strand.
ATCGGCGCCGACGTCGAGGCCGCGGCCGCCGCTGGTGCGCGCGGAATCCTCGTCCCCACCGACGCGACCCGGCCCGAGGAGGTCGCCGCCGCGCCGCGCGTCGCGGCGGACCTGTCCGAGGCGGTCCGGCTGGCCGTCGGGACCACGCCATGAGCCGCCGGCCCACGGTGCTCGTGGCCCGGCTGGACGCCGACGGAGACGTGCTGCTCGCCGGCCCTGCGGTACGCGCCGTGGCGGCCGCCGGGCGCGTGGTGCTGCTCGTCGGGCCACGTGGCCAGCAGGCGGCGCGGCTGCTCCCCGGTGTCGACGAGGTCATCGTGTGGGCCGCACCGTGGATCGAGCCGGCGCCCGCGCCGACGGTTTCCGCCGAGCACGTGGCCGCGCTCACCCACAAACTCGTTGCCCGCGGCGTCGACGAGGCCGTCGTGCTGACCTCCTACCACCAGTCGCCGCTGCCGCTCGCCCTGGTGCTGCGGCTCGCAGGGGTAGCGCGCATCAGTGCGATCAGCGCGGACTACCCGGGCTCGCTGCTCGACGTCCGCCAGCCCGACCCCGGCGACGTTCCGGAGGCGGAACGGGCTCGGTCGCTCGCCGCCGCAGCCGGCTTCACCCCGCCGGCCGGTGACGACGGGCGGCTCGCCGTACGCCGGCCACTGCCCGACACTGCAACGCTGACCGGGGCCGGCCGATATGTGGTGCTGCATCCGGGCACCTCGGTGACCGCGCGGGCCTGGCCGCGCGAGCGGTGGCTGCAGACCGCGGAACTGCTCAGCCACCACGGCAGCAGGGTCGTCGTGACGGGTGGACCGGACGAACGCGCGCTCACCGCGGCTGTCGCCGGTGCCGGCGGCGTGGACCTCGGCGGGCGCACGACGCTCGCGCAGCTCGCCGATGTCCTGGACCGCGCTACCGCCGTGGTCGTCGCGAACACGGGCCCGGCGCACCTGGCGGCGGCCGTCGGCACCCCCGTCGTGTCGCTGTTCGCCCCGACGGTGCCCGCACGCCGCTGGGCGCCGTACGGCGTGCCGGTCGTCCTGCTGGGCGACCAGCTAGCGCCTTGCCGGGACACCCGCGCGACCACCTGCCCGGTGCCGGGCCACCCCTGCCTGTCGTCGGTCACCGCGCACGACGTCGCCGGTGCGCTCAGCCGCCTCGAGGAGGCGGCGGCATGAGGGTCCTGCTCTGGCACGTGCACGGCTCGTGGACGACGGCGTTCGTGCACGGCACCCACGACTACCTCCTGCCCGTCTCGCCGAGCCGGGACACTGACGGTCTGGGTCGCGCCCGGACGTGGAACTGGCCGCCGAACGTCCGCGAGGTGCCGCTCGACCGGCTTGCCGAGTGCGAGCCCGACGTGGTCGTGCTGCAGCGCAGCCGTGACCTCGAGCTGACGCGCACGCACCTGCGACGCGAGCCCGGCCGGGAGGTGCCCGCAGTCTGGGTGGAGCACAACACTCCGCGCGGCGACGTCGGTGCCGCGCGGCACCCGCTGGCCGACCGGGCTGACATCCCGATAGCCCATGTCACCTTCTTCAACCAGGTCTTCTGGGACACGGGACGCGCGCCATCCGTGGTGGTCGAGCACGGGATCGTGGATCCCGGCCTGCGCTACACCGGCGAGCTGGCACGGGCCGCGGTGGCCGTCAACGAGCCGGTCCGGCGCGGTCGCATCACCGGCACGGATCTGCTGGTGCACCTCTCTGCCAGCGCACCGTTGGACGTCTTCGGGATGGGCGTCGCCGGCCTCGCCGCGACGCTGGGCCTGTCCGGCGAGCGGCTCGCGGAGTACGACGACCCACCGCAGTCGCGCATGCACCACCTCATGGCGCTTCGCCGGGCCTATCTGCACCCGATGCGCTGGACGTCACTGGGTCTGTCCCTGCTGGAGGCCATGCAGCTGGGGATGCCGGCGGTCGTGCTGGCGACGACGGAGGCAATCGAAGCGGTGCCGGCTGGCGCGGGCGTCGTCTCGACGCGCCTCGAGGTGTTGGCCGCCGCCCTTCGCGAGCTGATGCACGAGCCGGAGCGCGCCCGAGAGATGGGGCTGCTGGCCCGCCGGGCAGCACTGGACCGCTACGCGCTGCCGCGCTTCCTGGACGACTGGGACCGATTGCTCAAGGAGGTCACGTGATGCGGATCGCGATGGTGTCTGAGCACGCCAACCCGCTCGCAGTGGTCGGCGGCGTTGATGCGGGGGGACAGAACGTGCACGTGGCGGCACTCGCTGAGGCGCTTGCCGGGCAGGGCCACGAGGTCATCGTGCACACCCGGCGGGACGATCCCGCAGTGCCGCGTCGCGTGGCCTTGTGTGACGGCGTCACCGTGGACCACGTGCCGGCCGGTCCGGCCGAGCCGGTGCCCAAGGACGAGCTGCTCGCGTTCATGCCGGAGTTCGGCCGGCACCTGGCCGCCACCTGGTCGGCCTCGCCTCCCGACGTCGTGCACGGGCACTTCTGGATGAGCGGCCTGGCCGCCCTGCTGGGCGTCCGGGAGCTCGACGTCCCTGTCGTGCAGACCTTTCACGCCCTGGGAACGGTCAAGCGCCGGCACCAGGGCGTGGCGGACACGAGCCCACGGCAGCGGCTGCCGCTGGAGGCCGCAGTGGCCCGTGATGTGGACCGGGTCGTGGCCACGTGCTGCGACGAGGTGCGCGAGCTGGTGCGGATGGGCATCCGCCGCGCCCGCGTCGACGTCGTGCCGTGCGGGGTGGACCTCGACCTGTTCACCGACTCGGGACCCGCGCTGCCGCGGACGGACCGACGACGCCTGGTCACCGTGGGCCGGCTGGTGGAGCGCAAGGGCGTGCAGACCGTCATCGCGGCCCTGGCGGCGCTGCCCGACACCGAGCTGATCGTGGCGGGCGGTCCCGCACCCGACCGGCTCGACGACGACGCCGACGTGGCGCGGCTGCGCCAGGAGGCGCTGCGCCATGGCGTCGCAGACCGGGTGCACTTTCTCGGGCGCGTGCTGCGCGACGACATGCCGGCGCTCCTGCGCTCGGCCGACCTCGCCGTGACCGTCCCGTGGTACGAGCCGTTCGGGATCGTGCCGCTCGAGGCGATGGCCTGCGGGACACCGGTCGTGGCGTCGCGCGTCGGGGGCCTGACCGACACCGTCGTGGACGGCAGCACCGGCCTGCTCGTCGAGCCGAAGCGGCCAGACGTCCTGGCATCGGCGCTCGCCGGGCTGCTCGCCGACCGGGCTCGGCTGCACCGGTTTGCGACGGCCGCCGTCGAGCGAGCGCGGTCGAGGTACGGCTGGGACCGGGTCGCGACCGATACGTCGGCGGTCTACGAGCAGGTCATCTGCGAGCGCACCGGGCTCGCGCGGGTGGCGGCAGCCCGATGACGGCGCCGATGCCGATGCCAGGACCCATGCCCACCGGGGTCGCTCACGTCCGGGAGCTGACCGACGCGCTCACGACGGGTGCGCGGCAGCTCGCCGCAACGACGGACGAGTGGGGCCGAGTCCTCGCGGACGTCATGCCACGCGGCCACCGCCTGTTGGCCGTCGGCAACGGCGGCAGCGCGGCGCAGGCACAGCACCTCACCGCAGAGCTGGTGGGTCGCTATCGCGACGACCGGGCACCGCTGTCGGCGATCGCCCTGCATGCCGAGACGTCCAGCCTCACCGCGATCGTCAACGACTTCGGTGCGGACGACATGTTCGCCCGACAGGTCACTGCGCACGGCCGGGAGCACGACGTGCTGGTGCTCATGTCGACGAGCGGTCGATCGCCCAACATGCTGCGTGCCGCCCAAGCGGGCCGGCGAGCCGGGCTGACCGTGTGGGCGATGACCGGGCCGACACCGAACCCGCTCGCCGACGTCGCCGACGACGTCCTCGCGGTGAACGGGGCTTCGACAGCGACGGTGCAAGAGGTGCATCTGGTCGCACTGCACCTGCTGTGCGCTGCGCTGGACGTGGCGCTGGGTGTCTGCCCGGCGACTGTGCTCGACCTGCGCTCTCACGAGGTGCTCGCGTGACCGCGCGCGTCGCGGTGGTCGGCGACGTACTGCTCGACCGTGACGTCATCGGCAGCGTGACCCGTGTCTGCCCCGATGCTCCTGCACCAGTGCTGGACGCGACGCACGAATCCGCGCGACCGGGGGGCGCCGGCCTGGCGGCGGTGTTGCTCGCCGCCGACGGGCACGACGTCACGCTCGTCGCAACGATCGGTGCCGACGCAGCAGGTGCGCTGGTGACGCAGCTGTTGGCCGCTCGCGGCGTGCGGCTGATCGCCCTGCCGACCAACGGCACGACCCGCGAGAAGGTACGGGTGCGGACCGGTGACCAGTCACTGGTGCGCATCGACCGCGGCACGCATTGCCCGCCCGCGGGTGCTCTGAACGCGGGCGCGAGGGCGGCGCTCGAGGACTGTGATGCCGTGCTCGTGTGCGATTACGGCGGCGGCGTGACTGCCGACCCGCAGATCCGTGACGCGCTCGGGCGCGCCGCCGTACGGCGCCCGGTCGTCTGGGATCCGCACGTGAAGGGGGCGGAACCGGTGAGCGGTGTCCGGCTCGTGACGCCCAACCAGCTGGAGGCCGCCGCTCTGGCCGGTCTCCGCGCGGCCGCGGACCAATCCGCCCTTGCCGCCGCGGCCGAGCAGGCCGACCTGTTGCTGGACCGGTGGGCGGCGCACGCGGTCTGCGTGACGTTGGGTGCGCGCGGCGCGCTCGTCACCTTGGGTTCTGGCGCGCCAATGCTCGTGCCCGCGCCAGCGGTCCATGGCGGCGACACGTGCGGGGCGGGTGACCGCTTCTCCGCCGCTGCGGCAGCCGCGCTCGCGGAAGGCGACGTGCTGTCGTCCGCCGTCCAGCAGGCGGTGCAGGCCGCGTCGGTGTTCGTCGCCGCGGGAGGTGCCGCCAGCGTCTCGGCATCTCGACCCAGTCAGCCCGCTGCCCGGGCGTCGGGCTGGGACCGCATCGCGCAGGTGCGGGCCGACGGCGGAACAGTCGTCGCGACCGGTGGTTGCTTCGACCTGTTGCACGCCGGGCACGTCTCGCTGCTGCGCGCGGCCGGCGGTCTGGGCGACTGCCTGGTGGTCTGTCTTAACTCCGACGACTCGATGCGCCGCCTCAAGGGCGCGCAGCGTCCTCTGGTGCCTGAGGCCGACCGAGCACATGTCCTCGAGGCCCTCGAGTGCGTCGACGCCGTGTACGTCTTCGGCGAGGACACACCGGAGGCGGCGCTGCGGCGACTGCGGCCCGACGTGTGGGTCAAGGGCGGCGACTACACCCTGGTCGATCTGCCCGAGGCCGCCGTCGTTCGTGAGTGGGGTGGGCAGACCGTGGTGCTGCCCTACCTGGACGGCCGGTCCACCACTGCACTGATCGGCGCGATCCGCCGCCGTGAGACATCGACCACCGTGAAGGAGAGCTCATGACCTCGCCCGGCACTGTCCTGGTCACCGGAGGCTCGTCGGGCCTCGGAGCGGCCACCGTGCACGCCGTGCGCGACGCCGGTGGCCGGCCGCTCGTGCTCGACCGGGTCCCGCCTGCCGACGGCGTGGACCACGAAGTCGTCGACCTCGCCGAACGCAGCGCCGTCGAGGCAGCCGTCGACGCGCTCGCCGAGCGAGCGGGCAGCTTCCACGCCGTGGTGACGGCGGCCGGCATCGACCGCTGCGGGACGCTCGCCGACGTACCCGCCGACGAATGGGAGAGGGTCGTCGCGGTCAACCTGTTCGGCACCGTTTCCGTGGTCCGGGCGGCGTTGCCGCACCTCGAGCGTCCGGGCGGCACTGTCGTGACGGTCGCGTCCACGTTGGGGGTCAAGGCGGTGTCGGACGCCACGGCGTACTGCGCGTCGAAGTTCGGTGTCGTCGGGTTCACCCGCGCGCTCACGGCGGAGCTGAAGGGTCGGGTGCGGGTCACGCTGTTGGTCCCCGGTGGCATGCAGACCGCCTTCTTCGACGACCGCACCGAGCAGTACCGGCCGGGTCCGGACGCGAAGCTCAACCGCCCCGAGGACGTCGCGGCGACCGTGCTCATGGCCCTGACGCAGCCGCCGGGCTGTGAGATCCGCGAGCTCGTCGTCACGTCGTCCGAGGAGTCGTCATGGCCGTGAGCCTCGGCGACGGATGAGCCGGGTCCTGCTCTACCGGGCCCTGGGGCTGGGCGACTTCCTGACCGCGGTGCCCGCCTACCGCGCCGTACGCCGAGCGTTCCCGGCGTACGACGTGGTGCTCGCCGCGCCCCGCCCGCTGCAACCGCTCGCGGTCCTGAGCCAGGCCGTCGACACGTTCCTGCCGACCGCGGAGCTCGCCGTGCCTGCCTGGTGCGGCGCTGCGCCAGAGGTCGCCGTGAACCTGCACGGATCCGGGCCGCAGAGCCACCAGGTCCTCACAGCGCTCAGGCCCGAGCGGCTGGTGGCCTACGCGAGCACAGGGCTCGGCATCGCCGGTCCGGCCTGGCGGGCGGACGAGCACGAGGTGGCGCGTTGGTGCCGCCTGCTCGACGAGAGCGGGATCCCCGCGCACCCCGGGGACCTGGACCTCGCCGTGCCCGAGCAGCCGTCACCCCGCGCAGCCGCAACCGTCCTACATCCCGGGGCGGCCGACCCGGCTCGGCGTTGGCCCGCGCAACGCTTCGCCGCCCTCGCGCGGGCACTTCGGGCCGACGGCCACGACGTGGTCGTGACCGGCGTCGAGTCCGAGCGTGAGCTGGCGGAGACGGTCGCACGTGCCGGCGGCCTCGACGAGGACGCGGTGCTTGCCGGGGGGCTCGACCTCGAGGCCCTGGCCGCACTCGTGGCCGACGCCCGGCTGGTGGTGTGCGGCGACACCGGTGTCGCGCACCTCGCGACGGCGTATCGCACTCCTTCGGTGCTGTTGTTCGGCGCGATGCCGCCGGCCCTGTGGGGCCCGCCGGCGGGGCGCGCGGAACACACGGTGCTCTGGCACAGCGAGCTGATGACCGGTCGGTCGGCCACCGGACCGCATCCCGCCTTGCGCGCGATCACGGTCGACGAGGCGCTCGCGGCCACGCGGCGTGCCGGGCAGCTCAGGCAGCAGCCAGCTCCTTGACGAACCAGTCGGCGGTGCGCGCCAGACCGTCGTGCCAGGACACCCTCGGCTCCCAGCCGAGCTCGCGCTGTGCGACGGCGGTGTCGGGACGACGTACGCCGGGATCATCGACCGGCCGGTCGATGAACTCCACGTCCGACGTCGAGGCCGTGAGGTCGATGATGCGACGGGCGAGCTCGAGCACGCTCATCTCGTCGGGGTTGCCGATGTTGACCGGCCCGGGGAAGTCGCTGCCGGCGAGGGCGACGATGCCGGTCACCAGGTCGTCGACGTAGCAGATGGAGCGGGTCTGGCTGCCGTCGCCGGCCACGGTCACCGGCGCACCCGCCAGCGCCTGTCGCATGAACGTCGGGATGGCCCGCCCGTCGTCGGGGCGCATCCGGGGGCCGTACGTGTTGAAGATGCGCACGATGCCGGTGTCGACGCTGCGACTGGTGCGGTACGCCGTCACGAGCGCCTCGGAGAACCGCTTGGCCTCGTCGTAGACACCCCGCGGACCGACCGGGTTGACGTGACCCCAGTACGTCTCCGGCTGAGGATGCACCTGCGGGTCGCCGTACACCTCCGAGGTCGAGGCGAGCACGAACCGGGCGCCCTTCTCCATGGCCAGGCCCAGGCTGTGCAGCGTGCCGAGGCTGCCCACCTTGAGCGTCTCGATGGGCAGCTTGAGGTAGTCGATCGGCGATGCCGGAGACGCGAAGTGCAGCACCGCGTCGACCTTCCCGGGCACGTGGACGAAGTCGGTCACGTCGCACCGCAGGAACCGGAAGGCCGGATTCCCCTGCAGGTGCAAGAGGTTCGCCGGGTCGCCGGTGAGCAGGTTGTCCAGGCAGACCACCTCGACCCCGTCACCGACGAGCCGGTCGCACAGGTGTGAGCCGAGGAAGCCGGCGCCGCCCGTGACCACGACCCGTCGCAGCTCGCGGCTCATGACCGCTCCCCCGGCTCCGGACGGCCGAGGTGCACGACCTTGGTGACCGTCAGCTCGTCGAGGAGCTCGGGACCGTACCCGAATCCCTCGCCGCTCGCGCCCCGTGGTTGCGCCGAGCCGCCAGGCGCGCCCCCGAAGACGCCGTTGACCTTCACCGTGCCGACCGGGAGCCGGCGCCAGGCGTTCTGCGCATGGTCCATCGACGCGGTGAGGACGGTCGCAGCGAGCCCGTACGCCGATGTGGCCGCCGCTTCGAGGCCCTCCTCGAACGACCCGACCACCATGACGGGGACCACCGGGCCGAACGTCTCCTGCGTCATCACCGCCATGTCGGTCCTCACGTCGGTCAGCACGGTCGCCGGGTAGAACGAGCCGGGACCCTCCGGCACGAAGCCCCCCGCGCAGACGGTCGCTCCGGCCTCTTGAGCCTGCTGGACCTGGCGATGTACGTCGGCGCGGGCACGGACGTCGACCAACGGTCCCAGCGTGGTCGCCGGGTCGCCGCCGGGGCCCATGACGTGCGACTCGGCCTCCTTGGTCAAGGCTGCCAGGAACTCGTCGGCGACGGCCTGATGGACATAGACCCGCTCGACCGCCGTGCACAGCTGGCCCGAGTTGATGAAACCGCCGAGGGCTGCCTGCGCGGCGGCCCACATCGGGTCCACATCGGCGTCGACGAGCAGCGGGTCGTTGCCACCGTTCTCCAGCACCACCTTGGCCCCGGTGCGCGCCGCCGCCGCGCCGATCGAGCGGCCCGCCGCGGTGGATCCCACGTGGGCAATCACGTCGACCTCGGGGCGGGCGGCCAGGGCCGCGCCGGTCGCTCCGTCGCCGCCGACCACGTTGAGGACACCCGCCGGCAGCTCCTCGACGAAGGCCCGGGCGAGCCGCTCGCCCGTCAGCGGGGTCCGTTCCGAGGGCTTGAAGACAACGGTGTTACCGGTGACGAGTGCGGCGGCGAGCAGACCCGCCGGCACCGCCACGGGGTCGTTCCAGGGCGTGATGACGGCGACAACACCGCGCGGCTGGTGCACCATCAGGTCGACCGCGTCCCAGCCACCCTGCAGGGATCGTCCACGGTGCAGCGGTCCAAGCTCGGCGTACTGCACCATGCTCGAGGCCCCCGCCGCGACACCACCCTGCGCAAGCGCCTGCGGCCGGCCCATCTCCCGGGTCGTGAGCGAGGCGAGCTCGTCAGCGGCCTCGCGCACGCGTTCCGCCGCCGCGGCGACCATCGCGGCGCGGTCGGCCGGGGCCGTCTGCGCCCAGGCCGGCGACACTGTCACGGCAGCACGCACGGCGGCGTCCACCTCGTCGGTCGTGGCAACGGTCAGCTCGATGACCGGCTCACCGGTCGCCGGGTCGACAATCCGCAGGACGCGGTCACCGGCTCCGTCCAGCCACCGGCCGCCGATGCAGTGCTCGGTTCGGGTCACCGCGGAACCTCCTAGCCGGGCTGACTGCGCCGCCCCGTACCCCTCCTTTCGCACTCGATGCGTCGCGGGCCTGCCGTCGTCCCGCCGGGCGTGCCCGCTGCTGTCCGGACGCACCTCGGTGCGGTGAATGACCCCGGCAAGAAGGGGTACGCCTGGCGGCATCAGCACGCCAGCGTCCAACCGTCCAACCCAGGAGGCGACATGACGACCGCACGCGAGATCATGACCGGAGGAGCCGAATGTGCCCGCGAAGGCGAGACGCTGGTCGACGTAGCCCGCAAGATGCGTGACCTGGACGTCGGTGCCCTTCCGATCTGTGGCGACGACGACCGGCTCAAGGGCATGGTGACCGACCGCGACATCACGGTGAAGGTCGTGGCCGAGGGCCGCGACCCGGGGTCGGTGACGGCTGGCGAGCTGGCCGAGGGAAAGCCCGTGACCATCGGCGCCGACGACTCGGTCGAGGAGACGCTGCGGACCATGAGCGAGCACGGCGTGCGTCGGCTCCCGGTCATCGACGGGCACAGGCTGGTCGGCATCGTGAGCCAGGCCGACGTTGCCCGCAGCCTGCCCGACGACAAGATCGGCGACCTCGTCGAGGCGATCTCCAAGGCACCGTCCAACAGCTGAGGAGCCTTACGCGCCGGCGGCGGCAGCCCGGCGGACCACGAGCACAGCGACGTCATCGATCGCCCCCTCCGATCGGCCCATGCCGTCGATGGCCGCGGTGCACACCTGGTCGGCGGTCACGGTGCCATCCCAGCCGCCGGGAAGGGCGGCGGTGATGACTTCGCACAGCGAGTTCATGCCGTCGGCCACCGGCTGATCGCGCCCTTCGACGAGGCCATCGGTGAACAGGACGAGGGTGGAACCGAGGGCCAGGTGCGCCCGGGTCGAGCCGTACGCCGTCCCCAGGACACCGAGCGGAGGATCCGGCTCGAGCGGCAGCAGCGAGCAGCTGCCGTCGGGGGCCGCGAACAGCGGCGGCACGTGACCCGCGCAGGCCATCTCCAGGTCGCCGGTGTCGAGGTCGAGCAGGACAGGGAGACAGGTGACGATCGCGGATGTCCCCAAAGTGGTGACGATCGCGTTCAGCCGACGGAGGATGCCGCCCGGCCCATGTCCCTCGAGGGCGTAGCCTCGCAGCGCTGCCCGCACCTGCCCCATCACCGCGGCGGCGCGGACTCCGCGCCCCATGACGTCGCCAATGGCGAGCACGAGGCGTCCGTCGCTGCGCAGCACGGCCTCGTAGAAGTCGCCGCCGACCTCGGTGCCCGCCGCGCCCGGCAGGTACTGCGCAGCGATGTCCAGGCCAGACGGCTGAGGAAGCGACCGAGGTAGCAGTGACCGCTGCAGCGTGACCGCGACGCGGTGCTGGCGCTGGTAGAGGCGGGCGTTGTCCAACGCGAGCGCGGCACGCGCGGCCACATCCCGGAGCAGCTCCTGCTGTGCGATCAGCGCCTCCGCTGCGCCCACCACGTCATCGCCATGCCCCGCGGGAGGCTCCAGCGACACGCTCAACGCCCCGAACGTGGTCCCGGCGGCGGCCAGCGGTACGACCACACCGTGGGAGATCTCCAGCGCAAGGAGGCCGACCAGGGTCTGCGCATCTCCCCCGGCGAGCGTGGCGAGCATGTCCTCGGTGACATCGGGCAGGTCCTGGCTCGTCCCGGTGGCGATCACGTGCCCGGCACCCAGCACCTGGTCGGTCGTGACCTCGAACGCGCTCAACACCTGGGCCAGCAGCGGCTGTGCCGCTGGGTCGGCGTGCCGTAGCGCGGCCAGTCGAATCCTGCCGTCGTCCTCGTTGACGAGGTGCACACAGGCCCACTGCGCGAGGGCGGGTACGACGAGTCGCAGCACCCCATCGAGGGTGGACTGCTGGTCCAGGCCCCCGGACAGCAGCTCGCCCGAGTCCGCGAGCAGCTCAAGCCGCCGCGCGAGGATGACCCGCTCCCGCTCGAGCGCACGGGCCGCGGTCACATCGGTCGACGTGACCGCCAACCCCAGAACGGCGCCGTCGTCGGCCGTCAGCCGGTAGGCCGACATCGACCAGACATGGCCGGAGCCGTCCTCCCCCGGCGCGCTCCCGGACACATCCATTCCTACCAGCGGCTGGCCCGAAGCCAGCACCTGCTCGAAGATGGCGGTGAGCTCGCCGAACTCGGGGAACGCGTCGCGGAACGATCGGCCGAGCAGCTGGTCGGCGGGGGTGTTCGCCATCGCGGCCATCCGCGGGTTGACCAGCACGTACCGAAGGTCGGAGTCGAACACGAGCAGCCCTGTCGGGGACTGGTCGCAGACCGACTCAAGGACCCGCAACAGCTCGTCCGACGCTGGCGCGCCGACCGGCCGGGTCGGATCCTGGGTCACGGGGCACCTCCCTGCTCTCCGCCGGAGGTCCGCGGCTGGGGCGTGCCCCGGCCCTTCACCGTTGCAGGGCAGCGGACCCTTGTCCACCGGCACAAACGAGGCCCACGGGGACGGATCGACGCGCCGCCGCGTCGTACGGCTGACGCGTGTTACGCCGCGCCACGAGGGGCCAGGACCGGGCTCACCGTCCCGGCGCCGTCGCGCATGCCCTCCAGCAGGTCAGCCAGCGCGGCCCGCGCGTCGACCCTCGCCACCCACCCGAGCTCGTCCCGCGCGCGGGCGGTCGACATGACGGGTGCATGGAAGGCCAGGTCCACCCAGCCGGCGTCGGTCGGCTGCAGGTGCGCACGCCACGTCAGATCGGCCGCGCGCCGGACCAGGCGCCCGGACAGCGCGATCCGCCGGGCATGGAACACCTCGGCCAGCCGCTCCGGGGTCATGACGGGCGGCGCCGCAACGTTGAACGCCCCCATCGACCGGAGTTCCAGGATCCGATGCACGGCATCGGCCACGTCGCTCGCGTGGACGGCCTGGAACACTGCCTCGTCCGGAACTGGCAGGAGGGGAAGACGTCGACGCCCGATCAGGCGGGTCGGCGCCAGGCGTCCGAGGAAGTAGCGCGCGACCTCGCTGCCCGCCTCGCGCTGGAAGATCAGCCCCGGCCGGATGCGGGCGACGACCGGCGCGTCGGGCCGTCGTTCGAGCCCGTCCAGCGCGTGCTCCACCGCGGCCTTGTGCTGGCTGTACGACGAACCGGGCACTCCGTCTCTCGACCAGGACTCGTCCACCGGCCGATCCTTGGGCCCCGGGCTGTAGACGCCGACCGACGACGCGTGCACCAGGTGGCCGACGCCGGCCGTGATCGCCGACTCGAAGACCGTACGGCTGCCTGCGACGTTGGTGCGCTCCAGCAGGCCGGGATCCCAGCTCGGCTGGATCGCCCAGGCCAGGTGCACGGCTGCCTCGACGCCGACAAAAGCCTCGGCGAGCTGGTCGGCGGCGCTGCGATCCGTGATGTCGATGGCGGCCCACTGCACCCGGTCGTAGGCGGGATCGCCGCCCCTGGGCGGCCGACGACAGATGCCGACGACCTGGACGTCGGGGGCTGCCTCGGCGAGGTGACGCAGCAGCGCGGTGCCGACGTTGCCACTGGCTCCGGTGACGGCGATTCGAGTCGGCATGCTCATCGTTCCGGCCCGCTCTCATGCCCGGGCCGACCGGGTGTGCGGCGACGCTGCTTGAGCTCCGCCTCCGCGACGTGACGCCGGCCGGCGACCAGCCGCTCACGAGCCCTCCGCTCCATGTCTTTCAGTGCCGCGTAGTAGCCGTCGTCGTACTCCTCGACGACCTGGAACGTCCACCGTCCGGCCAGCACGTTGCGACCGATGAGGTCGCGCTCGACCTCGTCGGCGAGG
>JAVEDJ010000375.1 GCA_030841025.1 Actinomycetota bacterium
CGGCCGGGCCCTCGCCGCCGGCATCGGCCGCCACCGCGATCTGGCCCAGCAGGTCGATCACCTGCTTGGTCCACCGGACGAAGTCGCCGGCCTGCATGTCGCTCTCCTGCAGCACGGTCTCCAGCCGCTGCCCGCTGGCCCAGCGATGCGTCGCCCAGACGAAGCCGAGGTCCGGCTCCCGGGGGCTCTCCAGCCGGTGCTCGTGCTCGCGGGCCTCGAGCTCCGCCCAGAGGTGGACCATCTCACCGAGCGTGTCCCGTACCCGCCCGCCAGGCAGCCGCGGCGACCCCGCGTCATCGCTCTGCCGCGACTCGAACACGAGAGCCGAGACGCAGGCCGCGAGGTCCTTGGCGTCCAACCCGCTCCACACGCCCTCGCGCAGGGACTGGGCGGCCACGAGGTCGAGCTCGGTGTAGATCGCGGCGAGCCGTCGACCGGCCGGGGTCACGCTGTCGTCCTCGAGGTAACCGAGCTCCTCCAGCAACGAGGTGATGCGGTCGAAGGTGCGCGCGATGGTGTTGGTGCGGTTGCTGACCCGACGCTCGAGCCCGTCGGTCTCGCGGCGCAGCCGTCGGTAGCGCTCGGCCCAGCGGGCATGGTCCTCGCGGTCAGCACAGCCGTGGCACGGATGGGCGCGCAGCTCGGCCCGCAGCCTGGACAGCTCGGCATCGTCGGCGGCCAGCGACCGGGTGCGTCGTGGCCGGGCCGCGCCCGGACTGTCCTCCACGCGCGCGTTGCGCAACGTCGAGGCGAGGTCGCGACGCTGCGCCGGGTTGCGGGCGTTGAACGACTTGGGGATGCGCAGCCGGTGCAGCGACTCGACCGGCGTCGGGAAGTCGACGAGCGAGAGTCGGCGCACTTGCCGCTCGCTCGTCAGCACGGTCGGCCGCGGTCCGTCCAACCCGCCCGCGACGCCTGGGTCGAGCACTACCGCCAGACCGGCCCGCCGGCCTCCCGGAACACGGATGACGTCGCCCGGCTTGAGCTTCTCGAGCGACGCGGCAGCAGCCGCCTTGCGGTGGGCCGCGCCGTCACGGCTCAGCGAGGCCTCGCGGTCGGCAATCGCGTTGCGCAGGGCGGCGTACTCCTCGAAGTCCCCCAGGTGGCAGCTCATCGCCTCGCGGTAGCCCTCGAGGGCCTCCTCGTTGCGCCGCACCTGCCGGGCCAGGCCTACCACCGCCCGGTCCGCCTGGAACTGCGCGAACGACGACTCGAGCAGCGCGCGGGCGCGTGCTCGCCCGACCTGACCGACGAGGTTGACGGCCATGTTGTACGACGGCCGGAAGCTGGACCGAAGTGGATAGGTGCGTGTGCTGGCCAGGCCCGCGAGGCCGGCCGGGTCGATGCCCGGGTGCCAGACGACCACCGCGTGCCCCTCGACGTCGATGCCGCGGCGGCCGGCCCGACCGGTCAGCTGGGTGTACTCCCCCGGCGTCACGTCGACGTGCGCCTCGCCGTTCCACTTGACCAGGCGTTCGAGCACGACCGAACGGGCCGGCATGTTGATGCCGAGGGCGAGCGTCTCGGTTGCGAACACGGCCTTGACCAGGCCGCGTACGAACAGCTCCTCCACGATCTCCTTGAAGGTTGGCAGCATGCCGGCGTGGTGCGCCGCCAGGCCACGTTCGAGGCCCTCGAGCCACTGGTGGTAGCCGAGCACCCCGAGGTCTTCCTCCGGGATGTCGGCCGTCCGCGCCTGCACGTAGGAGCGCACCTCGTCGCGCTCCTCGGGGGTCAGCAGCCGCAGGCCCGCGTGCAGGCACTGCTCGACGGCCGCGTCGCAGCCAGCGCGGCTGAAGATGAAGGTGATGGCCGGCAGCAGCGCCTCGTCGTCGAGGCGCTCGATCGTCTCGACGCGGCTCGGCCAGCGCACCCGGCGCGGCCGGTGACCGCCGCGCGAGGGCCTGCGATCGCCGTTGCGTGCCACCTGCGCGTCCTCGCGCGCGAGGCGGACGAGCTCGGGGTTGACCTTGTGGTGCTCGTCGTCGACGAACAGGTCGTACATGCGGTTGCTGGTCAGCACGTGCTGCCACAGCGGCACCGGCCGGTGCTCCTCGACGATGACCGCGGTGTGCCCGCGCACCGTCACGAGCCAGTCGCCGAACTCCTCGGCGTTGCTCACGGTCGCCGACAACGAGACCAGCCGCACCGACTCGGGCAGGTGGATGATGACCTCCTCCCAGACGGCGCCGCGGAAGCGGTCGGAGAGGTAGTGGACCTCGTCCATGACGACGTACCCGAGGCCACGCAACGTCGGGGAACCCGCGTAGAGCATGTTGCGCAACACCTCGGTCGTCATGACGACCACGGGTGCCTCGGAGTTGATGGAGTTGTCGCCGGTCAGCAGCCCGATGTTCTCGGCGCCGTGCCGACGCACCAGGTCGGCGTACTTCTGGTTGGACAGCGCCTTGATCGGGGTCGTGTAGAAGCACTTGCGTCCCTCGGCCAGCGCCAGGTGAACTGCGAACTCCCCCACGACGGTCTTGCCCGCACCGGTGGGCGCCGCGACCAGCACGCCGTCGCCCGCCTCGAGCGCCTGGCACGCGCGTACCTGGAAGGGATCGAGCCCGAAGGGGTACTGCGCCTCGAACCTGCCCAGCTCGGTGGCGGCCCGTGCCTGCCGGCTACGCGCCGCGGAATAGCTCTCGGCTGGGCTGGTCATCCTCCCAATCTACGAGGAGGACCCAGGGGCCAGCACCCGCACCGCCCGCGGCACCGCCTCACAGGTCACCGGCAGCGTTGCCACCCGCTCGCCGTCGGCGTACGCCGTGACCCCGTCGGCCCGCAGGCTCACTCGCCGGGCCCGGCGGACAGTGACCGCGTGATGGCTCACATGCCTGCCCCGGTAGACGGTCGGGAAGACCCGGATGAACTCGGGCTTGGAGATGGGACCGAGCACGGTCACGTCCAGCAGGCCGTCGTCGAGGCGCGCGTCGGGGCACACCCGCATGCCGCCGCCGTACGACGGGCCGTTCCCCACCGCCACGAGCATCGCCTCGGTCTGCCAGGTCTCGCCGTCGACCACGAGCTCGAACGGCACCGGCCGGAACGTGCGCAGCTCGGCCAGGATGGCCAGGTTGTACCGGGCACGTCCACGTGGCCACGACATGCGGTTCGCGCGCTCGTTGACCAGCGAGTCGAAGCCAGAGCCCAGGACGCCGCCGAACCATCGCCCGGCCGCCCGGCCGAGGTCCACCTCGCGTGCCCTGCACCGGAGGATGTGCTCCGTGGCCGCCAGCGGGTCGCTCAGTGAGAGCCCCAGTGCACCAGCGAAGTCGTTGCCGGTGCCGGCGGGCACGACCCCCAGCGGGACCGACGTGCCGGCCACGACCTGCAGCGCCATGTTGACCAGACCGTCGCCGCCGACGGCCACGAGCGTGTCCACCCCGCGCGCCACGCGGTCGCGGACCTTGTCGAACGCCTCGTCGGCGTCCCGGCCCACGATGAGGTCGACCGA
Organism: Actinomycetota bacterium; assembly: GCA_030841025.1. Lineage (GTDB taxonomy): Bacteria > Actinomycetota > Actinomycetes > JACCUZ01 > JACCUZ01 > BP-173. The sequence continues at coordinate 3,458 of JAVEDJ010000375.1, forward strand.
AGCTCCTGCGTCACGGAGCCGCTCCGCGACCGGATCGGCGAGACGGGCGCCCCTGCCCTTGCCGGACGTCGGGTTGACGAGCAGCGCCATCTCCCGGCCGGACGCGGTCACGCCCGAACCGTAGCGGTCAGGTGATGTCGTCCTCGTCGTCGACGCGGCTCGGGCGGGAAGGGCTTTCGGGCCGGTCGTCCAGCGGCGAGGCCGCGTCGTCGTCGATCGCGTCGTAGTCGAGGCCGTCGACGCCGGCGCGACGGCGGCGCCGATCCATGAACAGGCAGATGGTGGCAGCGATCGTGTAGAGCAGCAGCATGGGGACGGCGAGGGCGGTCATCGTCCAGGGGTCACCCGACGGGGTGGCAACGGCCGCGAAGACGAAGGCACCGAGGATCGTAGGGCGCCACGCCTTGAACAGCGCACGCCCGCTGATGACGCCGACCAGGTTGAGCGCGACGAGGAACACCGGCATCACGAAGGCGATGCCGAAGACCAGGAACATGCGCAGCACGAACGACAGGTAGTTGTTGAGGCTGACGATGTTCGCGACCTTCTTCGGCGCGGGGTTGAAGCCGATGAGCAGGTCGAAGCCCTTGGGCAGGAAGATGTAGGCGAGCACCGCGCCGCCGAGGAACAGCGGGACGCTGACGAGGACGAACCCGATGCCCCAGCGCTTCTCGGTCTTGTGCAGCCCGGGTGCGACGAAGGCCCACAGCTGGTACATCCAGACGGGGCAGGCGAAGAAGATGCCTGCCATCGCGCAGATCTTGAGCGCGTAGGAGAAGGGGTCGCCGACCCCGTTGAAGTTGAGGGTGACCGTCGCGCCCTCGGCCTCGTACCGCGCGGCCATCGTGTAGAACGGCTGGACGAGCAGGTCGAACAGCGGCTTGTAGAAGAACGCCGCGATCACGGCGCCCAGGACGATCGCCAGGACCGCGCGGGTCAGCCGACGGCGCAGCTCGCGCAGGTGGGCGACGAGGGGCATGCGCCCCTCAGGATCGCCGGCCTCCGCTCCCGAGGCCGGCCGCGCCACGGTTTCGGTCACGGGTCAGCTGAGGTTCAGGAGTCGCGTCGCTCGGCCTCGGGCACGGGCTGGCGCGGCGCAGCCGGCGGGTCCGCCCGGTGGATGGTGCCCTCGATCTCGCGCGTGTCGGCGGTCGGTGCGGGCTTGTCCGGCTCGTCGTCGTGCTTCATCTCCTTGACCTCGGACTTGAAGATGCGCATCGAGCGACCGAGGCTGCGGGAGAGGTCCGGCAGCTTCTTGGCACCGAACAGCAGGACGAGCACCACGAGGATCAGGATGATCTCGGGAGCTTGGATGTTTCGCATGATGTCTACTCCACGGCGTTTGAGGTCAGCGTTGTCCGCTGGTCCTGATCGTATGTCCTGGCCTGCCTCAGCGCCCGGGAGACGCATGAACGGTTCGTTGCCGCCGGGTGGCCGGCGCGGTCCCGGGGTGCTCGTTCGCGGCTGGGTCGCGAGTGACGTCGCGTGTGAGGTCGAGCCTATCGGCAGGTGACGGCCCGGCGAGCTCCGCGAGAGTGGCGGAGACGGCGGCGAGGCGGTCGCTGGCGGCGCTCAGCTCAGCGGTCAGCGTCTTGGTCTTGCGCCACAGACTCCGGCCCAGCAGCCCGAGTACGACGCCGGCGGCGAGCACGAGGACGATCCACAGCAGCACCCAGCGCATCCGGCGAGGATAGCCGCTGCCCGGGCGGCGAGTTCAGGCGCCGACGCGGGGCGTGATCATGGCGGCGAGCAGGTCGACCCGGTCGAGGACGAGCGCGAAGTCGAGCACGTCGTCGTAGGTGATGACAGCGCCGCCGTGCTCCTCCAGGGCCTCGGCGGGGATCACCCAGTGCTCGGCGACGACGCCGCCGGAGACCAGCAGGGCGACGATCTCGTCGTCGGCCGGCTTCTTGATCTCCTCGTGGCAGGTGGTGCAGGGGAAGGCGTAGTACGACCATTCCGCGCGGGAGCACACGATGAGGCGCATCTGGGCCGGCTTGAGCTCGACGTCGCCGCACACCGGGCACGAGGTCTTGATCGTGGTCATGGTCACTCGCCTCCTCTCCCGCGGCTCTGATGGATCCCGGACGGGTGTTTCTTGAGCCGACAATGACCCCTTCGGCAGGCATCCGGAGGCGCTTGAGAAAAACGGGTCCTAGGGACCATGGGGTCTCGTCCTAACGGAGGAGACCCCTCGACAAGCGGCGCCTCAGCGGTACGCGGCCAGGGCGTCGCTCGCCCGGGTCCGGACGGCCTCCCGCAGCTCGGGCGGGTCGAGCACCCGGGCCGCCCCCGCCAGCCGCAGCACCAGCGACCGCAACCAACGCGTGTCGGCTGCCCGCAGCCGCACGATCAGCCGCCCGTCGGGCAGGTCCTCCACCGACTCGACCGGGTAGTAGTCCGCCACCCAGTGCGCCGGCGGGTCGAGCTCGAGCACGACAACGATGTCCTCGGGCGATGCGACGAAAAGGCCTGCGTCCAGGTCGCGGGCCGTGGCCTCGCTGGGCACGTCGGCGGGGACGTCGAGCATCTCGATCGCGACCACCCGATCCAGCCTGAACAGGCGCACGGCCTCGGCCCGACGGCACCAGCCCTCGAGGTACCAGCGGCCGTCCATGAGGACCACGCGCATCGGGTCGACGTCCCGCTCGGTCGTCTCGTCGCGGGTGGGCACGAAGTAGGTCAGGTGCAGGCGGCGCGACCCGGCCAGCGCCCGTCGAGCGGCCGCCAGTACCTCCGACTCCCCCTCGACCTCCACGCTGACCTGGGCGCTGGTCAGCGCGGCGTCACCGGCGGCGGCCTCCAGCTTGGCCATGGTGCGCTCGAGCGCGTCGCGGTGGTGCAGTCCCGGCACCTCGACCAGGGCTCGGAGCCCCACGATGAGGGCGAGTGCCTCATCGACGCCCAGCCGTAGCGGGCGCGCGAGCGTGTCGGCGTTGCGCAGGTAGACGTGCCCGTCGTCCCACTCCGCGTCGATCAGGTCGTCGGGCATGTGCCCGGGTGTGCCGCAGACGAACAGCAGCTCGAGGTCCTTGATCAGCGCGACCTCGCTGATCCCGATCTCCTTCGCCGCCTCGGTCAGCGGGATGCCCTGCCGGCTCACCAGGTAGGGCACCATCGCGAGCAGCCGGGAGAGCCGCTCGGTGGCGGATCCGGGGCTGCTCACGAGGCGGTCTCGAGCACGGCCGTGAGACGGCGTACGACGGCGTCGCGCACGGCTTCCGGTCCCGCCACCACCACGTCGGGGCCGTATCCGGCCAGCTCGGCAGCCAACGACTCGGGATCGCTGAAGCCCACCAGCACCTCGTCCCACCCGTCGGCCGCCGCCCCGCGCCGCTCGGCGGTCGCGCGGCGTCGGATGCCCACACCAGCGGTGGGCCGCACCCACAGGGTGGCCTGTCCCCGGGGCTGCTCCTGCGCGAGGACGGCCACCTGGCTGCGGATGTCGACGCCGTCGGGCACGACGACCTCCCCCGGAGAGCCGACGTGGGTGACCGGCCCCGCCACGCGCGAGAGGCGGAAGACCCGCGTGGCGCCGCGGTCGCGGTCGTGGCCGACGACGTACCACCGGCCGTGCCAGGAGACGATGCCCCACGGCTCCAGGTGTCGTTCGACGACCTGGCCGGCCCGGCCGGCGCGGTAGGGAAAGGTGACCGGTCGACGGTCGCGCACGGCGGCGTACAGGCCTTCGAAAGCCGGTTCGCTGGTGCCCACCCGCGGCTCGACGCCCGCGAGGCTGGCGTCATCGGCCTCCACGCCGGCCGCCTTCAGCTTGAGCAGGGCCCGGGAGGCGGGGCCGGCCAAGGTGGCCTGCTGCCAGACCCGCGAGGCCAGGCTGAGCACGGCCAGCTCGTCCGGCTCGAAGGGCACCTCGGGCAGGGCGTAGGCAGCGCGGTCGACGCGGTAGCCGATCTCGTCCTCGAACCACGCGTCGTTGCTGCCCGTCTGGAGCGGGATCCCCATCTCGCGGACCTCTTCCTTGTCCCGCTCGAACATGCGGTCGAAGGCCTCATCCGTGGGGCAGTCGGCGTACTGCGGAACCGCGAGGCGGATCTGCTCCTTCGCGAGGAACTGCCGGGTGGAGAGCAGGCAGATCACGAGGTTGAGCAACCGCTCCGTCTTCTGTGCCGACACAACGCCAGAACCTATCGGTTGTCGGACGACCGGCTCGCGTCCCTTTCGGGTGCTCAGCGAGGTCAGCACGCCGGGGTCAGCACGCCGGGGTCAGCACGCCGGGATCAGCGCAGGTCAGCAGCTCGAGGTCAGCGCAGGTCGAGCAGGTCGACCACGAAGATGAGGGTCTCGCCGGGCGCGATCGCGCCGCCCGCACCCCGGTCGCCGTACCCGAGCTCGGCAGGAATCACCAGGCGGCGGCGGCCGCCGACCTTCATGCCCTGGACGCCCCGGTCCCAGCCCGCGATGACCTGGCCGGCACCCAGGGGGAACGCGAACGGCTCCCCGCGGTTCCAGGACGCGTCGAACTCCTCGCCGGTGGAGTAGGCCACGCCGACGTAGTGGACGACGGCGGTCCGGCCGGGTGTGGCCTCCTCGCCCTCGCCCTCGGTGAGGTCGGTGATCTCGAGGTCGGTGGGCGGTGCGCCCTCCGGGAAGTCGATCTCCGGCTTGGCCAGCTGCTCGCTCATCAGGAGCTCTCCTTCTTGGCGGTGCCGTTCTGGCCGAGGACGTCGATCACGACCGCCACGCTCTCCTTGGCGGCGTCCTTGCCGGCCTGGGCGGGCAGTGTGAGCAGCACGCGGCTGCCGACGGGGGTGCCGAGCAGGAGGTCGAACGGGTTCGGCTGGCCGTCGGCCGCTCCGACGGGAACGCCCTGCGGGCCCTGCACGCCCCAGGTCTTGCTCAGCAGGGTGTTGGCCCAGCTGCTGGCGGTGTACTGCACGACCAGCAGGTTGCCCTTGGCGATCTTCTCGCCCGATCCGGTGGCCACGACCTTGACCGCGGGCGCCTTCGGCGGGGTCGTGCCCTTGGGCACGGTGATCTTGGGCTCGGCGCCCCAGGCGCCGGTAACGGTCGGCAAGTCCTTGGGCAACCCGCTCACCGGCTTGGGGGCGGGCGTGCTCGACTTGGCGCCGTAGCGCGCGATCAGGTCCACCACGAAGACCAGCGAATCGGTGCCCTTGATGCCGGCCTGCGGGTTGCCGGTCGCGCCGTAGCCCGCCTTGGGCGGGAGCACCATCAGGACCCGACTGCCCATCTTCTTGCCCGCGAGCGCCGTGACCCAGCCCGAGATGACGCCGTTCTGACCCGACTTCAGGGTGAACGCGGCGGGCGCCTTGCGGTCGTAGGAGTTGTCGAAGACCTTGCCCGACTTGTAGATCGAGCCCAGGTAGTCGGCGACCAGCAGGTCACCCTTGGCTACGACCGGCCCCTTGCCCTCCTTGAGGACGGCCGTCTTCACGGTCTTGCCGGCCTTCACGGTCTTGTCGACCTTGACCTTCGGCTTGTCGCCGTAGGACCCGGTCACGGCCGGCAGACCCTGCTCCTCGGCGCTCGTCCCGGAACCGCCCCCGCAACCGGAGAGCAGTCCCGCAACCAGCACGGGAGAAACCAACAGCACAGCGAGACGGCGCACGAAAGAACCTCAGGGATCGGGGAAGGGGGATCAATCCACCATAACCTGGTTTCGCCGACCGGCCCGGGCGACGGCGGGTGGAGCAGGTCACATGCTCGCGATCAGCTTCTCCACGCGGTCGTCGACGGAGCGGAACGGGTCCTTGCACAGCACGGTGCGCTGGGCCTGGTCGTTGAGCTTGAGATGGACCCAGTCGACGGTGAAGTCACGCCGCCGCTCCTGGGCCCGGCGGATGAACTCGCCCCTGAGCCGGGCGCGGGTCGTCTGCGGGGGCACCGACTTGGCCTGGAAGATCTCCAGGTCGCGCGCGACCCGTTCGGCCTGCCCGCGGTTCTGCAGCAGGTAGAACAGCCCCCGGTCACGCGAGATGTCGTGGTAGGCGAGATCGATCTGCGCGATGCGGGGCGACGCGAGCGACAGGTCGTGCTTGGCGCTGTACCGCTCGATCAGCTTGTGCTTGATCACCCAGTCGATCTCGGTGGCCACGGAGTCGAGGTTGCCGCTCTCGACGGCCGCCAGCGTGCGTTCCCACAGGTCCAGAACCTGCTTGACCAGGCCCTCGTCCAGGCCCCGTCGCGACGCGAAGTCGCGCGCCTTGGTGAGGTACTCGGTCTGGATGTCCAGCGCACTGGCCTCCCGGCCGTTGGCCAGCCGCACCTTGCGCCGTCCGGTGATGTCATGGCTGATCTCGCGGATGGCGCGGATGGGGTTCTCGAGCGTCAGGTCGCGCATGACGACGTTGGCCTCGATCATCCGCAGCACGAGGTCGGTCGCACCGAGCTTGAGCAGCGTCGTCGTCTCGCTCATGTTCGAGTCGCCGACGATGACGTGCAGCCGGCGGTACCGCTCGGCGTCGGCGTGCGGCTCGTCGCGGGTGTTGATGATGGGCCGGGACCGGGTGGTGGCCGACGAGACGCCCTCCCAGATGTGCTCGGCCCGCTGGCTCACGCAGAACACGGCGCCGCGGGGCGTCTGCAGCACCTTGCCGGCGCCGCAGATGATCTGCCGCGAGACCAGGAAGGGGATGAGCACGTCGGCCAGCCGGGTGAACTCCCCGTGCCGTCCCACCAGGTAGTTCTCGTGGCAGCCGTAGCTGTTGCCGGCCGAGTCGGTGTTGTTCTTGAACAGGTAGACGTCGCCGGCGATGCCCTCTTCACGGAGCCGTCGCTCGGCGTCCACCAGCAAGCCCTCGAGGATCCGCTCCCCCGCCTTGTCGTGGACCACGAGCTCGCGGATGTCGTCACACTCGGGGGTCGCGTACTCCGGGTGGCTGCCCACGTCCAGGTAGAGCCGGGCGCCGTTGCGCAGGAACACGTTCGAGCTGCGTCCCCAGGAGACGACGCGCCGGAAGAGGTAGCGGGCAACCTCGTCAGGGCTCAGCCGTCGCTGCCCGCGGAAGGTGCAGGTCACGCCGTACTCGTTCTCGATCCCGAAGATCCGGCGCTCCACGACGTGATCGTAGGCGTCGGGCTGCTCAGAGGCCGGTGACTCGCAGGACGACGACCGCCATGTCATCGCTTGTCGCCCCAGCCGCGAAGGCGCGGGCCGCGTCCGCGATGGCCGCTGCCAGTCCAGCCGCACTCGTCTGCGAGTGCTCCAGGATCGTGC
>JAVEDJ010000030.1 GCA_030841025.1 Actinomycetota bacterium
TCTCAGCGTCGCCGACCATGTCCGAAACCTGAGCGGAGTGACCCGACAAGGACACGGCGCCTACAGAGTCGCGACGTTTCACGACAAGGACAGTCCGGACGGTCGTACCACGCGTCGGCACAATGAAGCCAGGGACCGCGACGCCGTGCACGGGCGTGGCGGTCCCGTGACGTCACGGGGGCAACGGCGAGGCCAGGGAGTCGGGCGCTACTCCGCCGCGAAGAACCAGTGCTGCTGCTGCCGCCGGCACAGCTGTGCACTAGCTGCGCTGACAGCTAGGCCCGCCGCGCAAGCTCTCTGCCCGGTTCGGTGAGATTGGCGGGGGACAGCACGGCGTCCGCGAGGCCGTGGGCCAGACCGATGACACCCGCGTCGCCGTCGAGCTTGCTACGAGTGATTTGCAGGTCGCGGGTCGCCAGGGGGAGGGACCGGGCGTAGACGCGCTCGCGTAGTCCGCCCAGGAAGTGCTCGCCGGCCGCTGCCAGTTGTCCTCCCACGACGACCACGGACGGGTTGAGCACGCTGACCATGTGCGCAAGGCTAGAGCCGACCACGCGGCCGGCGTCGCGCAGCAGGCTGGTGGCGAGCGGGTCGCCGAAGATGACCCGCTCGACGGCCTGGTCGACGGTTTCGATGGGCTGACCAGCGGTGGCAAGGTCTCTGACGATCGCCCAGCCGCTGGCGTAGGACTCGACGCAGCCTTGTTTGCCGCAGCGGCACAGGGGCCGCCGCGCGTGCGCGTCCTCGGCATCGGCCCATGTGTGCCCGATGTCGCCGGCCGTCCCTTGCGCGCCGCGCAGCAGGCTGCCATTGGCGATGATGCCGGCGCCGATGCCTGTGCCGGTCTTGAGGAAGAGCAGGTCGCGCACCTGCGGGTAGCAGGCTCGTTGTTCGCCCAGGGCCATCGCGTTGACGTCGTTCTCGACGAATACGGCAACATCGAAGTGTGCGCCGAGGCGGTCGGGCACGCGGGTCCCGTTCCAGCCGGTCATGATCGGCGGCTCGACGACAGTGCCTGTGGCGAACTCGACCGGCCCGGGCAGGCTGATACCGACGCCCCAGACCGACCCGGCCAGGGCCTGGTCGCCGAGCATCTGGTCGAACCGACGCTCGACCTCGCCGAGGACTACGTCCGGTCCCGCGGCAATGTCGACCGGCGCGTCGACGCGCCGATGTACTTCGCCGGCCAGGTCGCACAGCGCCAGCCGCATGCCCGAGGCGCCGATGTCGGCCACCAGCAGCACCCCACGCGCGGGGTTGAACCGGAACTGTGCCGCCGGTCGCCCCCGGCTGGCGGACGTGAGGCCGTCGGCCTCCAGCAGCCCCGCCTCGACCAGTCGATCCAGACGGCTGTTGACGGTCATGCGGGCCCATCCGGTGTGCTCCGAGACGTCGGCGCGCGTCAAAGGCCCTGTGGTGCGAAAGATGTTGAGCAGCTCGGCGGTTCCTTGGTCAACGGCGCCTTCCAGGTTGCCGAGAGCCTGCACTGTCGCCATGGCCTCACTTTACGGCCTGGCGAGGACTCAAAGCAATCTGTTTAAGTCTATTGACTTCGCTCTAACACGTTCTTATTGTCTAGCGATAGACGCAAAGGAGGCGCCCACAAATGTTCTCTCACATCCACCCCCGCGCCGTACTGTCCGCCGCCGCCCTCACCTCCGCGGCCCTGCTGCTCGCCGCCTGCGGCGGGTCCGACGGGGGGTCCACCAGCTCAAGCGCCGGAGGCTCGGCCAAGGAGGGGGCCAACGTCGGGGCCGTGATCAAGGGGCTGGACAACCCGTTCTTCCAGGCCATGGAGAACGGCATCAAGGCCCAGGCCACGGCTGATGGCGCCAAGGTCACGGTGCAGGCGGCCACCAGCATCACGGACACCACGGGGCAGGCGGAGAAGCTCACCGCGATGGCCGGGCAGAGCTTCGACTGCTTCGTCGTCAATCCCATCTCCGGCAACAACCTGGTGCAGAGCCTGGCCCAGATCGCCAGGAAGAAGACGCCGATCGTCAACATCGACAGTCCGGTCGACGCAGCCGCCGCGAAGACGGCGGGGCTCGAGGTTGCCACCTACATTGGCACGGACAACGTCGAGGCCGGCAAGAAGGCCGGCGCGGAGATGGTGAAGACCGTGACCGGCGGCAAGGTTGCCCTCATCGGCGGCATCGCCGGCGACGTCACCAGCGCCGCCCGTCTCGACGGGTTCAAGGAGGGCGTCGGAACCAGCGTGAGCGTCGTGCAGACGGTCGCAGCGGACTGGGAACGGCAGAAGGCGCTGACCGCGGCCACCGACATCATGCGCGCACACCCCGACCTCAAGGGGTTCTTCGCCGCCAACGACGACATGGGCCTGGGCATCGCGCGGGCGGTCGCCAACGCCAAGAAGACCGGCCAGGTCGCAGTCATCAGTGTCGACGGCAACAAGGACGCCCTCGAAGGCGTCAAGTCCGGGGACCTCACCGCCACCGTCGCGCAGTACCCGTACGCCATCGGTTCCATGGGGGTCCAGGCCTGCGAGGCGGCCGCCGCCGGCAAGACGCTGCCCAAGAACATCCAGGCTCCGACCGCGCTGGTCACCAAGGACGTCGCCGACCAGGCCATCGCGAAGTTCCCTGCTCCCTTCGCGACGTTCACGAACCCGCTCGACGCGCTGACCAAGTGACGGCAATGCGACCGCCCACACAAGGAGGTACGTGATGACCGCCGTCGCCACGGCCGACCGGCCGCGCCTGGGGGAACGGCTCGCTGCCGCGCCCTGGCCCGAGCTCGCCGCCCCGGCTGCCCTGCTCCTGCTCGTGGTCGTGTTCGGCGCGGCCGACTCGACGTTCCTGACCACCGGCAACATCGAGGCCATCCTTCAGGCCAGTGCCATCCTCGTGGTCCTCGCCGTCGCGCAGACCTTCGTCGTGGCGACCGCCGGAATCGACCTGTCGGTTGCCTCCACCATGACCCTCGGCGCGGTCGTGCTGGGGCAGGTGTACTCCTCTGGCGCCGGCATCGGGTGGGCCATCCTCGCTGGGGTGGCAGCGGCGACCGCCGTCGGTCTTGTGAACGGCGCGATCGTCGCCAAGGGAGGTATCACCGACTTCATCGTCACCCTCGGCACGCTGTCGGCCGCGTCCGGCCTGGCGCTCATCCTGGCCGACGGCAAGCCGCAGCCGGTCCTGAGCAAGTTCATGCTCGATCTGTCCGCCAGCGGCATCGGCATCATCAGCTGGTCGGTGCTCGTCGCGGCCGTCGTCGCCGTGACCGCGCACGTGGTGCTGTTCCGTACGCGCCTCGGCGTACACCTGCTCGCCGTCGGAGGCTCGACCGACGCAGCGCGCTCCACCGGAGTGCGCAACGTTCGCGTGAAGATGTCGGTCTACCTGATCTCGGGTCTGCTTGCCGGCCTCGCCGCCGTCCTGCTCGTCGCCCGGGTCGGGGCGGCCGAACCGGCCAGCAACACCAGCTTCCTTCTCAACTCGGTGGCCGCCGTCGTACTCGGCGGAGTAAGCCTGTTCGGCGGTCGCGCCACCATCATCGGCCCGGTCGTCGGAGCGCTCCTGCTGGCATCGCTCGTGAACGGCCTCACGCTGCTCGGCGTATCGCAGTTCTACCAGCCGCTCGCAGTCGGCATCGTCGTGGTGCTCGCTGCCTTCCTGACGAGGTTCCAAAAGTGACCACCATCACCGGCAGCCGCCTCCCCACCGCCAAGGAACAAGACGATGTCCTGGTCGTTGACGGCCTCCGCAAGAGCTTCGGCAGCGTCCACGCCGTCAAGGAAGCATCCATCCGGCTCCCCCGGGGCAAGGTGACCGCCCTCATTGGTGACAACGGCGCCGGGAAGTCCACCCTGATCCGCTGCCTGTGCGGGGTACACAAACCCGACGGCGGAACGGTCGAGCTCGACGGCCAGCCGGTCAGCTTTCACTCCCCGACACAGGCCCGCGACGCCGGGATCGAGACCGTTCACCAGAATCTGGCGCTGGTGGACGACCTCACCGTCTGGCAGAACCTTTTCCTCGGCCGCGAGAAGACCCGCGGTTTCGGCCCCGTGCAGCTGCTGGACCGGCGCGGCATGCGCAGCCAAGCCAAGGAGATGGTCTCGGCGCTCGCGATCAACGTCCCTTCGGTGACCTCCCGAGTCCGGCGCCTGTCCGGCGGGCAGCGGCAGGCGGTCTCCATCGCACGGGCCGCCGGGTGGGGCTCCAAGATCGTCATCATGGACGAGCCCACCGCTGCCCTCGGCGTCCAGGAGACTGCACGGGTCGAGGATCTGATCCGCGGGCTGCGCGATAGCGGCATGACGATCCTGCTCATCAGCCACAACTTCGACCAGATCATGCGCATCGCCGATGGCGTGTGGGCGATGCGGGCCGGCAAGAGCGTCGGTTACCGCAACGTCGCCGACACCACCGGCCAGGAGCTCGTCGGCCTGGTCACCGGCGCCATCCCTGCTTGACGCCGCAGCTGACCCACCCCACCACACACGCAAGACATTGGAAGGTCCACATGAACCCCCTCGGCTGCCATGCCCTCGTATGGGTCGGCGACTGGAGCGAGCGCTCCGCCCGCTACGCCATCGAGTCCACCGCCCAGGTCGGCTATGACCTCATCGAGGTACCCATCCTCGACCCCAGCACCGTCGACACCGCCATGACCCGACGGTTGCTCGAGGACAACGGCCTCGGGTCCGCCTGCTCCCTCGGCCTGGACGACACCACCGACGTCTCCAGCGAGGACCCGGCCATCGTGGCGGCCGGCCGCGACCGGCTCGCCGCCGCGGTGGAAGCCGCCCACGACATGGGCGCCGCGCACCTGGTCGGCGTCCTGTACTCCAAGCTCGGCAAGTACCCGCGTCCCATCACCGCCACCGGCCGCGGGCACGTCACCGAGTCGATGGCCTGGCTGGCGAAGCAGGCCGGCGACGCCGGACTGTCACTCTCGCTCGAAGTCGTCAACCGTTACGAGACCAACGTCGTCAACACCGCGGCGGACATGCTGACGCTGATCGATGAGACCGGCGCAAACATCGGCGCGCACCTGGACAGCTACCACATGAACATCGAAGAGAATGGCTTCGTGGAGCCGGTACAGCAAACCGCGGGACGGCTGGGATACCTGCACATCGGGGAGTCGCACCGCGGTTACCTCGGGACCGGCACCATCGACTTCGACGCCCTGTTCGGCGCCGTGCGCGACATCGGCTACACCGGGCCGGTCACGTTCGAGAGCTTCTCCTCCGCGGTCGTGCATCCCGACCTGTCCAACACCCTCGCCGTCTGGCGCAACCTGTGGGACGACTCACGCAACCTCGCCGAGACCGCGTTCGCATTCATGGCGGAACGCCTCGCGCGCAGGTGACCTGACATGGCCGGCAATGTCGCCTTCCTCGGCATCGACCTCGGCACCAGCGGCCTGAAGGTCGCCCTCGTCGGTGACGACGGGCAACTTCTTGCCCAGGGCGAGGCGACCTACCCGATCAACGCCGCCACGCAGGGCTGGGCCGAGACCGACCCCGCCGACTGGTGGGCGGCGCTCACCACCGTGGTCACCGACATGTCGCCGCATCTGCGTGAAGTCGGGGTGCACGGCATCGGTCTCGCAGGCCAGATGCACGGTGTGGTGCTGTGCGACGCGGCCGGGACCCCGCTACGCCCCGCTGTGCTGTGGCCCGACCGACGAGCCGACGCCGAGCTGTCCCGCTGGCGCGACCTTCCCGCCACCGACCGGGCGCGCCTGGCCAACCCCATCGTTCCCGGCATGTACGGGCCCCTGCTCGGCTGGCTCGCCACCCATGAAGCGGCGATCACGGACGCCGCGGAGACAGCGCTCCTACCCAAGGACGTACTACGTGTAGGACTCACCGGCGCCGCCGTAACCGACCGCAGCGACGCCTCGGGCACGCTGCTCTGGGACGTCCCGGAAGACAACTGGGCCCGCCAGGTCGCGCGCCGGACCGGCGTCCCCGACCGACTCCTGCCCGAGGTCGTTGCATCGGACACCGTCATGGGGACCACGTCCTGGCTGGCCAAGCTCATCGACGGCGGACCCGACGACGTCCCCGTCGTGACCGGTGCCGGCGACACACCCGCTGCCCTGCTCGCTGCCGGGGGAGACGCCTCGCTGCAGGTGAACCTCGGGACCGGCGCACAGGTGCTCCTGCCTGGTGCACATGCCCGGCCCGTGGAGAACCCAGTGACTCACCTGTACGGCGACGCGGACGGAGGCTGGTACGCGATGGCCGCCGTGCAGAACGCCGGGCTGGCCGTCGAGTGGGCTCGCCGCCTGCTCGGCCTTGACTGGTCGGACCTGCGGGCGATCCTCGATGGACCCGTGCCTGTCCGGCCGACGGTCTCGTTCCTGCCATTCCTCACGGGGGAACGTGGCGGCCTCGCGCAGCCGGGTAGCCGCGGCGCCTGGGTAGGACTGGACCAGGGGACCACCCGCGAGGACCTCGCCCGGGCCGCGCTCGAG
>JAVEDJ010000079.1 GCA_030841025.1 Actinomycetota bacterium
GCTGCGGCTGCGGATCGCCGAGCACGCGATGCACGGGTGGGACATCGCCGTGGCCTTCGACGACAGCGCCGAGGTCGCCGACGCAGCCGTTCCCGCCCTGCTGGAGGTGCTGCCGGTGACCCTGCGGTTCGCGGCGCAGCCGCACGACGAGCAGCTGAAGCTGCGGGTCGACACCACGGCGCCGGAGCGCGGGCTGCTGCTCGAGCTCACCAACAGCGAAGCACGTGTCCGCGAGCTGACCGACGGCGCCGACGTGGACGGCCAGTTGACGATCCCGGCAGAGGCCTTGCTGCGCCTGGTCTATGGCCGGCTCGACCCCCGGCACACTCCCCCGGTCTCAACCGGTGACGGCTCCCCGCTCGACCGGCTGCGCGCCATCTTCCGAGGTTTCTAGCTCGATCGGGCACCGCGGTCCGGTGGGTGGCGTTCGTGATCTTCCTCGGCGCCGGGCGCTACGCTGCGCTCGTGGACGACGCCCGGGAGCGAGCTGCTCGGGCAGCGGGCGTGATCGCGCAGCGAAGCGGGGTGACCCGCCACGACGCGACGGTGGTGCTGGGCAGCGGCTGGGACCGCGCCGCCGACTCGCTCGGGTCGGTCGTCGCCGAGATCCCGACTGCCCAGCTGCCGGGCTTCCTGCCCCTCACCGCTCCGGGACACCGCGGACTGCTCCGCTCCTATGACCTCGAGGGTCTCGCCGTACTCGTGTTCTTCGGCCGCACACACCTCTACGAGGGCCATGGGCCAGCCCCGGTCGCCCATGCCGTGCGCACCGCCGCCGCCACCGGAGCGCGCCTCGCCGTGCTGACCAATGCGAGCGGTGGCCTGCGCCCGGACTGGGCCCCAGGTACCGCAGCCGTTCTTGCCGACCACATCAACTGGACGCAGGTCTCGCCGTTGGTCGGCCCCTCGTTCGTCGACCTGACCGATGCGTGGAGCCCGCGCCTCCGACGGCTCGCCCGCGAGCTGGACCCGTCGCTCGTCGAGGGCGTCTACGCGCAGCTGACCGGCCCAGCGATCCAGACCGCCGCCGAGACCGAGATGCTGCGCACCCTCGGGGCCGACCTCGTCGGCATGTCGACCGTTGTCGAGGCAATCGCGGCGCGCGAGGCGGGGCTCGAGCTGTTCGGGCTCTCGGCGGTCACGACCCGTGAGGGCACCGGTGAGGTGCTCGACCCGGACGAGGTCGTCGCGATCGCGGAGCGGACAGCCGCGAGATCTGCCCAGCTGCTCGCAAGACTGCTCCTCTCCTCGCACACCGCGGGGGCCACCCCATGCTGACCCGCACATCGTCTCTGGAGGGACTGACATGACCGCCACACCGGTCGAGACCGGCGTTCTGGCCGTCGAGCAGAACGGCATCAACGTCATCGCGGAGGCCGAACGCAAGGGCAAGCCCAGCGACCTGTTCTGGCCATGGGCGGCCGCCAACGTCTCGGTCCTGGCGATCAGCTACGGCGCGTTCGTCCTCGGCTTCGTCATCTCGTTCTGGCAGGCCACGATCGCCGCCCTGATCGGAGTCGTGTTCTCCTTCGCGCTCTGCGGTCTCATCGCGTTGGCCGGCAAGCGCGGCTCCGCCCCGACGATGGTCATCAGCCGGGCGGCGTTCGGCGTCACCGGCAACGCGGTGCCCGCGTTCCTGTCGTGGCTGCTGCTCGTCGGCTGGGAGACCGTCCTCGTCGCGCTCTCGTCCCTCGCCACCGCGACGGTCTTCACCGAGCTCGGATGGGGCGGCGGTGACTTGACCAAGGTCGTGGCCTTCCTGGTGACAGCGGCCCTTGTCATCGGTGCCGGCGTCCTCGGCTTCGACGTCATCATGCGGCTGCAGACCTACATCACCATCGCGACCGCGGTGCTGACGGTGGGCTTCCTCGCGCTCACCCTCGACGAGATCAACTGGGACCGCGTGTCCGCGCTGCCGAGCGGCTCGACGCAGGCGTTCGTCGGTGCCCTGGCGCTCGTCGCGACCGGGTTCGGCGTCGGCTGGGTCAACACCGCCGCCGACTACTCGCGCTACCTGCCCCGCTCCTCCTCCGGTCGCGGCGTCTTCGGCTGGACGACGCTCGGCGGAGCGATCGCGCCTGCCCTGCTCATCATCTTCGGCATCGCGCTGGCCGGGTCGAGCGACACCCTGAGCGGCAAGATCGCAAGCGACCCGATCGGTGCGCTCACGACGCTGCTTCCCACGTGGTACCTCGTGCCCTTCGCCATCGTCGCCGTCCTCGGCCTCATCGGTGGCGCAGTCCTCGACATCTACTCCTCGGGCCTTGCACTGCTCACCCTCGGCGTGAAGGTCCCCCGCTACGTCGCTGCGGCCATCGACGGCGTCATCATGACGCTCGGGGCCATCTACCTCGTGTTCTTCGCCGACAACTTCGTCGTGCCGTTCCAGGGCTTCCTCATCACCGTGGGGGTGCCGATCGCGGCCTGGGCCGGCGTCTTCATCGCCGACCTGTTGCTGCGACGCGGCCCCTACTCCGACACCGAGCTGTACGACGTGCGCGGCCGCTACGGCGCGGTGCGGTGGCCCGGTGTGCTGCTCATCGCCCTGGGCACCTTCCTCGGTTGGGGGCTGGTCACCAACGGGCTGGCCAGCTGGCTCACGTGGCAGGGGTACCTGCTCGACCCGCTCGGCCTCGGCGGCAAGGAGGGCGCCTGGGCGTTCGCCAACCTCGGGGTCTTCGTCGCGCTCCTCGTCGGCTTCCTCGGGTGGCTGCTGCTCGGCCGGTCCACGGTGGCCCGCCAGGAGCAGCTGTCGGCCCACGAGGGCGTGGCCGCCTAGCGCGAGCAGGAGACGGAGTCCGCTTTCCCGGCGCGCGACGGCGCAGGGTGGGCGCCTGCCGGGTCGCGTAGGCCCCGGCGGGCCGCGTGAGAGTCGCCAACCGGGGGAAGGCAGTCGGCATGTCTGAGCGCTGGTACAAGGAAGCCGTCATCTACTGCGTCGACGTGGACACGTTCCAGGACTCGGACGGTGATGGCTGCGGCGACCTGCGAGGGCTGATCAGCCGGCTCGACTACCTGTCGCGTCTCGGTGTCACGTGCCTGTGGCTCAACCCCATCCATCCCACCCCCAACCGGGACGACGGGTACGACGTCGCCGACTACTACGGCGTCGAGCCGCGCATCGGCTCGCTCGGCGACTTCGCCGAGCTGGCGCTCGAGGCCCGTGAGCGCGGCATCCGCATCATCCTGGACCTTGTGGTCAACCACACGTCCGACCAGCACCCGTGGTTCCGTTCCGCGGTCAGTGACCCGGCGTCGCCCTACCGCGACTGGTACGTCTGGAGCGAGCAAGAGCCGGCCGACCGGCGCCAGGGCATCGTGTTCCCCGGCGAGCAGACCGAGACCTGGACGTGGCACGACGAGGCGCAGGCCTGGTACTACCACCGCTTCTACGACTTCCAGCCCGACCTCAACTGGACCAATCCTGACGTCCGGGCAGAGATCAAGAAGGTCATGGGTTTCTGGCTGCAGCTGGGTGCCTCGGGCTTCCGGGTCGACGCCGCGCCCTTCGTGATCGAGCTGGTGCAGCCCGGTGTCCAGGCTCCACCCAAGGACTTCGGCATCATGGATGACTGGCGCCAGGACGTGCAGTGGCGCAAGGGTGACGTGGTGCTGCTGTGCGAGGCCAACGTCGAGCCCGAGCAGGTCGTGCACTACCTCGCGGGCCGCCCGGACGGTCCGAACGACCGCGCCCACATGATGTTCAACTTCCTGCTCAACCCGCGGATGTGGCTAGCCCTCGCACGATCCGACGCCGAGCCGGTGATCGAGGGCCTGCGGTCGCTCCCCGCCCTGCCCGCGATGGGGCAGTGGGTGACGTTCCTGCGCAACCACGACGAGCTCGACCTCAGCCGGCTCACCAAGGAGCAGCAGCAGGACGTCTTCCGCGCCTTCGCGCCCAGGGAGGAGATGCGCCTGTTCGACCGAGGCATCCGACGCCGGCTGGCACCGATGCTGCGCAACGACCGTCGCCACATCGAGCTGGCCTACTCGTTGCAGTTCACGTCACCGGGCACGCCCGTGCTGCGGTACGGCGAGGAGATCGGCATGGGCGAGAACCTCAGCCTGCCCGGGCGAGACGCCATCCGGACACCGATGCAGTGGAACGACGGGCCCGCGGGCGGGTTCTCGACCGCCGCGCCCCAAGACCTCGTGCGCCCGGTGCCCACCCGGGGGGCGTTCGGCATCAAGAACGTCAACGTGCAGGCCCAGGAACGCGACCGGCAGTCGTTGCTGAGCTGGTTCGAGCGGGCGATCCGGACGCTTCGCGAGTGCCCCGAGGTCGGCGTGGGGACGTGCACCGTCATCGATCTGCCGCTGCCGCGGTCGGTTCTCGTGCACCGCTTCGACGCACCCGAGGGCGCGATGCTGTTCCTGCACAACCTGGCCGATCAAGCGGTGACGGTCGACGTGGGAAAGCTCGACGGCGAGGGCCGGCCGGTCGAGGTGTTCGCCGACAGCGACTACCCAGCGGTCACGTCGCGACTCAAGGACCTCGAGCTGCAGGGCTGGGGCTACCGCTGGATCCGGCTGCGCCGCAGCAACAGCAACTGACGGCTTCCTGCGACTGCCGCGACTGCCGCTGCAACCACGGCTCCCGCTGCCCCGTGGTGCTGACTGGCCCAGAGCTGGTAGCTGCGGGGGTGGGACATGCCGTCGAAAACGCCATGGGCGCCGAAGTCCTTGCCGCCTGCCCCGTCGGCCGGCTCCCACAGGTTCTCGGGCGCGTCCCTGTCGCGCGACTGCTTGGTCTGCTGCGCGTCGAAGCCGGTCCGGGCGAGGTACCGGTCGAGCAGTCCAGGGGCCAGGGCGTTGGCAGCGAGCGTGAGGGCAGTGGTGCCGCCGACCCAGTACTCACGTCGCTCGGGATGTTCGGCTGCGTGCAGCACGGCTTTCGCGGCGACCTCGGGCTGGTAGATCGGCGGCACCGGCCGCGGATGCCGGGGCAGCCGCGAGAGCACCCAGGAGAACTGCGGGGTGTTCACCGCAGGCATCTGCACCATCGTGACGTGCACGTTGCTGTGCTCGTGCAGCAGCTCGCACCGCAGTGCCTCGTGGAAGCCCTGGATGGCGTGCTTGGCGCCGCAGTAGGCCGTCTGCAGCGGAATGCCGCGGTAGGCGAGCGCCGACCCGACCTGGACGACGGTCCCGCGGTCGCGCGGCTTCATCTTCTGCAGAGCGGCCATGGTGCCGTAGACGTAGCCGAGGTAGCTGACCTCCGTGACGCGGCGGTACTCATCTGGGCTGATCTGCTCGAAGGGTGAGAAGACGGACGTGAACGCGTCGTTCACCCACACGTCGATCTCGCCCAGCTCGGCCTCGACGCGGTCCGCGGCAGCGAAGACCTGTGCCGCGACCGCCATGTCGGTGGGCATGACCAGTGCCGTACCGCCGGCCCGCCGTACGTCGTCAGCCGCAGCCTGCAGGCCCCGCTCGCCGCGAGCGAGGAGCGCGACCGCGGCCCCTCGCCGCCCATAGGCCTGGGCCACCGCCCGGCCGATGCCTGCGCTCGCGCCCGTCACGACGACAACCTGTGGGGACATGCGTAGGGCTCCGTCCATCGGGATCACGGTGATCTCACCGTGCTACCCGTCGGACGGAGCCCCTACGCCGTAGCTGGCGCCGACCCAGCGACGATCAGCTGGCCCAGTCCAGCATCTGTTGGGTGACGCTGGGGTGGCGCAGCTTGGCCAGCGCGAGCTTCTCGAGCTGACGGATGCGCTCCCGGGTCAGACCCAGGGCGCGGCCGATCTCGTCGAGGGTGCGCGGGTTGCCGTCGTACAGCCCGAAGCGCATCCGCACGATGGTCGCCTCGCGCTCGGGCAGTATGTCGACCAGCTCGTTGAGCTGGTTCACCATGGCCTGGTGCTCCACGCTCTGCTCGGTCGAGACGCCACCGATGTCGACGAGCAGGTCGCCGAAGCGCGTGTCGTCCTCGTCGCCCACAGGCGCGTCGAGGCTGACCGGGTCGCGACCCAGCCGACTGAGCTCCGCGACGCGCGCGGACGTCAGACCGGTGTGCTCGGCGATCTCGTCGTTGTCAGCGGTGCGGTTGAGGCGCTGCAGCAGCTCGCGGCGGGCGCGGGCCACCTTGGCGACCTCCTCGTTGACGTGGACTGGGAGCCGGATGGTGCGTGACAGCTCGGGCAGTCCGCGGCCGATGGACTGCCGGATCCACCACATGGCGTACGTCGAGAACTTGAAGCCCTTGGCGTAGTCGAACTTCTCGACTGCGCGGACCAGGCCGACGTTGCCCTCCTGGATGATGTCGCCGAGCGGCACGCCGCGGTTGCCGAACTTCTTGGCGACCGAGACCACAAGTCGCAGGTTGGCGCGCAGCATGTGGTCCTTGGCGTCGGCACCGTCGTCCGCCACCATGGCCAGCTCGCGACGACGCCGGGCGGGGATCTTGTCCTCCCCCGCCTCGTGCCGGCGCAGCAGCTCGGCGGCGTAGACACCGGCCTCGATACGGCGCGACAGCTCGACCTCTTGCTGGGCGCTGAGCAGCGGCGTACGGCCGATCTCGTTGAGGTAGACGCGCATCAGGTCCGCTGCGGGAGCGACCTCGTCAAGATCGCGCGTCGCGACAGCGTCGTCGTCGCGGATCATGGTTTCCTCTGTGACGTCAGTCACGTTGGTAAGTGCAGGCATATGTGAATCCCCCTCTCGGGGTGAGTGCGTCGGGTTTCATTCTTATAGCGATTCGGGGGACCCATTTGTTCCGGCGGCAAGCACCGCTACCGGATCACGCCGCCTCGGCGAGCCCGACCTGCTTGGTGGCGGTCAGGCGCCCTTGGGCCGGTCCGCTGTAGGTGCCCGACGTCGGCGCGACGTCCGCGTAGGGACCCGACCAACGGCCGACCCGCGGGTCCGGATCACGTCGTCGTCGGGCGGGGTCGCGACTACGACGACGTGCCGCCCCTGCGCGGCGTCTACGCCGGAACCGGCGGCGGGGAGCTGTTCGTGTCAGTGGAGTTCACCCGGCTCGCGTGACGCCGGACGGTGACGTGTCGGGCCCCGCCGTCAGTCCCCCGAGTCCGCGGACCGGTAGCGCGCCTCCAGGAGGCTGTAGGCGGCGAAAACGGCAAAGCCGGCCGCCACCACCCACACGACGGCGCGACCCGCGGTCGTCTGGCGAAGCAGCAACAGCAGCTGGTCGAGGTCCTTGGCCCGCCGTGCCTGGTCGGTCAGCGCCGCGGCGACCAGCAGAGCACCGATCGGTACGACAGCGAGGGCGCGCGCGATGATCCCGACAGGGCCGAGGACCCGGGCCGCCCGGCGCGTCCGCCGGCCCATCTCGTGCGTGCGCAGACTGTCGGCGTAGCCACCCTGCACCGCGAGCCGGACCTGCCAGGTGCAGATCGCCACGACGGCGATGCCCGTGGCCGCGAGGACCACGCGCCCGCCCGGGCTGCTCAAGACGGCGGTGATCGTCCCCCGCTGCTGTTCGGACGAACCGGTCGAGCGCCGGCCGACGAGGAACGACGCCGTGGTCGCGGCCATCAGGAGGTAGAACGCGCCCTGACCGGCGGTGCTGAGCCGCCGCAGTCGACCGATGCTGCGGTCGCCGAGGGCGCCGGCCAGCCGAGCCACGCCGAAACCGAGGAAACCGACGGCGGCGAGCACCAGCGCCACGAGGCCGAACGGCTTCTCGGCCACCGTCGTGAGTGCCCCGTGGGCGTTGGCCTGCCGGGCGTCCTGGCCCCAGCCGACGGCGACCGCCGCCGCGAGATAGGCCAGCAGCAGGTAGAAGCAGCCACGGGCGCCCAGTCCCAGCCTGGCGATGTTCTTCAGCAGGTCGCTGCTGCGCACTCGTTGCAGCGTCCGCTCGGCTCGCCGCTGGGTGGTCACGGGGTCAGTTGTCCCCCACGGCGCGCTCCCCACTCGCGTCGTCGCAACCGGGCTGTGTCGTCAGCCGGGTGAGACTCGCGATTGCGAGCTTGTCCGACCGAGCGGCTAGCGTCGGGCCGGTGACGTCACCTGCTGCAGCACCGTTGGCTCCCGCCCGTGACGAGCTTCGCGTCGAGGCGGAGGCGCTGCTGCGTCGGCTGGTCGGTGACGAGGCAGCGGAGTTCCGTGACGGCCAGCTCGAGTCGATCGCCGCGCTGGTCGACGGCGGTGGCCGCGTCCTCGTCGTACAGCGCACGGGTTGGGGAAAGTCGGCGGTCTACTTCGTGGCGACCGCCCTGCTGCGGGCCCGTGGCAGCGGCCCGACGTTGATCGTCTCGCCGCTGCTGGCCCTGATGCGCGACCAGGTGTCCGCCGCCCGGCGGGCCGGCCTGACCGCGATGACGATGAACTCCGCCAATGCTCAGGACTGGGGCGAGATCACCGCGGCACTGGCGGCCGGCGAGGTCGACCTGCTGCTCGTGAGCCCCGAGCGGCTGAACAATCCGCGGTTCCGCGACGAGCAGCTGCCGCGACTGGCCGACGCGGCCGGCCTGCTGGTCGTCGACGAAGCGCACTGCATCAGCGACTGGGGCCATGACTTCCGGCCCGACTACCGTCGCATCCGCGACCTGCTCGAGGCACTGCCCGCCGGGCGGCCGGTCCTCGCGACGACGGCCACCGCCAACGCCCGCGTCGTCGACGACGTGGTCGAGCAGCTCGGCGCCGGTGGCGCAGAGGTCACGACGGTGCGCGGATCGCTGGCGCGCGAGAGCCTGCGCCTGGGCGTGCTGGCATTGCCGACGGCCGAGGCGCGGCTGGGCTGGCTCACCTCGCACCTCGGTGACCTCCCGGGCAGCGGCATCGTCTACGCCCTGACCGTGTCGGCCGCCGACGATGCTGCCGGCCTCCTGCGCGAAGCGGGCTACGACGTGCGGGCCTACACCGGCCGCACCGACCCGGCCGACCGGCTCGAGCTCGAGCGCGCACTGCGCGACAACGAGGTCAAGGCGCTCGTGGCGACGAGCGCTCTCGGTATGGGCTTCGACAAGCCCGACCTGGGCTTCGTGGTGCACCTCGGCGCGCCGTCGTCACCGGTGGCCTACTACCAGCAGGTCGGCCGGGCCGGACGAGCGACGGAGCGCGCCGACGTGCTGCTGCTGCCCGCTCCCGAGGACCGCGAGATCTGGCGCTACTTCGCGACCGCGTCGATGCCCCGGCTGGCCGATGCCACGGCCGTGCTCACGGCCCTCGCCGAGGGCGGCCGCCCACTGTCGACGCCTGCCCTGGAGACGGTGGCCGACGTGCGTCGTACCCGGCTCGAGCTGCTTCTCAAGGTGCTCGATGTCGAGGGTGCGGTGCGGCGCGTGACTGGGGGCTGGGTCTCGACCGGCGAGCCCTGGACCTATGACGACGAGCGCTACTCCCGCGTCGCATCGGCCCGGGAGGTCGAGGCGAGCGCGATGCTCGACTACATCAGCGGCCAGATCTGCCGGATGCGGTTCCTGCAGACAGCGCTCGACGACCCGAGCGCCACCGACTGCGGCCGCTGCGACGTCTGCACGAGCCCCTGGTTCCCGTCCGAGGTGCCGGTGGCGGCGGTGTTGTCGGCGCAGCGGACCCTGCGCCGGGTCGGCGTCGAGGTTGACCCGCGCTCCCAGTGGCCGAACGGCATGTCCCGGCTCGGCGTGGCGCTCTCGGGCCGCATCGGCGCCGACGAGCGCGTCGCGCCGGGTCGGGCAGTTGCCCGGCTGACCGACCTCGGTTGGGGTCAGCGGTTGCGCTCGCTGCTGGCGGCCTCTGCAGACGACGCCCCGGCGGACGACGCCTTGCTGTCCGCCTGCGTCGACGTGCTGGCGGGCTGGCAGTGGGCGCAGCGTCCGGCGGCGGTCGTCGCGGTGGCGTCGCAGCGCCGCCCCCGGCTGGTCAGGTCCGTGGCCGAGCACCTCGCCGGACTCGGCCGGCTACCGTTCCTGGGCTCGCTCGACCTCACCACCGACGCACCGGCCGGCGAGCCGGGCGGCAACAGCGCCTTCCGGCTGGCAGCGGTGCACGACCGATTCGCGGTGCCGGCGGACATGGCCGAGGCGCTCAGGTCGCTCGACGGTCCGGTGCTGCTGGTCGATGACCTGGTCGACTCGCGCTGGACGCTGACGGTGGGCGGACGTCTGCTGCGTCAGGCGGGTGCCTCGGGGGTGCTCCCGTTCGCGCTCGCCGTCGCTGCCTGAGCGGTGCTCCGGGCGGCGGTCAGCCGGCCTGTGCGAACGCCGCGTCAACAGTCTGGTCGAGCAGCACAGCGATGGTCATCGGGCCGACGCCGCCCGGCACCGGGGTGATCAGGCTGGCGCGGCTGCGCGCCTCCTCGAACGCGACGTCCCCGACGTTGCCCTCGTTGTAGCCCGCGTCGATGACCACGGCGCCCGGCTTCAGCCAGTCGCCGCGGACCAGCTCGGCCCGGCCGACGGCCGCCACGACGATGTCACCCGTGCGCACGATCTCGGGCAGCTGCTCGGTCTTGGAGTGGCAGTAGGTCACAGTCGCGTCGCGGCCGAGCAGCAGCATGCCGACCGGCTTTCCGAGGATGGGGCTGCGGCCGATGACGACGGCATGCTTGCCACGCGGGTCCACGCCGTAGGCGTCCAGCAGCCGCATGATGCCGGCCGGTGTGCAGGATGCGAACCCGGCATCCCCGAAGGCCATGGCCGCGAAGGAGTGCATCGTGACGCCGTCGACGTCCTTCTCCGGCGCGATGG
>JAVEDJ010000168.1 GCA_030841025.1 Actinomycetota bacterium
ACGGAGCCAACCGTGGCGCGATCCACTGCCTGCTCAGCAGTGTGGCGGTCGCTCACGGCGCTCGCCAGGACCTCGGCTTGGCCGCGGGCACTGATGATGGTTACTGTCGATCCATCGGGCAATCCGCGGATGACGTCGCGAGCCTGGCGGCGTGCGTCCTCGAAGCGATTCGGCAGCACGTCGGTGGCCTGCATGCTGGCCGACCCGTCCAGGATCAAGATGGCGTGGACTGGCTCGGCCGCTTGGGCGATGTACGAGGGCCTGGCCAGGGTGAGTGTCAGGATGATGATCAAGGCGAGCTGCGCCACCAGCAACACGCTCCAGTGGAGTCGCTGCCAGGGCTCGTGGGCTGCCAGATCGCGCAGAAGATGCTGCCAGAGGTACGTGCTGCTGACGTCGAACTCGTGACGTCGCGCGCGCAGTAGATAGAAGAAGATCAGGACGGGTATTAGCAGTCCCAGCGCCAGCCCTAACGGGGCTAGCAGCGTCACCGCAGCGCTCCACGACGACGAAGTCGATCGAAGAGGACGTGCTCGAGGCGATCCGCCGAGCTGATTCGCTCATAGACGGCACCGAGGTGAATGCACATCCGCTCCGTCTCGCGAGACCACTCCTCGAGTCGCTTGAGATAGCGGTCGAGCGCTTCCTGGTTGAGCGTGATTGGAATCTCTTCGCCGGTCTCACGATCGATCAGGTTCAGATCGCCGGTCATAGGCGGTCGTAGCTCCTGCGGTGAGAGTAGGTGCAGGACGACGACTTCATAGCGGCGATCCAGCAGTGCCCGGAGTCCGATCTCGAAGCTGGGCGGTAGGAGGTCAGAGATGAGGAATGTGACGCCCGGATCGCCACTGCGCTGCAGGTAGCTCCGAAGGCTGTTGTTCAGGTCCGTGCTCCCTCGGAACCGGGCGGAGTCTAGAAACTGGACCAGGGAGGCGGTGTGCCGACGACCCCAGGCCGGGCCGAACGTATTGACAGAATCGCCTGTAAGTACGCCCCCCATGACTCGACTCGAGCCCGATAGCCCGATATAGCCGAGTGCGGCCGCCAGCTGACGGCCATAGCTGGCTTTATTGGGCGTGCCCCAATCCATGCTGGCGCTTCCATCCACCAGCACGTGGGCGGTGAGCACCTCTTCCTCCTCGAACATCTTGACGAAGAGGGAGCCGGACCGCCCGAAAATATTCCAATCAACTTGACGAGGGTCATCACCGGGAGTGTAGTGGCGATAATCGACGAACTCGATTGAGGTTCCGCGGCGGATACTGCGGCGGTCACCCTTGCCGTGGCCCATCAATCGATTGCGACTCACGATTGCGAGTCGTTCCAGTCGTTCGAGGAATCGTCCTTCGACTAACGTCCCGGCCACTTTGCGACCCTCACGAGGTCCGCGTTGCCGAGAGCACGTCCAGAATGACGCGGTCGGTGGTCACGCCTTCGGCATCAGCCTCGAAGTTGAGGATGATCCGATGGCGCAGGGCGGGCAGGGCGGCTGCACGCACGTCGTCGTAGGCGACGTTGAATCGCCCCTCCAGAAGGGCCCTGATTTTTGCTCCCAGCACGAGTGCCTGAAGCCCACGTGGACTGGCACCGTAGCGCACGAATCGCCTGGTGGTGTCTGGGCTCTCGTCCCGATCCGGGTGCGTGCGAATCGTGAGCTGAACCGCGTAGCTCATGACCTGCTTGGCGATCGGCAGCTCTCGCGCGAGCTCAATCATCCGCAGGACGGTCGTTCGATCCGCCACCGTGCCCACTTCAGCCAGGTGTCGACCTGTGGTGCGATCGGCAATCGTCATGAGCTGTTCCTCGGACGGGAAGCCGACCGTCAGCTTGAAAAAGAATCGATCGAGCTGGGCCTCGGGCAGCGGGTAGGTGCCCTCCATCTCGATCGGGTTCTGCGTCGCCAGCACGAAGAACGGCTCCTCCCGCGGGTAGCGCACCCCGCCGGCCGTCACCTGGTGCTCCTCCATGCACTCGAGCAGCGCCGACTGCGTCTTGGGCGACGCCCGGTTGATCTCGTCGCCGACGACGATGTTGGCGAAGATGGCGCCGGGCTTGAACTCGAAGTCGCGGCGCTCCTGGTTGTAGATGGACACACCGGTGATGTCGCTCGGGAGCAGGTCGGGCGTGAACTGCACCCGCCGCACGGAGCAGTCGACCGAGCGGGCCAGCGCCTTGGCGAGCATGGTCTTTCCGACGCCGGGCACGTCCTCGATCAGCAGGTGGCCCTCGGCGAGCATCACCGTGATGGCCAGGCGTACGACGTCGCGCTTGCCCTCGATGACCCCCTCGACGGCTCGGCGGATGCGCGTGGTCGTGTCCGAGAGGGCCGCCAGATCGGCCTTGTCGGCCCGGCGGTCGAAAAGTGGTCCCTCGGCGCGGCTACCGGTGGTGTCGCTCACGGTCAAGGGCCCTCCTCGGCCACGTCGCCGCCCCCAGCCGTAGCAGGAGGTCGCTGTCCAGCCGGGAGTCTGTCAGGTGCAAACCACCGGTGGGGTGCGCTCGGCCGGACGGCCTCACACACCCGACTGCTCGGACGAACCACGATACGTCCAGGTTCCGCAGCGCGCCCTTGTCTCACGACAGCTTCCTGCCCGGCGCGGTGCTCCCGTGGTGGTGCGGCCGTGCCCTGTGGGCGCCGAAGGCGCGACTGGGTGGGGCCAAGCCGGGCTGGTGGTGCAAAGCACACGACATCTCCCCGAAGCTGGTTGACGGTGGGGCAAAGTGGAGTACAGTGGCGCGCAGTGGGGAAGCAGGAGATCCAGGAACCTGGGGAGGTGGGTCGATGTGGCGCAGCGCGGTGATGAGCCGGGCGCCGGTACGTCCGGCGATGCCGACTCCGGCGCACCAGGACCTGCACCAGCTGCTGCTGCCGCGTCGTTCCCCGACCCGCGCGCTGGGCTCCCGCCTCTGTTTCTGGGCACCCACCAGCCCCGGCTCGACGACAAGGGCCGCCTGTTTCTTCCAGCACGTTTCCGCGACGACCTGGCTGCGGGCCTCGTGATCACCCGTGGGCAGGAGCACTGCCTCTACGTCTTTCCGGTGGCCGAGTTCTCGCGGATCTACGAGCAGATGCGGGCGGCGCCCGTCACCAGCAAGGTCGCCCGCGACTACATGCGGGTGTTCCTGTCGGGTGCGTCCAACGAGACGCCCGACAAGCAGGGACGGGTGACGGTGCCCCAGCCACTGCGCGACTACGCCGGCCTGTCCAAGGACTGTGTGGTCATCGGAGCCGGTGCCCGTCTCGAGGTCTGGGACGTCCAGGCGTGGGAGACCTATCTCGCCGCCAACGAGACGGCCTTCGCCGAGCAGTCCGAGGAGGTGCTGCCCGGCCTGATCTGACCGTCCACCTCAGCCGCGAGACCTCAGTCCCGACGCACCTCGCCCAGCCGACGTCCTACCGCGAGGTCTCCACCCGCTCGCCGCTCTGACGCACCTTCCCCGGCGCCAGAGCACGCGAGCGGTGGGAGACCTGGCCGTACGACCGGCCACGGAGATGCCGCACCACCCCGCCGCACCGGACCGCGACCGGAGCGCACCAGCACCGCGCACAGCACCTGCAGAACAGCACCCGCACCGCGGGGCACCACCGAAGGGTCGAGATGGACACGCCTGCGCGCCAGAACGAACGATCGGCATTGGCGGCCGAGACGCGCATGTCCGCGGTGTTGCTCGGCGGAGCCCTCGGCTCGATGGGGCTGCTGGCGCTGCTGCTGCTGTTCCTGACCAGCCGGCTGGCCGGCTAGTGAGTCACGAGGACGGGCACCCTCCGCCGGCCGGCGGCTGGGCGCACGTGCCGGTCATGCTCGACCGGGTCCTCTCGCTGCTGGCGCCCGCCCTCGACGAGCCGGACGCCGTGGTGGTCGACGCGACCCTCGGCCTCGGCGGGCACAGCGAGGCACTGCTCACCCGGTTCGGGTCGCTGCACCTCGTCGGACTGGATCGCGACCCGCAGGCGCTCGCCATGGCGACCGAGCGGCTGGCGCCGTTCGGCTCGCGCACGACCCTGGTCCATGCGGTGTACGACGAGATCGCCGCCGTCCTGGCCGGCCTCGGCCGCGACCGGGTGCACGGCGTGCTGTTCGACCTCGGGGTCTCGTCGCTGCAGCTCGACGCGCGGGAGCGCGGCTTCGCCTACTCCCAGGACGCCCCCTTGGACATGCGCATGGACCAGAGCCGCGGCATGACGGCGGCCGAGGTCGTCAACACCTACTCCGCTGCGGACCTGGCCCGGGTGCTCCGGGTCTATGGCGAGGAGCGCTTCGCCCAGCGCGTCGCCGCCGCGATCGTCCGGGAGCGCGCCGCGGAGCCGTTCACGGGAAGCGCTCGGCTGGCCGACGTGGTGCGCACCTCGATCCCTGCGGCCACCCGCCGCACCGGGGGACACCCGGCGAAGCGCACGTTCCAGGCCCTGCGGATGGAGGTCAACGGCGAGCTGGCCGCCCTCGAGCGGGCCCTCCCGGACGCCGTCTCGGCGCTCGCCGTCGGCGGCCGCATCGCCGTCCTCTCCTACCACTCCCTCGAGGACCGCTTGACCAAGCGAGTGCTGGTCGCGGGCGCGACCAGCAGCGCGCCGCCGGACCTGCCGGTCGTGCCGCCCGAGCAGCAGCCGGTGCTGCGGCTGCTCACCCGCGGCGGCGAGCAACCG
>JAVEDJ010000205.1 GCA_030841025.1 Actinomycetota bacterium
GGTCGCGGCCAGGTTCGCGGCCCGGGTGCGGGCCGAGGCCCGGCTCGAGCTGGCGTCCGGGGCACGGGTGTCCGGACGGCCCGATGACGAGGTGGTGATCGACTCGGCGGTCATCGGCGAGGTGACGGCCGCGCTGGGGACGAGTCAGTACGACGCCGGTCGGCTGGTCGACCTGGCCGACCGACTGGTCGGAGTCCTGCCGGAGACCCGCACCGCGCTCGAGCAGGGGCGCATCGACCTGCCGCGTGCGCAGGCCCTCGCGCAGGCCACCGCGGTGCTGTCCGACGACGACGCCCGCCGGGTGCAGGCCCAGCTGCTGCCCGGTCCCGGCGCGGCGCCCTGGGACGGGTCGTCACCACGCGCCTGGAAGGAGCGGGTGCTGCGGGTCGTGCACCGCGTCGACCGCGATGCTGTCCGCCGCCGTCGCGAGCGGGCCATGGCCGATCGGTGCGTGCGGGCCTGGCCCAACGGTGACGGCACCGCCGACCTGCTCATCCGCGGCGAGCACACCGACGTCGTGATGGCCGAGCAGGTCCTGAGCGACCTCGCGGCCCGGGCGCCGGAGACCGGCCCCGACGGGCAACCGCGGAGCGTCGCCCAACGCCGGGCCGACGTCTTCTTCGACACGCTCCGGCGCATCCGCGACGGTCAACCGCTGCCGGCGCTGGCGATCCGGCGCGAACGGGAGATCGGGCTGGTGCTGCACGCCGACACCCTCTTCGGTGACGGTCCGGCCGCCCACGACCCCGGCGAGCTGCGCGGCCTCGGCTCACCCGAACCCGTCGAAGCAGCGTCCGCGGCGCAGCTGGCTCGCGAGCAGATCGCCGGCGGCGCCGGGACCCGCGTGCTGCTCACTGACGCCTACGGAACCGTCCGACACCTGGTCCGGCTTTCCAGCGCCCCACCAGCAGGCTGGACCCGGGAGAGCCTGGTCCAGGCCGTGCGTGGCACGCTGCCGACGCTGCCGCCGCTGTGGGTCGAGGGCTACTCGCCCACCGGGCACATCGCCGACCACGTCCGCGCCCGCAGTCCCCGGTGCACCGCCTACGCCTGCCCGCGGGCCGCCCGGCGCTGCGACCTCGACCACGACGAGCCCTGGCCGCGCGGACCGACCGCCGTGCACAATCTGCACCCCCGCTGCCGACGGCACCACGAGCTCAAGACCCGCCGACTGCTCCGTACCCGGCTCGCGCCCGATGGCACGCTGGCCACCACCATGCTCACCGGGGTCACCACGATCACCCGCCCGCCACCGCTTCCGGGCCACGGGGCCGGTGAGGGCTATGCACACGCCCGCGGTGAGCGCTCAGCGCACGGGACCGGTGAGGTCGATGCACACTGACCGGTGAGTCCCGGCGCGCTCCCCGGTCTATGACAACAGGTGAGGTTCGCGGTCTACAAGAGCAGGCGTTGACGACAGGACCGGCGTTCACCTGGACCGGGCCAAGCGGGGCCAACACCGACCTGGGACGGCCCCGCGCTGAGGCAGGAACAGGGCTGACGCAGGAAAGGACAGACCATGTTCGAGGACACGAAGGCGTTCAGCGGCTTCTCGGTCGACAACGTGCCCAAGGCCAAACAGTTCTACGGCGACACGCTCGGCCTCCGGGTGACCGAGGAGAACGGCATGCTGAGGCTGCACATCGCCGGGTGCAGCCCGACGCTCGTCTACCCCAAGCGCGACCACGCGCCGGCGTCGTTCACGATCCTGAACTTCCCGGTCGAGGACGTCGAGTCGGCCGTCGACGAGCTGGCCGCACGCGGGGTGCAGTTCGAGCGGTACGAAGGGACCGGCATGGAGACCGACGAGAAGGGCATCTTCCGCGGCGGCGGTCCGCTCATCGCCTGGTTCAAGGACCCCGCCGGTAACGTCCTGTCGGTGCTCCAGGCGGACTGACCGCCGCGAGCTCCGGCACGGCTCGGCCGGCTCAGTCGGCTCCAGCCGGCGGAGCCCAGCCCGCCCCAGCTGGCCGAGCTCAGCCGGCTCGAGTGCCGGTGGACGTGACCGTGTACGGCGACAGCTCTGCGGCCAGGGAGGTCGCGACGAGCGCCCGTACCCGGGTGCCGTGCGCCGTGTGCTCCTCCTCGAGCAGCTCGCCGACGTCATGGATGCGCGACACCAGGTCGCCTCGGTCGTAGGGCAGCAGCACCTCGACGGCCACGGAGGGACGCGGCAGCTCGCGGGCGATGATGGTCCGCAGCTCGTCGATGCCCTCTCCGGTCCGGGCGGAGACGACCACCGAGTGCGGCTCGCGCCGCCGGAGCCGGTCGAGGACCAGCGGGTCGGCAGCATCGGCCTTGTTGATGACGACGAGCTCCTTGACCTGCTGCGCATCGACGTCCGCGAAGACCTGACGCACCGCGGCCAGCTGCGCCTCCGGGTCGGCGTCGGACCCGTCGACCACGTGCAGGATCAGGTCGGCGTCGGCCACCTCCTCCAGCGTCGAGCGGAACGCCTCGACCAGCTGGTGGGGCAGGTGACGGACGAAGCCGACCGTGTCGGCCAGCGTGTAGTCGCGGCCGTC
>JAVEDJ010000238.1 GCA_030841025.1 Actinomycetota bacterium
CGCCGATCGGCGAGTCGAGGAACGAGACTCCTACCGACTCGCAGCGGGCCTCGACCTCCTTGGTCAAGGTCCATGAGCTGGTCGAGAGCTCGACGAGCGTGGCACCGGGCGCCATCGTGGTCAACAAGCCATCGGTCTCGTCCAGGATCACGGCGCGGCTGGCGTCGACGCTCGGTAGCGAGGTGAAGACCATGTCACTCGTGGCGCCGACAGCCGCTGGGCTGTCCGCCAGCGTGGCGCCGTCCTGGCACAGCTGCTCGGCCTTCTCGCGGTCGATGTCGAACACGGTGAGCGTGTTGCCACACTTCAGCAGATGCGCGGCCATCGCCGCGCCCATGTAACCCAGACCTATGAACCCGACATTCACTACGACTCCATTCGATTCCACGACCTCGAACGACGCGTCGAGAAGGCACAAGATGCTTCAGGGGGCTCAGAGCTCTGACCTACGGGCGACGGCCGAACTGAAGGACCACCGCATCCCCGCAAGATCATCGATCTCCCTGCGCGATTCGGCAGACTAGCGGATGTACTCGATGTTGTATACACATTGGCATGCACTAAAGTATGCTTGTTCGCATGCCAGCCAAGGAGGGCCCCGTGAGCGCTGACGTCGCATTGAGCGCGGCGGAGCAGGTCGTCGCCCTCCTGCGGGAGCAGATCCTGAATGGGCAGCTGCCGGGCGGCGCCCCGGTCAGGGAACAGGACGTCGCAGCGCAGCTCGGGCTGAGCCGGACCCCCGTCCGCGAAGCGGTCGGCCGCCTCGTCGCCGAGGGGCTGCTCATCAAGGACGGCAACAAGACGGCACACGTCTTCCGGCCTTCGCTCGCCGAGCTGCTAGAGATCTATGAGATCCGCGCGCCGCTGGAGTCCATGGCGGCCAGGTTGACCTGCGAGGCAGCCGACAAGGATTTCGTCCGCGACCTCGAGAGGGCTGGCAAAGCCCTCGAGAATGCGGAGCCCGGTATGGCCTGGTCCAGGCAGCACGAGGCCTTCCACCTCCTGCTGGCTCGGGGTGGCGGACGCCGGAGGCTCGAGCTGATGGTCACCATGCTGCGCGTGCAGTCGGAGCCGTACGTTCGTTTCGCCGTCGCAGGGGATCACCAGTTCCCGCAGCGCGCCCAACACGACCATGAGGAGATCGTCAGACTGGTCGCGAGCGGTGACGGCAAGGGCCTGGAGCGGCTTGTCCGTAACCACCTGTTGGCGACCAGCAAGCAGGTCTCGAACCTGTTGGCCCAGGCGGCTTCCGCGCCGACGGCCAGCCACCTGTCCCGTCGATCCGCCGGCCGGCCCCGCTAGCGGTGGCCTGCCAGTCTCGCGGACCTGTCAGCCGCGC
This sequence comes from Actinomycetota bacterium, assembly GCA_030841025.1. GTDB lineage: Bacteria > Actinomycetota > Actinomycetes > JACCUZ01 > JACCUZ01 > BP-173. Next base: position 1,340 of record JAVEDJ010000238.1, read on the forward strand.
CCCCTTCAGCGAGCTTCGATCGGAAAGGAATGAACATGCAGTTGATGCGACTCGGTGCGGCAGGTCAGGAGAGGCCGGCGGTACGACTCGACGACGGCGAGGTGTGGGACCTGTCACCCTTGACGTCCGACATCGACGGCCGGTTTCTCGCCGACAACGGGATCGCGCGGGTACAAGACGCCGTGGCGAGTGGACGGCTGCAGCCGCTGGCGGCGGACGGTCTGCGCGTGGGTGCGCCGGTCGCTAGGCCGGGAGCAGTCGTCTGTGTGGGCCAGAACTACGCCGCACATGCTGCCGAGGTAGGTGGGGATGCGCCCGCTAACCCGATCATCTTTCTCAAGCACCCCAACACCGTCGTCGGCCCCTACGACGACGTGCTCCTGCCGCGCGGCGCCACGAAGGTCGATTGGGAGGTAGAGCTAGCGGTCGTCATCGGCAGCACGGCGCGTTACCTGGACTCGCCGAGCCAGGCCCTGTCCTGCGTGGCCGGCTATGCGTTGTCCAACGACGTTACCGAGCGGTCGTTCCAGTTCGACCTCTCAGGTGGGCAGTGGTCGAAAGGCAAGTGTGCGGAGACCTTCAATCCGCTCGGACCATGGTTGGTGCCAGCCACCGAGGTCGCCGATGTCCAGGACCTGCAGCTGCGGTCCAGTGTCAACGGAGAAGCGCGTCAGAAATCCTCGACATCCGACATGATTTTCTCCGTCTCCTTCCTGATCTGGCACCTCTCCCAGTTCCTGGTGCTGGAGCCGGGTGACGTCGTCAACACGGGTACGCCTGAGGGTGTCGCGATGTCCGGCCGGTTCCCGTACCTCGACGCGGGTGACGTCTACGAGGGCCAGATCGACGGGCTCGGCGCGCAGCGCCAGACCTTCCACAAGGCCTGATGCAGCCGCGAGCCGCGACCGACGCGACTCGCGGCTATGCCTCGGCGCGGAGGGCCTGCGCGGCCGCGACCATGCTGCGCAGCTTGTCCTCGGCCGCCTCGCGCGGGAGGTACTTCATGCCGCAGTCGGGGGCGAGGATCATCCGGTCAGCCGGGACGACGTCGAGCACGCGGCGTGCGCGATCGGCGACCACCTCGGGCGACTCGACGGTCGGCGTCGACAGGTCCAGGACACCGGTGATGATCGTCTTGCCGGCGAGGTGCTTGAGCACGGTCGGGTCGAGGTTCGATTGCGCGGTCTCGATGGACACCTGGTCGCACGAGCAGTCGGCGAGCTCGGGCAGGAACGAGTAGCCGGACGGGCGGTCGTGGATGATCGCGGCGTAGCCGAAGCAGATGTGCACAGCCGTCGTCCCGTTGACCCCGTCGAGGGCGCGGTTGAGGGCCTCGAGGCCGTACTCGCGCGCCGCGTCCGGGCGTGCCTGCATGTACGGCTCGTCGAGCTGGACGACGTCCGCGCCGGCCGCGAACAGGTCCTGCACTTCCTGGTTGACCGCCTCGGCGTAGGCGAGCGCGGCGGAGCGCGGGTTGCCGTAGTGGTCGTCCTGGGCCTGCTGCGACATGGTGAACGGCCCGGGGACGGTCACCTTCACCTTCCGGTCCGTGTTGGCCTTGAGGAACTCGAGGTCGCGGCGCTGCACCGGGCCCGGCCGGCGAATGTCGGCGACGAGGCGCGGCACCGGGTTGGGATGGCCGCTGCGGTCGAGCGCCTCGCCGGGGTTGTCGATGTCGACGCCTTCGAGCGCAGTCGCGAAGTGGTTCGAGTAGCTCTCGCGGCGGATCTCGCCGTCGGTCAGCACGTCGAGCCCCGCCCGCTCCTGCGCACGGATGGCGAGCACAGTCGCGTCGTCCTGCGCCTGCGGAAGGTCGTCTCCCGGGATACGCCACAGCTCGTGGGCGCGCACTCGCGGCGGGAAGCGGCCGGCCAGCTTGGCCCGGTCGATCAGCCACTCCGGCTGCGGGTAGCTGCCCACCAAGGACGTCGGGAACAGCGGCAGGTCGGTCGTCATGGACGGCTCCTCATGGTTGTTCCGATGGGACGGTGGCTGAGTCGGACGTCCCGGTCGGGACGACGACGACACGTTCCTCCCCCTGGGCGGCCAGGCGCCAGGCGTCGGCCACATGGTCGAGCGGGACAACGTGGTGCTTCACGTCGCAGTGACCTGCCCCGGCGAGCGCGAAGACCCGCGACAGGGCCTCGGCACGCTGCTCCGGCGATAGGGAGTTGTTGGTGTAGCCACGGACATCGAGTGACTTGCTGCGCACCGCGGCGGAGGAAAAGCTCGCGATCGGCCCGCCGCTTGCTCCGAGGTGCACCAGGCGACCTCCGTCCGCGAGCACCTGCAGTGCGGCCGTTGCGGCCTCGCCGCATACCGGGTCGATGACCAGGTGGATGTTCCCGTCAGCCGCAGCGAGCATCCGCGCGGCCAGCTCCACCGCCCCCGCGCCGGACAGGTCCACGACGGACGTCGCCCCCCGGGCGAGGGCTGTCTCTCGCGCCGACGTCCGACGCGTGGCGGCGATCACCTGGCCCGCGCCCAGCGCCACCGCTGCCTGCACAGCGACCTGCCCGACGACCCCGCCCGCCCCGAGCACGAGCACACCCTCCCCCGGCTCCAGTGCGCCCCGCCAGGTCAGTGCCATCCACGCCGCGACGGCGGACAGGCCGAGGGCCGCGGCCAGGCTGTCCGGTACGTCGTCCGGCACGCTCACCGTCTCGGCCTCCGCGACGACCGCCGCCTCGGCGTGACTGCCGTCACCGGGCCGCATGCCGGCGTCCGTGTTGAACCAGACGCGCGTGCCGTCCGGCAGGGTGTCGCCGCGCTCGACGACGCCGACGCCTTGCACGCCGGGGACGTACGGGAGCGCCGGATGACCGAAGTACGACTCGCCGCTCGCGCACAGTAGGTCGAGCGGCACCACCGGGGCCGCGGTGACCCGGACGCGGCATTGGCCAGGCCCCGGGTGGGGCAGGTCCCGCGTGCCGAGGACCGGTGGCTCGCCGTACTGGGTGACGAGCGCCGCGCGCACGGGTGTCGCTGTGGTCACTACGTCGTGATGTCCGCATAGGGCAGCGAGAAGTGCGCGAGGTTCTTCGCGTACTGCAGCTGGAACCCCAGCGGTTCGTCGTAGTCGCGCTCGAACATCGCGATGAACAGTGTCAGGGTGAGGAACGGGTGCGCACCGAGCCCGAACAGCGTCGCATAGTCATGCGTCGCGAGCGCCTCGCGCTCCTCGTCCTCGAAGGCGAGCCAGGTGCTCGCCTCGCCGGCGGCGCACGACAGGAGGTGGTTCGCGCGCTCCTCCTCCCACCAGGTGACCGTTCCGCGCGGGTCGTCGCGGTAGCGCTCGACCAGCACGGGGTCGCGGTCGACGGTGAACAGGAACTTGTTCACGAGGTACTTGCTCATGCCGGCGCTCCGTTCGGGTACCAGGTGAAGTAGGCCTCCATGGTGTGGAACAGGTCGTAGGTGTCGACGTAGTCGGCCTTCGCGTTCTCACCGGCGACGCCCATCATCAGCATGAAGTCCATGAAGCCGTGCGTGGCGTTGCCCGGAGCGTGCAGGCTGTCGAGGGTCACCTCGGACAGGCATCCCTCCAGGTCACCATTCGCGATCCATTCGACGGCCCTGGCGTCGAACTCGGCGTCGGGACCGTGCGGCCCGAACTGCCGCGGCCCGCCGAGCTCCAGCGAGAGGTGACCGGTGCCGATGATCGCGACCTTCTTGTCGCTCGGCCACGACTCAACGAGCTGGCGTAGCATCCGGCCGAGCTCGACAAAACGCTTGGGCTGTGGGAGCGGCGGCGCGAAGATGTTGGTGTAGACCGGCACGATGGGCAGGTCGTTCTGCGGCCGCAGCGTGATGATCGGGCAGGTGACGCTGTGGTCGATGCGTAGCTCGTTGCTGAAAGCAAGGTCGAAGCCGGCGTCGAGGCCGTTGCGCAAGATGTAACCCGACAGGTCGCGGTCGCCCTGCATCCTCATGCGCGGCAGGCTGAACTCGCGCTCCTCGTTGTACCAGTTGGCGTCGTACTGCTCTGCGTTCCCAACCAGGAACTGCGGCATGTTGTCGAGCCACAGCTGGTGGAAGTGGTCGGAGCCCACCATCAGCAGTACGTCGGGCTCGGCGCGCGTGAGCGTCTCGCGGAAGGCCTCGACCTTGCGCACCCACTCGGCGGCGAAGGGTGGCGCCGCTTCGGGTGGAGCGGTGCTCGCCTTGTAATAGAAGGGATGGTGGGTCGAGGCGATGACGGCAGTCAGCTCGGCCACGGCTACTCCTCGTTCAGTCAGTCAGTCGGTCGGGTCGGTACTCGGATCGACGTTCGGGTCGCCCAGTTCGTTCGCATCGGTGGCGCGGCTGTCGACGTCGAGGTAGATGTCCATGGCGACCGGGCGCCGCCGCTCCTCGGCGAGCTGGCCGAGCAGCCCGGCGGCCCGCGCCAGCAGGGCGAAGCCGCGCAGGAGCTCGACGGGCAGACCGAGGTCGGCCAGTGCGGCGCCGCACACGCCCGCGCCGTTGAGCGGCAGCAACCGCCCGAGCACGCCCGGGTGCACCCGTCCGATCGCCTCGTAGAGCCGCAGGTGCGGGCCGCGCAGCCCCTCCTGCTCGGCGATGCGCAGCAGCACCGGCGTGCGCGGGTCGCGCACCTTGTGCACCGGGTGGCCGAGCCCCGGCACGAAGCGCCGGTCGTCGCGGGTGCGCTGCACGACCTCGAGCGCCAGCGCGTCCCAGCCGGCGTCGTCGGTGGGGTGCTCGGTGACCGGGGCGAGGGCGGCGGCGAGGAAGACGCCGGTGTCCTCGGTGACGCCGAGGAAGCGGGAGCCCCCGCCGAGCAGCCCCGCGGCCAGCGCGCCCTGCAGCGAGTCGGGCGCGCTCAGGTAGGTCAGCCGCGCGGCGATGGCGGTCGGCGTGAACCCGTGGTCGGCGAGCGCGACGAGGACGGCCTCGAAGACGCGCACCTCACCGGCGGTCGGGCGGCGACGCGCCACCAGCCAGAAGGCCAGCTCGCCGAAGCCGACCTGACCCATGAGGTCCTCGGCGAGGTCGAGCCCCATCAGCCGGATCGTGTCGGCGTCCGAGGTCCCCAGCGAGGTGGGGTAGCCCTCGCTCACGTCGCGTCCTCGCGCGGCTGCGCCAGCTCGGCCCGGACGTCGTCGCTGTGCTCGCCGAGCCGGGGCGGGCGGCGGACGTAGTCGACAGGGGTCGAGGAGAAGGTGATCGGGTTGCGCACCGACGGGACCGTGTCGCCGTCGGCGCCGACGTGCACGACCGGCTCGAGGCCGAGCTCCTCGGCGAAGGCCACGCCGTCGTTCACCGTGTTGATCGGCCCGGCCGGCACACCGGCGCCGATGAGCGCCCGGAACCACTCCATGCGCGTGCGCGTCGCCAGGCGCTCGACGAGCAGCGGCCGCAGCGCGTCGCGGTTGACCGTGCGGTCCTGGTTGCGGGCGAAGCGCGGGTCGTCGGCCAGCTCGGGCACCCCGAGCACGCGGCACAGGATGCGGAACTGCCCGTCGTTGCCCGCGGTGATGATCATGTCGCCGTCCGCCGTCGGCAGCGCGTCGTAGGGGAACAGGCTCGGGTGCGCGTTGCCCATGCGGAAGGGGACGACGCCGCCGGCGACGAATGCACTGGTCTGGTTCACCAGGCCTGACAGCGCCGACGACAGCAGGTTGACCTCGACGTGCTGGCCCTCGCCGGTGGCGTGCCGGTGGTTGAGCGCCGCGAGGACGCCGATGGTGGCGTGCAGGCCGGCCATGACGTCGAACAGCGCCACGCCGGCCCGGTAGGGCTCGCCCTCGGCCTCCCCGGTCAGGCTCATGAACCCGGAGATGGCCTGCACGATCAGGTCGTAGCCGGGCAGCTTGGCACCGCCGGGTCCGCTGCCGAAGCCGCTGATCGAGGCGTAGACGACGCCCGGGTTGACCGCAGCCACGCTCTCGTAGTCCAGGCCGAAGCGCGCCAGTCCGCCGGGCTTGA
>JAVEDJ010000240.1 GCA_030841025.1 Actinomycetota bacterium
GGAGCGTGCCAGGACACCCGACACCATGGGAATCCATGATCCACTCCTGAGACGGCCATGCGGCGATGTCCTTCGCGTCGCACTAATGACCTTGACTCTGCTTTCCGTCCTAGGGCGTGCAGGCCGAAGGAGGTGCGCCTAGCCGTCGTCGTCGGGCACTGCCTGGTCCGCCGGACGGTTGTCGCCTGGGGTGTCCTCCGGCCGCGTCCGGCCCTCGGGCGCTCTGCGCCTGGCGAGGGCCCGCCGCTCGGAGATGATGTCGAGCCGGCGCAGCGCGTCGGCCCTTCGCAGCTTGCGCTTCATGCCGGCGTCGTACCCCTCACGTGCGGCATTTGATCATCGCCGCGGCCAACTTGAAGCGGACATCTGGACGACGCGGGCAGCCCTTCGCCTCGACTGTGTGCGGGGACGACGGAGCCCTGCTCATCGACGCACGCTCGGTCTAGGGTTTCAACCATGCAAACCCTGCTTGCCGTGCTGGCGACCTTCGCCTTCTGCTCCTGCGTCGTCGTGCTGGTGGTCCGCCGCGCTCTCCGGTTGGTGCGTCGACGCGTGGTGCGCCTGCGCGACCGGGTGCAGGTCGTTGCCCGCGCCTACGGCGTCGGGCCTCAGGCGGAACTCGCCCGGCTGCGTCGCGAGCTGGGCCGCTCGGTCACGGGGGCCCACCGTGCGCTGGCCGCAGCGAAAGCGGTGTCCGCGCCGGTCGGCGACGTACCGGGGCTGCTCGCGCGGCTGGATCTCGCGGCGCGCTCGGTCGACGGCGAGCTGCGGATGCTCGAGTCGCACCGCGACCCCGGCCGCATTGAGGCGCAGCTCGAGCAATCGCGGGCGAGGGTGGGCCTCATCACCAGCTCGGCGGCGCAGCTGGTCGACGGTCTGCTGCACGCTGCCGGCCACGACAGCGCAGACCTGGCCCTGCTGCAAACCGCGTGCGCGATCGAGGCTGACGCGCTGCGCTCGCTGGACCTGCGGGACCAGCAACCGGCGCTGGCCGCGGGCGAGCGCCAGTGACGCGGGACGGCTCGCAGCTGTGCAGCAGCAGCTCGCCGTCCTCGGCTGCGACGTAATCCAGGGCTGCCACATCGGTCGCCCGGCACCAGCGGAGCAGCTTGTTGAGCTGCTCCGCATCTCCGTCAACGAAGCGATGCCCGCTGCATGAGTGGGGCTCCTTGATCGGCCCTCCGTGCAGGCACGGGGGAGCGGCTGCGCCGCGTGAGTCACACCGGCTCGCTCTCGCCCTCAGATGCGGTGGCTGCGTCGGGCGCGGCCCGACCTCGTGGGTGGAGCCGATAACTGTGCGGCGGACAGCAGTGCCTGGGCCGACCAGCGCATGCTCTCCGCCGCGTCGTTGCGGGAGAGGCCGCCGATGTCGGTCAGCCAGACCAGCGCTTCGATGCCGATCGCGCTCCGGACGGCGAGGGCAAGCCGGTGTAGCTCCTTGTCGGTGAGGCTGGCGCGCAGTGGTTCGAGGGCTTCGGCGATCCACGGAACCGCGCGGCCCTGGCGCAACGGCAGGGGTCCTCGTCCCGCCGGATCGGGATCGAGGGACAGTCGCAGCATCGTTCGTTGCGCCGGTTCGGTGTCGATGATCAGGGCGATGAACCTGGTCGCCACGATGTCGAGCCGGCTCGCGGCGTCCGGTGGGGCGTGCGGCGGCAGCAGTGTCATGGCGGCCGTTTCGGGGTGGGCCGCGAGGACGAGGGATCGCTGGTTGGCGAAGTACCGATATGCCGTCGTCCGGGCGACCCCAGCCCGTTCGGCCGCTTGCTCCACCGACGGCTCCATGCCGGTCGCCACGAGGTCGCGGGCCGCGTCGACCAGGGCCTGCCGCGTGCGTTGCTTTTGCAGGACCCGGCCGGTGGCCTCATAGGAGGTTGACACGGAGAACACGGTACTGCACTGTTCATCGTGGTACTCATGTACCACGAAGCCGTGGAGGCGCCATGTCTGACCTCGACATCCTTGCTCCTACCGTCCGAACGGCAGATGAGGCCGAGCAGCGGTGGTTCTACGGAGGTGGCGTCCACCGTTGGTTGGCCACCGCGCAGGACACGGCCGGTTCGTTCCTGCTGTTCTCCGACGACTTGGAGCGGGGCAAGTGCACGCCGCTGCACACGCACCCGACGGTCGAGTCGCTGTACGTCGTCGACGGTGAGATCCTCGTACACCTCGCGGGCGCGGAGCACCAGATCAGGGCCGGGGGACTTGTCATTGCACCGCGCGACGTACCGCACGCCTTCCTGGTGGAGTCGAAGACGGCCACGGTGCTGACCCTGCATACGCCAGGGACCTGCGAGGCCTTCTACTTCGGTGCGAGCGAGCCACTCACGGAGGACACTCAACGAGTCGTTGACTTCGATCGCGTCCGGGCGTCTGCGATGGCCAACGGTGGGATCACCCTCCTCGGGCCGCCGCCGTTCACGCAGACGCGAGCGGCGGCAGGGCAGCTCTAGCCGGCGCGGCGCTGGGCCGTGACGTGGGGGACCAGGTCCTCCCGCGCGCGGGCGACCCGGGAGCGGATGGTGCCGACGGGACAGGCACAGACCGTGGCTGCTTCGGCGTACGAGTAGCCGAGGAGCTGGGTGAGCACAAACGCCGTGCGCCGGTCCTCGTCGAGGTGAGCGAGCAGGGCGCGGACGCTGTGTCCGTCGGCGTGCCGGTCGGCATGGTCAGCGACCGTGGGCTCCTCAGGACTCTCCGTCGCGGGCGCGAACATCGTGCGGTCCTTCTGCCGCCGCGCGATGTGGTCGGCGACCACACGTCGAGTGATGGTCAGCAGCCAGGTGCGCACTGACGAGTCGCCACGGAAGGTGTGCAGGGACCGGAATGCGCGCAGGTAGGTGTCCTGCGTGAGGTCGTCGGCGCTGGCCGGGTCGGCCAGATAGGCGCACAGCCGCCAGACGTCGGCCTGGGTGCGGCGCACCAAGGCCGTCATCGCGGTCTGGTCGCCACGCCCGGCGTGCAGTGCAAGCCGGGTCGCCTCGTGGTCGTCGGCGTCACCCACGGCAGCGCCCCCCGTCATGTCTGCCACGTCGTCCACGGTAGGAGTGGGCCCGCCGCGATGCTGGCAGTCGCAGTGATGTGGCCCTGTTGGGCACCGCATCTGACCGTTCGGACCAGTCGAGCGACAGCCCGGAGGCTTACACGCGCTCGGGGACCGTGGCGGCGGACGCCTCTGCCTGCGCGAGGCGGCGGGTGAGGCGCTGCTGGCGTCGCCACAGCGCGATACCGACCGCGAGCACGCCGCCGAACCCGACGAGCAGGAAGCCGTAGCCGAGGTATGTGTTGAGCTTGCTGCCGGGCTGCCAGCGCAGCGTGCCCTGGACACTCACCTGGGTGCCGCCGGCGACGAGCGGCACGGTCCAGTTCTTGATCAGGTGCGGCGCGGCCGGATCCTTGTCGACGACGGCCGGCCGGCCGTTGCCCATCCAGTGAATGCGGTGGTCGTGGAACTGGTAGAGCGGCTGTGCGCTGATCTTCTCCCAGACCGGCACCGCCTTGGCGTCAGCTTGGGCCGGCACCTCACCGATGGTCAGCTCCTGGTTGAGGTAGGTCGCGGGGGAGAGGGTGTTCTGCTCCACCCCGGCGGAGGAGATCCGCACATAGGGCTCGTGCTCGTAGCCCTCCACGATGACCGGCTCGGCCGAGGTGTTGCGCACCCGCAGGTAGCTGCCGTCTACCGATGCGGTCACCGTGAGGCCGGGCACGGCCGGGGTGACGGCGCTGATGTGGGTGCGGTAGTTCACGCCGGTGTCGTGGGCCGACGCCGGGACGGCGATCCCGAGCAGCGTCAGCACTCCCAGCGCGCCAACGGATGCCGCCTGGGCCAGTCGATTCAGGACCTTCATTCGAGTGCCTCTCCACAGCGGGCCGCCGGCCCGCACCCCCGTGGGAGCCGGCGCGGCCGGCTCCCACATCTTGGTCTCCATCCTCTGCCGCCGATGTGCGGGGCCTAGACCCTGGACGTCTCGCGCGACGGGGCCACGGGGACGGGCTGCTTGCGGCGCAGCCCGATGACGCCGGCGGCGCCGGCCAGCAGCCCGACCAACAGCGCTGCCACCGCGAGGCCGATGGCGAGGTTCACCGACGACGTGCTCGCCGTGTCCGACGAGTCGTCGGCCTGGGCGGCGGCGGCCGGCTTGGTGGTCGCAGCGGTCCCGTTAGCGGCAGCACCCCCGGCGGCGGCCGGAGCCAGCTTCAGCGTGGGTGCCGGGTGCTCGGGTTCTGCGCCACTTGCCGGTTTCGTCTCGATCCACCGTACGACGGTGCCGTCGCTATAGCTCTGCAGCGCCTTGAACTCCAGCGAAGCGGTCTTCGGCAGCGGCCCCGCGGAAACGTCGAACTCGTCGAACTCGCCGGGCTTGATTGCGCTGGCCGGCGAGTTCGCGGTCCAGGTGATAGCAGCGACGTAGTCGGTGACCTGCCCGTCATCGGTCGTGATCGGCTTGGCGAGCTTGTCGCGGGTGACGGTGTAGGACCAGCCGGGGTGCTGCTTGACCGACACCGACCCGATCGGGTGCTCGGCCGGCAAGCTCACCTGGATCTTCGTGGTGTTGGTGTTATCGGTCTCGTTGGGCACCCGAAAGGTGAGCTTGGTAAAGCCGCCCTGGGTGGCGGTGTTCGGGTTGACGGTCACGTGCGCGAACGCTGGCAGGGTCGATCCCACGATGGTCGCGGCGACGACCGCCGCACCCCCCAGCAGCCGCAGTCCGGTACGGGACATGGCGGGAATCCTCTCGTCTCGACCACCGGCGCTCGGCGGCTCCACGGCCCAGTAGTCCGCCCCGGCCGGCCCGAAGTTCCCGGGTTCCATGAATTTTTCTTCGGTCACCTGGCGGGGGAACTTTCCGTGCCCGGCACCGCACTATGTCCGTGTGAGATGTGACGCGGTACGTGAGGCGGTGTCGGCCGTCATCGACGGGGAGCAACCGGGCGTGGACCTGGCCGCGGTTCTGCGGCACCAGGCGACCTGCCCGGACTGCGCCCTCTGGTCGCGGACCTGGCAACGTGAGGGGGCACGGACCCGGCTGGTGCCGGTCGAGCCGGTCCCGGACCTGACCGACCGGATAGTTGCGGCGGTCGTTGCCGACCGGGCCGTCGACCGCCGCCGGCGTCACATGCCCACCCGTGTCGCACTGGTCGCCGTCGCACTCGCCCAGCTGGTCGCCACGACGCCCTCCCTGCTGCTCGGCCAGGACCAGCACGCGTCCGTGCACATGGCCCGCGAGCTCGGCTCGTTCGGGGTGGCGATCTCCCTCGGGCTGCTGGTCGCCGCCGCGTTCCCGAGTCTCGCCGCCGGGTCGCTGCCGATCCTGGTCGCTGCGGGCGGCCTGCTGGCCGTCACCGCCGGACTGGACATCGTCTCGGGGCGCGCCGACGCGGTCGCCGAGCTGCCGCACCTGTTGCCAGCCCTGGGTGTGCTGCTGCTGTGCCGGCTGGTCCTGACCTGGTCCCCACCCGACCCCGGCGAGCCACCAGCGGGTGCGCCGGCAGTCAAGACGGCGCTCCACAGCTGGGCTCATGGGTTGCGGCTGCACGGCAACCGCGCCACGGTGCGGCTCGTGCACTCGCTTGCCACGGTGATGGTGGGAACGGCGACTTGCACCTTCGCCGTCCGTGCCTTCGTCCTGTCTGCCATCCGTGTGGTTCGTGCCGTCCGCGACCCGCGGCCCGGCGCACCACGGGTGGCGCGGCCCCAACCGCGGCGGGCCGGTCGACGGCTGGTCGCTGCGACGCTGCTGGCCTCCGGATTCGGCATCGTCGCGGCCGTGCCGGCGTCCGCGCACGCCACCCTCGAGTCCAGCAGCCCGCCGTCCGGGTCGGTCGCGGCCAGTGCGCCGTCCACGCTATCGCTGCACTTCGACGAGACCGTCAGCGTGCTGCCCGGGTCGGTGAAGGTGGTCGACCCGGACGGCCGCCGCGTCGACCGGGGGCAGATCGGCCACCCCGCCGGGCGCGGCGCTGACATCGCCGTCGGCCTGCGCCGCGGGCTGCCGCGCGGCAGCTACCTGGTCGCCTGGCGGGTCGTGTCCGCCGACTCCCACCCCATCCGCGGCGCCTTCACCTTCTCCGTCGGCGCGACCAGCGCCGCCGCGTCCGTCGCCAGCCTCGAGACTTCCTCCAGCAAGCCGGTCGGCTGGCTGCTGGGCGGCGGCCGGTTCCTCACCTATGCGGGCCTGGCCCTGCTGCTCGGCGGCGCCGTCTTCCTGCTGGTGTGCTGGCCAGTCGGCTGGCAGCTGCGCGGAGCCCGCGGCGCGCTCGCGGCCGGGTGGACGGCGATCACTGTCGGGACCCTCGTCGAACTCGGCGGCAAGGGGCCCTACGACGCCGGGCAGGGACTAGCTTCTTTCGGCCGGCCGTCGCTGGTCGGCGAGGTCCTCGCCACCCCCTACGGCGCCGCTCTCGGGCTACGCGTCCTGACGCTCGCGCTGGTCGTCGGATGGTGGGCGCTGGGCCGGCGCATCGGCACCCGCCACCCGGAGTGGCGCACCGCCGGCGCCGCCCTCGCCGTCGCCTTGCTCTACAGCTACGCGAAGGGCGGGCACGCCAATGCCGGATCCCGCCGCGCCCTCGCACTGGCCGTCGACGCCACACACCTGGCCGCGATGGCCACCTGGCTCGGCGGGCTTGCCGTCCTGGCGTTCGTCCTGCTGCGCCGGGTCAGCGTGGCGCACCCGGACATTGCCGTGGCGGCACCTGCCGCCGTCACCCGGTTCTCCCGGCTCGCCGCCTCCTCGGTCGCGGTCCTGGTCGCCACCGGCACCTACCAGGCCTGGCGGCAGGTCGGCAGCGTTGACGCCCTCACCGCCACCACCTACGGGCGGCTGCTGATCGTCAAGCTCGGCCTCGTGGTCGCCGTCCTCGCCGCCGCCGCGGTCTCCCGCGGCTGGGTCCGCCGGCGCTACCACCCCGTGACGGTCGTGCACGCCACAGTCGACTCCGAGGTCGCCACCGCCGCGAGCCCGCCGCCGGCGGCCGGATCCGGCCTCTCGGTGCTGCGCCGGTCCGTGGCCACCGAGGCCGCTCTGGCCGTCGTCGTGCTCGCCGTCACCGCTGCCCTGGTCGCCATCCAGCCCGCACGAAGCGCCTACCGGCCCTCGGTCGACGAGAACCTTCGCCTCGGGCCGGTCACCATGCAGGTCTCCGCCGTCCCCGACGGCGACCGCCGCATGGACCTTCACCTCTACGCGTTCGACAAGACCGGCGCGCCCATGACCCCGCCAGAGGTGACCGCGCGGGTCGACCTGCCCGCGCGTGACCTCGGGCCGCTTCCGCTGGTCCTGCACGTCGGGGGGCCCGGCCACTGGCTGGGCTCGGTGTCCACCCCGATCCGCGGCGACTGGCGTCTGCAGGTCTCGGCGCGCACCACCGACATCGACATCTACACCGCCGACGTCACCCTTCCCATCAGGTAGCGAGCACTTGCCGTGATCCGGTGGTCCCAACCGTGCATCGGCGTACTGTGCAGCTGAGGCACGGGCGATAGCACTACGGCCCTTGCGGGACGGGCGCGTGACATGAGAAACCGAAGGCTGCTCGCCGTGGTGATCGCCGTGTCACTGGCCGCGGCTGGCTGTGCGGCGACGCGATCGGACACGGCAACACCGGCGCAGTCGACGCCCGGTACGCAGCGAACCTCGGCCGCGGGCACCACGGGCGACCTCACCGGTCCCTCGGCGCCGGCCCAGATGATCTGCAGCAGCGAGATCCGCGCGGCCATCAAGACCGCGTTCGCTCTGCCGACCGCACCGCGCTCGACGCAGACCTGGTCCAACCGGATCTTCCGCTGCACGTACGACGTCGCCGGCGCCCCGCTCGCCCTGTCGGTGAAGGACTCTCCCGACCAGAGGTCTGGGAGTGCCTACTTCGATGCCCTGCGTTCGCAGCTCTCCAAGGGCCAACCGGTCCAGGAGTTCGACAGTCTCGGCTTTCCCGCTTTCCAGACCCCCGACGGCAAGCTCGCGTTGATCAAGGACGGCAAGACCCTGCTGGTCGACACCACCGGTCTGCCGGCCGCGTCGTTGCCGGCCGGTTTCGCGCGCACCGATGTCGCGTACGCGGTCGCGACCGCCGTCGTCACGTGCTGGACCGAGTAGGCGCGGTGGGCAGGATGGCGGCACGGTCTCCGGTTTCGCTGCTACGGACGGACGTCGATGAGGACCTTGCCCACCGCCCCGCTTTCAACAGCTGCGTGTGCCTCCGCTGCCTGCTCGAGGGCGTAGCGGTGCAGGGGGAGTCCGGCCTCGTCCCCCACCCGGACGGCTCCGTCCAGCACAGCAGCGGCGACGTCTTCTAGGGCGCGTGCACGCCAAGTCTCCGGGGCGTTGTACACCAGTACGAACTGCCAGCGGGCGTTCGGCACCATCGAGGGGCGAACGGGCAACTCCATCACGCTGCCGCCGTTGTTGGCGTAGACCGCCACCGATCCGTGCCGGGCAAGTACGTCCGCGTCAAGCGCTGCGTTCACTGCCGGAGAGACCTCGACGATCGTGTTCACGCCGTCCGGCGCTATCGCGCGCACCTCGGCGACAACGTCCTGCTGCGTGTAGTCGATGATGTGGTCCGCGCCGGCGTGCGCCGCCAGGTTGCCCTTCTTCGGGTTGCTGACGGTCGTGATGATCGTGGCGTCCGACCACCGGGCGAGCTGGATTGCGGCATTGCCGACAGCCCCAGCACCTCCAGCCACCAGCACGGCGCGACCTTCCAACGTCCCTGGGCCCAACCGGGTGGGACCGTCCTCGGTCACCGTCAGGCAACGGTGTGCAGTCAGGAAAGGGACTCCGAGGCTGGCGCCGAGGTCGAACGACGCGATATCCGGGAGCAGCATCACATGGCGGGCCGGCACGACGCTGTACTCCTGCGCGGTGCCGCCGGCCGGACGCTGGTGTGCCGCTTCCCAGACCCAGACCCGCAGACCCAGCCAAGCGGCCTCGACGCCCTGTCCGACGGCGTCGACCACCCCGGAGCCGTCCTGGTTCGGAACTTGTGGCGGCTGCACGGGCGTCCCGGGCTCAGCGCCACGGCGCGACTTCCAGTCAGTCGGGTTGACGCCGGAGCGGTGGATCCGAACTCTTACCTCGCCAGGCCCGGGTTCGGGCAGCGGTCGATCGACGAGCGTCAGCACGTCGGGTTCACCCGTGACGGAGTACTCAATTGCCCGCATGGCTCGACGCTATCGCCCGGCAGCCTGGTGAGCCGTCGGCTGTCAGGCCGATCATCACCGGCCTCCCGGCTCATCGCGTCCGCTCTGTTCGCGTCGCACGTACACCGCGATGGTGTCGTCCGCGTATGCGCGACGGCCGTGGGTGAGCCAGCGACGGGTCGCCGTGGTCAGCCCGTCGGCCGGTCGTTGGGCGAGGAGGACTGTGTCCGCGGCGCGGAGCGAGGCACGCATGTAGCGCTGCCAGACCGGGTCGGCGCGGCGGGCCACGGATGGTCGCCCGTCGGGTAGGCGGTCCGGTGAGCGGTCGTAGGTGGCGCCGGTGAAGTCGATGGCAACTGGGCAGCCGCGGCGCAGGTCGCGGGTGAGCACGTTGGTCACCGCGAGCACCGCGGAGGAGTCGGCGGTGACGCAGTGGGCGGAGCTCAGGGCAGCATCGATGCGCCCCGTCGGCACCGGACGCCCTGACGTGTGGCGCTGGCCGGCGCTCGCCAGGGCGAGAAACGCGACGACGGCGATGAGAGCTAGCGCGGGCTGCAGTCTGGGGGCGTACGCGACCGCGGTGCGGACACCCACGGCGATCGCCGCACCGACGATGAGGGCCAACGCGGGGGCCAGGTACGTGCCGTAGTGCCGGTAGTACGACGGCGCCGTCAACAGCAGCGTTCCCTGCGCGGCCAGTAGGGCCACCCACACTCTGGCCGTCGGTGCTGCGCGCAGCACGATGGTGGCGGCCACAGTTGCGACAGCGAGCAGCGCCACGGCGGCCAGGACGGTGATGGTCTCTCGCGCGGTGCCGATGCCCGCCGCGTCGGCAAGCCTTGCCAGAGTAAAGACGCCGTTGTTGGGGCGGCCGAGCTGATCGATCACCACCATCCGGAACATGGCGCCCGGCGCGGCCAGGAAGAACGGTAGGCACACCGCTGACGCTGACGCTGCCGCGGACGCCGCGAACACGCCGGCGTCCCGGAAGCCGCGCCGCCGACACACCCAGACGGCGAGCACCAGCAGCGGGACCACCGCCCACAGCTTCACCGCGAGCGCCGCTCCGAGCACGACGCCGGCGACCCGCAGCTGACGCTTCGAGGCCCGCGTGACGTCGCCGAGGTTGAGGAGCGCGGCGAGCAGACCCAGGTTGACCAGTGGCTCGAGCAGCGTGGTCCGCTCGGCGTACATGGCGGGCTCCCAAACGGCGTACAGCAGTCCGGCGGCCACTCCCGCAGCAGTGGACAGCCGGGCAGCGACCCGGTAGGCGAGCACCGCGTTGACGGCTCCCAATGCCATGAACATCATGCGGGCGGCGGCGAACCCCGTCGGGTCGTCGACCGCGTGCGCCAGCCCGGCGAACGGGGCCAGGACCAGGAGGATGCCGGGCGGGTGCAGCAGCAGGAAGTCGCGATAGGGGAGGCGCCCCGACCACAGGGCGTCGGCGGCACCGAAGTAGACGCCGTCGTCGTAGCCGAGCAGGCCGCGTACGCCGCCACCGCGCAGAACCGGGGCCAACCGGACCAGAAAGGCTGTCGCGAACAGGACGACGGGGAACCACCGGGGGACGCGGGACACGATCGCCGCCGGCCCCCGCGGGCGAACCGGATCAACTACTACCATGTCAATAGTAGTAAATCCCGGAACAACCGTTCTGTCTACGACCGAGTGCTGCGAGGGCCTTGCGCACTGGTCACCGCACCGAGGCGGACACCCCTACTATCATCGCCATAGTAGACGCGAGGGAGCGTGCACCGGTGAGCAAGAAGCGCGGTACGGCGCGCCGCGACCGGGGCGCCTTGGAAAATGAAGTGTTGGCGGCGCTGGCGAGCGGCCCGATGACACCCCGGGAGGTCCGCAGACACCTCGGGGAGGAGCTGGCCTACACCACGGTGATGACGACATTGGCCCGCCTGCACGAGAAGGGGGCGGCCACCCGGGAGAGCGCCGGGCGCACTTTTACCTACCAGCTGGCTGACGGGGCCAGCGTGCAGGCCCGGACGATGCGCCGTGCCCTGGACGCCGGACTGGACCGGGAACAGGTCCTGGCCCGCTTCCTCGACGAGCTCGGCCCCGACGACGTACCGGTGCTGCGCCGATTGCTGCGCCAGGCCAAGGGCCGGTAGCGATGGCCGTCGCCGTCTACGTCCCGCTGCTCGCCGCGCTGTTGCTCGGCCTCGGCGCGGCACCGCTGAGTCGGCTGGTGCCCCCCGCGACAGCCGCGCGCGCGCTGGCCGCGTCCTCGGTCCTCGTGGCGGCTGCGACAAGCTTTGTTCTCGGCGTCCTCGCCTTCACTCTGCTCGGCAAGCTACCGCCGGTCGCCGCTCTGGGCAGCTGGTCGGTGGCCTCGCTGTCGGCCGCTGACCCGGTTCCGCAGCTGGTCGGTGGCGCGGCCTGCGCCGCCGTGCTTGTTCTCGGTGCCCGCGGCCTGCGGGCCGCCGTGAGCCGGTACCGCGCGCTCGCCGCGGTCCGCGCTCTGTGCCTGAGCCTCGGCGGTGAGCCCGGCCAGCTCGTCGTCGTTGACGACGATGCTGACGATGTGTACGTCCTACCTGGTGCGCGCGGCCGCATCATCGCCTCCCGGTCCCTACTGGTCGCGCTGCCGGCCGACGAGCGCGGAGCGCTGCTCGCCCACGAGGCCGCCCACCTTCGGCACCACCATCACCGCTACCGTGCGGCGACGGAATTCGCGGCGGCGCTGAACCCCCTTCTGCGACCGGCCGTCGCCGCGGTCCGGTTCGCCACCGAACGGTGGGCCGACGAGGACGCCGCCCAGGCGACCGGTGACCGGACGGTCGTCGCGACGGCAATCGCCAGGGCCGGGCTGCGACGTCGTGATACACGGGCCATCACCGCCGGGTGGAGGGCGCTCGTCCTGGAGGCCGCGGACTCCGCGGTCGTGGCGCGCGTGCGCGCCCTGTTGGCGCCGCCAGTGCGCCGCCGGCCGGCGGCGCTGTTGCTGTTGGGCGCGCTCCTCGTGGTTACCGTCTCCTCAGCCGTCGAGGCGCAGCGCGACGCGGAGGACCTGTTCGAGCAGTCCCGGCCGGCGGTCGCCACTGCGCCAGCCACCACTGCGCAGCGCTGACACCTTTCGTGGGCGGGAGCCGCCACTGGCGGCGTTGTCCGACCCCGCCGCCGGCCCATCCGTCGCGGCTCCGACGCGTGTTCTCATCGAGTGTTGCTGGCCGGTGGACGTTCCTGTCGTAGGCAGGAACAGTCGCATCGCCACTGCCGCCAACAGGATCCCGGCGAACAGGTCGAGCACGTAATGGTTGGCCGTGGTCACGACGACAGCAGCGGTGAGGGAGCCGTGCAGAAGACCGAGAATGCGAGCCCGCTGATCCCTGGTGATCCGATAGACGACCATGGCCACCCATGCCGCCCAGGCCAGGTGCAATGACGGCATGGCGGCGTACAAGGCCGGTGTGATGGTCGTCGTCTTCTCGGCGACACCGGAGACGACCGCTGAGTCGACGAAGCCTGCCCCGGCGAGCAGGCGTGGCGGGGCGACAGGGAAGAGCCAGAACACCGCCAGGCCGACAACGTTGATTGTCACGAGCGCGTTGCGTATCGGGACGTACTGGCCGGGGTAGCGCCAGTAGCACCACAGCAGCAGGCACAGCGCCACGGACAGGTGCATGCCCTGGTAGTACCAACTGGCCGCCGACTGCCACACATGATGGCGCGCGAGCATCGCATTGAGGGCCGACTCGTAGTCGACGTGGAGGACCGACTCCCACAACAGCAAATGTGCGGCATTGCCGAACGCAACGTCGGCTCGCGTCGCCGCGACATCACGGATTCGGTCGTAGGCGAAAACCAGCAACAGGACAAGAACCATCTCCCCCAGAAGGGGTGGTCGGCGAGACGATCGGCCCGGCACGTCAGCGGTCGTTCTTGTCAAGAGAAGAGAAGATGTCCGGCGAGCGGGGCTGCCCCACGGCACGTCCGCGCTCGACAAACCATTCATGTCCGAACACAAGACGGAACAGCGGGGTGGGAAGGCGCAGGCAGAACGCCAAGGACCGTTCTCCGGCAGCGGCGGCCCGCTGGCTCGTATGGGCTTGCATCGCCGACCTCTTGGCGCCGAGATGCGCACGGACGTCGACGCGGTGGGTTACCGAGGCTCGGGGGCTGTATGCGTGCACGATCCGGGGCAGACCGAGGCGCGAGCCGAGGCCGATCATCCGCATGCATCGGAGCGCTGCGCGCAGCAGGTCCCGGTCGACGGTGGCCTCCAGCACGACAGGCGTACCGGCCATGGCGGCCGCGCGGATACCGACGCGGTGCACCTGCACATGGTCGGGGTGGCCGTAGCCGCCGCGACAGTCGTAGATCGTCAACACCTCGGCGTGTTCGCGCGTGAGAATCACTGCTAGGCGCGCTGCCGCTGTTTCGACGTCGGCTGCAGCGAATCCCTTTCCGTTGGCCGCCTGCCCGTCCAGTCCCGAGTCCGCGTAACCCAGCAGTTCCACGCTGGCGCAGCCGATCGCCGAAGCCGCGGTGTGGAGCTCGGCGAGTCGCCGACCGGCGAGACCATCAGGACCGCGGTGGAACTCGGGCTCGGCCATCCCGGCCGATCCATCGGTGGCCGTCACCAGGACGACACGATGTCCTTCTGCGGCCGCCTTGGCCAGCGTCCCGCCGGTGAGCCACGTTTCGTCGTCGGGGTGGGCATGGAACGAGACGACCGTGTGCCGCTCTCCGACTCCGATCGGGGGCCTCGCGCGCCGTGTCATTGGGCGACTGCCGGGCGCGGGTCGGTCTGGGTGCTGGGCTCCACGGCCACCCCCGCCCCACCTGCAAGCAAGGCTGCGCGGGAGTACAGCGCACCAGTCGTGATCATCGTCGCTGACCAACCGAGTTCCGGTGGATGGCTTCGGTTGTGCGCAGTCATCGCCGCGCGCAACTGCGGTGACGCGACCAGCTCTGCGATGCACCTGGTCATGTCGCGGTCGCGACCGGTCAACAGGCCTTCCTCGCCCGAACGGACGAAGCTACTCACGCCACCGGACCGCTTTGCCACGATCGGAAGGCCGACCGATCTGGCCTCCAATGCCGCGATCCCGAAGGACTCGAGGCGTGCCGGCGCGACATAGATGTCAGCCCCGGCCAGGACCTCGCGCACCTGCGCGCGACCCAGGCGACCAGGAAGGCCGACCCAAGATCCCATGGCGTCGCGCCGCACCTGCCTCTCGATCGCCTTGCGCTGCGGACCATCACCGACGAGCACCAATCGCAGTGAGATGGTCGAGGGCACTACCCGACGCACCTCGGTGAGCATCCTCAGGAGTGGCAGTGGACGCTTGCGAGCTGACATCCGCAGCACACTGACAACCGTGACCTCCTGGTCCTTGGGAGGTCGGGGCGACGCGGCCCGCCACCAGTCGACGTCGACAGCGTTGGGTAGGACCATCACACTGCCGCGCCCTCCGAGCGCTTTCTGTACCCGCTGTGCGGCAACGTCGCTGACCGCCGACCAGGCGAGGGGCCGGCCACGGAGCCCAAGCACGGCAGCAGCAACTGGCAACACGGGTCCCAGCGCCGGCCACAAGGAATGAACCGTGACCGCGGTCGGGATGCCGGCCTTACAGGCAGCGGTCGCGAAGCCCAGGGCGACCGGTGAAACCACTGACACGTGGCAATGCACCAGATCCCAGTCTCTCCCGCGGAGGACACGATCAACCCATCCCGCAGCTGGAGTTGGCCGCCATGCACCGGGTGCTCGCTCGACCCGGACGCCACCCACCTGCCCGCGAGGCCCCGGCGTCCCGGTGAGGACGTGAACCTCGTGACCGAAAGCTGCTTGATGCTCGGCAAGATCCGCGACCTGATTCTCGATCCCGCCCAGGCATGGCAGGTAGGTATCGGTGACGTGAGCGATGCGCACTAGTGCACGATGTGGACGACGACGGGGTGCCGGCATCTCAGGTCGTGTCGAACTGACAGGGGCTCCAGGCAGGCGGCAGTCGGCTCCCAGGGAGTGCTTGCGGTGGAGCCCGACCGGCGTTCCTGACGCCGTTGTGCCACCCGCCACCCCGCACGCGAAAGGCGCATGCTACTACGCTATCAGTAGTAAATCCGAGCGCGTGGACTCACCAGGGCTGCGCTCGTTGCGGGGCGGACCACCCGCCGCGTTGGTCGGGCCTAGAAGCGAATCTGGTTCTTGGTTACCTGCGTTCTCGACCTCGGCGGAACCTCCAGCGATAAGCAAGGATTTCGTCCGACGACTGGTTCGACATGCGGCCGCACCCACCGGCTACATGGCGGAAAGCCGCCTCTTCCAGCAAACCTGCGCGGCCAGTAACGTGGAAGCACTCACTCCCTTCCCCGACCCTTGGGGCCATCGTGGCCAGACGACTCGGCTATGGATTGCTCCTCGCGGCGACCATCCTCAGCGCATCCTGCGCTGGAGGGAGCTCGTCGGAGCAGTCGTCGCCCGCAGCTGCGCCCACGGCCACGACATCGCGGTCATCGGACGTGTCGCGGACGGCCGGTCCCAGTCCTACAACCTTCACCTCGTCGACATACGGCTACACACTGAGGCTGCCCGCAGGTTGGACCTCGGTGCAGGCGAAGAAGGCGTGGGACGGGAAGGCGCCCCTCTCTTCCGACTCACCCGTGGTCGACCAGCTGGTCGGGACCTACAACGCGAGCTCATGGGCGCTCGCCGCTCCGTCGAAGCAGAAGCTTGCGGCGTACACCGCCGGAATGATCGTCGCTAACGCCCACGACCACGGCGACACCTGCCCGCCCAAGCCGGAGTTGCGGAGACGGATCACCATCGGGGGCGGTCCGGGCGTGCTGCTCGCCTACAACTGCGGCATCCTGATCAACTTGGCTGCAGCGGTCCACCACGGTGTCGGCTACCAGTTCGGGTTTCGGGATCCGACCGTGAATGCAGCCACCGATCCGACCGACCAGGCGGCCTTCCTTGCCATGCTCGCCTCCGCGCACTTCCCGGGATGATGCTCGGGCCCTTCCGGGAACACCTGAAGGCGGGGAGCGGGCCGACAGCAAGCGGCTGCGGCTTGCCCAGGGCACGATGATGAGCGGCCTAGTGGGGCGGGTGCCTGGCGATCTGTCGTGCCACGTCACGCAGCTTGACGTTCGTGCGCATGGAGGCCGAGACCAGCATGTCGAACGCCTGCTCGCTGGTGAGGCTGCTCTGGGCGCGCAGGATGCCGATGGCCTCGCCGATCACCTGACGGGTCGCGATGGCGGCCTGCAGATTCTCCTGTCGGCGCGCGTCCATCACGACAGCAGCGCCTAGCAAGGACAGCAAGATCGCCAGGAGCTGGTCCGCTGCGGTGAACCCGTCCGGGGCTAGTGAGTACAGGTTGATGCCCCCGAGGGTTGCTCTCGGGTTGGCGCCGACCGCGAGGCGGCAGGAGAACATGCTGCGGACTCCGAGCTCGTCAGCCAGGCGTCTGCTGGAGGTCGGCCACCGGCCGGCCGCGTGCATGTCGGGGATGTAGATCCAGCGTTCGCTCATCGCCGCGTCCCAGAACGGCCCTTCGGCCTGCTCGTACTGGATCTGGTCTGCCCGTTCGGCCAGCGGTCCGGTGGGGCCGTGACTGACCGGTCCGCTCTTCTCGAGGGTGCTGATGCTCGCCGCGTCGCAGCCGACGATTCGCTCGACGGCGGTCGTGGCGATGAGCCGGTATGTGTCTTCATGACTGCCGGAGAAGTGCACTCGGTCCGCCAGCTGCAAGAGTGCAGCCACCAGCCCCTGCGCGGCGTGGTCGGGAAGGCCTCGGTCATGGGTCACGTGGCGCCATTGCGAGCATGTCTGCGTCTCCTCAGGGTTTTGATCGCCCCGCCCGGGGCACGGCGTTCTCCTGATGCAGCGGCTTGCGGGCGGGTCACTGTTGCTTAGCCAACGCCTTTCTGTGGACCGACCGCATCGGTCGAACTGCCGACAGTGCCGACAATGCCGGCTGGGCCGGCGGGCCGGCTGGGACTGGTGGTTGGCTGCGGTGCTGGGAAACGGCTAGGACATGGACAGGCCTACGGATCCGGTGCAGATCATGGGCGAGGTCGCCATGATCGCCGCGACACCCGAGAGGCGGGCCGAGCACGCCGAGGCGCTCTTGAAGCCTCTGCATCGGGTGCTTCCGTTCGACGGGGCGTGGATCGCGCTTCGCGATGACGACCGCCGCGGACACCGCTCGCTCGTCAGCACCGGCTGGGACCGGCGCACCTCGGCCTACCTCGACGGGCCGGTCCTCGTCGACGAGATCGAGCAGCTCGGCATGCCTCGTTCTCGCACCCCGCTGCGGGTCGCAGACCTTCCCGTACCCGCGACCGAGCTGCGGTCGTGGGCCGAGTGTCTGCTTCCGGCGGGGCTCCACGAAGGCCTCGGCGTCTGCCTGTTCGCTGCTGACGGCCGGCACATCGGGTTCCTCGGCCTGTTCACCGAGAGCACCGCCGTTCCCTCCGACGCGGCGCGTAACCTGCTGGCCCACCTCGGGCCGGCGCTGGCTCAGGCCGTCGACCCGCTGCGCTCAGCCGCAACCATGGCGCGGATGGTGCACCGTGCTGCCGCCGCGGCAATCCTGACGCGTTCAGGGGGCGTCGTGGCGTTGCCGGGGCTACCCGGCCACGAGGCTTTGCGCCCCGGATCGGAGGTTCTCACCGCAGCCCACCAGCTGCTCGACGGACCGCAGACCTCGTTCCTGCTTCCCACCCCGTCCGAGCCCCGCGGCTACCTTCGGGTGACCGCCCTGGACGTCCCCGAGACGTCCCCTCACCACCTGAGCGCGATCGTCGTACTCTCGCCGTGCGGTGAGCTGCGCGGGCTGACCCGCCGCGAGCTCGAGGTACTCGGCCTCCTGGTCGCTGGCCGACGCAACGCCGAGATGGCTCAAGTCCTCAATGTCGGGCTGCGCACCATCGCCACGCATCTCGAGCACATCCTGACCAAGCTCGATGCCGCCACGCGGGCACTCGCCGCCGTACGCGCACAACGCCACGGGCTGTACATCCCGCCCGCGCTCCTGCACTACACCCACCGCCGGGACCGCCAGCCCGCACCGCGGGGCCGTGGCCCACTCAGGCGATCGGCCTGATTGCGGACAGTAGGTCGCGTTCTGGGCAGAAGCGTTCGCGGCTCTGGTCTGCTGCCTACTTCACCTCGAACCGGCGCGACCCCGACCACGCCCCGGCGGTACCCGAGGCGTCCAGCGCTCGGACCCGGTAGTACATCCGGGTAGCGGGGAGGGTGCTTGTCGAGAAGGTCGAGGCCGTGACCGTGGCCAGCACCGTGGGGGACGCGAACGTGTCCTGGTCGTCGATCGCAATGGTGTAGCTCGCGGCCCCGGCCACGTCCGACCAGTCGAAGACGATGTTCTGTCCTACGGAGAAGCGGGCGTCGACCGCCGGTGACACCAGCGACGGAGCCGCGAGCGTTCCGCCTGAGGACGGTGGGTTGACCGTCAGGGTCGCCGTCCGGGAGAGACCGGCGGCCGTGGCGGTAACGGTCGAGGAGGCCTGCGCGCTCACGGTGCTCGTCGCTGCGGTGAAGGTCGCGCTGGCCTGACCGGCCGGGACGGTGATGCTCGCCGGCACTGTGACCGCGGCGTTCGAGCTGGTCAGGCTCACCGCCATCCCGCCCGCAGGTGCAGCGGCCGTGAGTGTCACGGTCGCGGTGGACGACGCACCTCCGGACACGCTGGTCGGAGAGAGTGACAGTGCAGAGAGGGCCGGCGCGGTGGTGGTGGCCCCCGCCTGCGGGGTGAAGCTGCGCGTGGACGAGAACGCCCCGAAGACACCGGCCGCGTTCCGGGCGCGTACCCGCCACCACAGCTGACGTGTCGGCAGTCCGCTGAGGACAGCCTGTGACGCGGTGACGGTCGGGTTGGCGACGTACGGCGCGGCCATGGTCGAGGTGTCGTCGACCGTGACCTCGTAGCTCGTCGCGTTCGCCACGTCATTCCAGTTCAGGGTGACCGGCTGCACCACTGCGGTCGCCCCGTTGGCGGGGCTCTGCAGGGTCGGCGCGGCCGGGGTCGCCGGGTTCACGGTCAACGTCGCGCTCCGGGTCACCCCACCCGCTGCGGCCGAGACAGCTACGGGCGTCTGCGCCGAGACCGCACTGGTGGTGACCGTGAAGGTCCGGCTGGTCGCCCCTGCGGCCACCGTGACGCTGGCCGGCACGCTGGCCGCCGCCGAGTTGTCGGACAGCGTCACCACGG
>JAVEDJ010000329.1 GCA_030841025.1 Actinomycetota bacterium
CCGCATGCCATGCCAGCCACACGGGTCGCAGCAGGAAGCGGGGCACCTGAACAACCGTAAGGCAGGTCCCGCACCGGTCCGACGTGAGATTGCCGACAGCGGGCCGAGCCGCCCGGTGGGGCGCGGCACCGCAGGGATGACCGGCTGCCACCATGTCGGCATGCCGCAGTCGATCGACGAGCTCGTCGCCCTGCTCGACCTCGAGACGCTCGAGGACGGCCTCTACCGCGGGCGGCAGCCGGAAACCTCGCTGCAGCGTGTGTTCGGCGGGCAGGTGGCCGGCCAGGCGCTCGTGGCCGCGATCCGCACCGTCCCGACCGGCCGGGTCGTGCACTCGCTGCACGCCTACTTCCTGGTCCCGGGCGACACCAGCGTGCCGATCCTCTACGACGTCGAGCGCACCCGTGACGGCCGGTCCTTCAACACCCGTCGGGTGGTGGCCCGCCAGCACGGCCGGACCATCTTCTACATGTCGACGTCGTTCGCGACGCCCGAGGACGGCCTCGAGCACCAGGATCCGATGCCGGACGTCGCGCCGCCCGAGGACTGCCCGGAGCTCGGCGACCTGCTCGCGTCGTTGACCGGTCGCCCGCGGGAGAGCTGGGACCGTGAATGGTCCGCGCTCGACGTGCGGTACGTCGGCGACTCGAGGCCCGGTGGCGCGCTGCAGAACAGCGAGCACCCGGCCCTGGCCCGGGTCTGGCTGCGGGCGTCCGGCACCTTGGACGACGACCCGTCCTTGCACGCGGCGGTGCTCGCCTATGCCAGCGATCTGACCCTGCTCGGTGTCAGCCTGGTGCCGCACAACGTGTTCATCGGCGATCCCCAGCTCTCGCCGGCGTCCATCGACCACGCGATGTGGTTCCACCGGCCGTTCCGGGCGGACGAGTGGCTGCTCTACGACCAGGTGTCGCCGTCGGCGTCGGCTGCGCGCGGCTTCGCGACCGGGCGGTTGTTCACCACCGACGGCCGGCTTGTCGCGTCGGTCGCGCAGGAAGGCTTGATCAGACTGCGAAAGCGCTGACCTCGGCACCGGGGAGCTGCGCGAGCAGCCGACCCGGCAAAACCAGCTTCGAGCGCCGCAGCCCGGATCCGATCACGACCAGACCGGCGTCGACGACGGCCTGGTCGACGAGCAGCGGCCACCCGTCCGGCAGGCCGACCGGGGTGATCCCGCCGTGCTCCATGCCGGTCTCCGCGACCGCCACGTCCATCGGGGCGAACGACGCCTTACGGGCGTCGAGCCTCTTGCGGATCACCCCGTTGACGTCCGCGCGGGCGTTGGCGAGCACGACGCACGCAGCGAGCCGCGTGTCGGCGCCCCGTCGCCCTGCGACGACGACGCAGTTGGCCGACTGGTCGAGGCCGACGCCGTAGCGCTCGCAGAAGGCCGCTGTGTCGGCATCGGCGGGATCGATCTCGGCCACGTGCACATCGGCGAGCTGCAGATCCTTGAGAACGCGGGTCACCGGGTCGGCGAGCAGCTCCGGGCGGTCGAGGGCGGGTGCGGTCCGCAACGTGCCGATCATCGGGGCAGGGTACGACGTCGCGCTGCGCCGGGCGCTGTCGCCCACGGCTCGGGACTCGGGGTCGGCGCTACGGCAGAGTGACGCCATGCGGGTGCCCGAGTTCCTCGTCGCACGGCGCGGCCGGGTGCGGTTGCGCGGCATTCGCACGGCGAAGACGACCCTGGCCGCCGTCCTCGCCTGGCTCGCGGCGCTGCCCCTCTCGGACGACCCGCGTCCCGTGCTGGCGCCGTTGACGGCGCTGCTGGTCGTGCAGCTCACGCTCTACGACAGCCTGCGGACGGGGCTGCGTCGGGTGGTCAGCGTCGTGGCCGGTGTTCTCGTCGCCGTCGCGCTCACCGAGCAGGTCGACATCCACTGGTGGAGCCTGGGGATCGCCGTCGCCGGCTCCCTGGTGCTCGGCCGCCTGCTGCGCCTCGGACCAGAGGTGGCCGAGGTGCCGATCAGCGCCATGCTCGTGCTCGCGGTCGGGGGCAGCGACGTGGCGGCGTCCGGTCGGGTCGTCGAGACCCTGATCGGTGCGGCCGTCGGGGTGGCGGTGAGTGCCTTCATCGCTCCGCCGCTCTACGTGCGACCGGCCAGCGACGCGGTGCAGAGCCTGGCCCGTGCCATGGCGGAGCTGATCCGCCGGGTGGCACGGGAGGTCGAGGGCGACTACACGCGCGAACAGGCGCAGGAGTGGCTGGACGCCGCCCGCGCGCTGGGCCGCGACATCGCGTTCGCGGACCGGGCACTCGAACGCGCCGAGGTGAGCCTTCGGCTCAACCCCCGGGCTCGGGACAAGCAGCACACTGGCCCGAGCCTGCGCTCGGGGCTCGACGCGTTGGAGCGGGCCACCGTGGCGTTCCGCGGCATCTGTCGCTCGTTGGCCGACCGCGCCCAGGGCGACGTCCCCGAGCAGGTGTACGCCGAGGACGTGCGGCGCGCGCTGAGCGACCTGCTCACCCACATCGCCGATGCCATCGAGTCCTACGGGCAGCTGGTCGGGTCAGAGGTGGCCGGAACACCCGAGGACGCGGCGCTGGGTCAGGCGCTGGAGGCCGCCTCGGCGGACCGGTCCCGCGTCTTCGAGCTCCTGCGGCAGGGCGAGCGGCTGCAGGGCGGCGCCTGGGAGCTGCACGGTGACCTGGCCGCCAACATCGACCGGTTGCTGCGTGACATCGACAGCGAGGCTCGCGCGAAGCTACGGCTGTCCTGGCCGACCCGGGCGCGGATGCCGCGTCCCGTCTCGGCGGCCCGCTCGCGGTTGCGGCGCACGATGCGCGACCAGCCGCCACCCTGACCTAATGTGGAGAAGGCGTGCACCGTGACGTCGACTCGAGAGACATGACATGAGCAGGCCTAGCAAGCCGACCCGGGAGACGACGGGTCCCGGCAAACCATCAGCGGGCCCGTTCGCCGCGATCGCCCGGCTGTTCGTGGTGCAGCTGATCGCCGTCGCCGCGATCACGGCGGTGCTCACGACGGTGTACGCGCTCATCGACCGTGGCGGGTCGGACGACGAGGTGTCCACCGTCGCCCAGGGGTCGCCCTCCGCGACGGCGCCCGCATCGACCCCGGTGAGCTCTCCGGCTGCACCGTCCAGCAGCGCACCCGCCTCGTCTGCTCCGCCCGCGACCACTGCGCCGCCGAGCGCTTCGGGCACCGCCAACCCGAACCGGCCAGAGCTCGTGCTGCTCGACCAGTCCGCCCCCGACGGCGCCGTGCAGGATGCGACCCGACGGTTGGCCTCGGCGGGGTGGACCGTCTACCGGACGGCGCCGTTCCGGGGGACCGTCCGCAGGACGACCGTCTACTACCCGACGGGCCTGGACAAGCCGGCCGGGCGAGTGGCGAAGGTGCTGCCGGGCGACACCCGGGTGCTGCCACGGTTCAGCAACCTGTCGCAGACGCGCCTCACGGTCGTGCTCACCGACGACTACACCCCCTAGGCACGAGACGCACCCCGCGGCGAGACCGCGGTCACCCGGGGCGTCGTACAGCGAACGCGGACCAACGGCGCGATCGGCTACCGGGCACGCACCAGGTCGCGCGACGATCCGCGATCGGGGTACGGCCGCGGCCTCAGCGAGCAGTCAGCACGACGCAGCAGCGGTCGGCGCCGGGATCGAGCCGTGCCGACAGGCGACTGCCCGAGCCGCGATCGGCCAGGGCGTCGATCAGGGCCAGGTTCATGCCGCAGACCAGCTCGGTGTGGTCGCGCGCGAGGGCGTGGAACGGGCAGTTGGCCAGCATGATGGTGTCGCCCTGCAGGCGCGGCTCGTAACCATGGGCGGCCAGCGCCCGCTGCGCTGCCCCGAGCACCGCCTGGCGGCTGGCGCGCGGACCTGCATCACCTTTCACCTCGTCACCGAGCACGAGTCCCTCCTCGCGTGCGGCGCGACCGAGGGCGTCCAGGACGGACCCACCGTCTCGGGCTGTCTCGTCGATCGCCGCGGCCATCAGCTGACCCGCGAGGTCGTAGCGGCGTTCGGGCAGCGTGACCGACACCTCGTCGGCACACCGCTCGTACAGCTTGCTGGGTCGACCGGCACCCGGACCCTCGCGGCCGGACAGGCGCCGGAACGTCGTGGCGAGCAAGCCCTCCTCCACCAGCTTGTCCAGGTGGAACTTCGCCGTGTGGCGGGGGACACCGGCTCCCTCGGCGGCCTGGTCGCGGCTGACCGGCTCGGGCTGCGCGGCCACGAACAGGTACAGCTCCCGGCGAACCGGCTCGGCCAGGGCGCCGACACCGGACACCCGCCGTGCGAAGTCGTCCATGGCGGACCTTTCTAAGGGACAAACATATTGACCAAAGCCGGGAGCACCTCTAGTGTCCAATGTACTGTCCTTTAGACCCGGAGGCAACGATGACGACGCACATCCGCCCGGCCACCACAGCGAGCAGGACGATGCTCCAGGATCCGGTGTTCCAGGCCTTCTACCTGTTGCGCACGGCGTTCACCGTGGCGCCGATCGTGTTCGGCCTGGACAAGTTCTTCGACGTGCTCACCGAATGGCAGCGCTACCTCGCGCCCGACATCGACGACATCGTTCCCGGCAGCGCGCACCAGGCGATGCTGCTGGTGGGAGTGGTGGAGATCGCGGCCGGAGTGCTGGTCGCGCTCCGCCCGCGCATCGGCGCCTACGTGGTGGCGGCCTGGCTGGCCGGCATCATCGTCAACCTGCTGCTCCTCGGGGACTTCTATGACATCGCCCTGCGCGACTTCGGACTCTTCGTCGCGGCCCTCGCCCTCGGGCGGCTGTCCGCGGCCGTCCGGTCGCCCCGGCTGAGTGCTTCCGGGACCGAGCCGACGTCGTGACCGTCACCGCAGAACCGGCCGGTGCACCGCCAGGTTCTGGCGTGGACGAGCCGGCAACGGATGGTGCAGGCCGCAGGCCGCTGCGCGTCGTCCACGAGCGGGGGGCGGTCGACCTGACCGCAGCCGAAGCCGCCGCGCGGGCGTTCCTGCTGGCACTCGGTGTCTCGCTGGACTCGGAGAGCCTGCGCGCCACTCCGGCGCGCATGGCCCGCGCCTACGGCGAGATGTTCAGCCCGCGGCCCTTCGAGCTCACGACCTTTCCCAACGACGAGGGGTACGACGAGCTGGTGCTGGCCCGGTCCATCCCGGTCCAGTCCGTGTGCGAGCACCACCTGCTGCCGTTCACCGGCGTGGCGCACGTCGGCTACCTGCCCGGCGGGCGAATCCTCGGCCTGTCGAAGCTGGCGCGCGTCGTCGAGATGTTCGCCCGCAGACCCCAGGTGCAGGAGCGCCTGACCCAACAGGTCGCCGGCTGGCTGCAGGACCAGCTGGCCCCGCGCGGCGTCGGTGTCGTCATCGAGGCCGAGCACCTGTGCATGACCCTGCGCGGGGTGCGCGCCGTCGGTGCGAGCACGGTGACCTCAGCCCTGCAGGGTGTGCTGCGCACCGACCCCGGGTCCCGGGCCGAGTTCTTCGCCCTCGCGGGCCCACGCTTTCGACAGGAGACGAGTGCGAGATGACGAGCGACCCAGGCTTTGTGATCGTGGGAGCGGGCCTTGCCGGCGCCAAGGCCGCGCAAGCCCTCCGAGCGGAGGGCTTCGCCGGGTCGATCACCATCGTCGGTGACGAGCCGTACCGCCCGTACGAGCGGCCCCCGCTGTCGAAGGAGTACCTGCAGGGAAGGTCCGAGCGCGAGAAGGTGTTCGTGCACCCGGAGCAGTGGTACTCCGAGCACGGCATCGACCTGCTGCTCGGCACCGAGGTCACGGCGGTCGACCCCGCTGCCCACGAGGTCACGCTGGACGACGGCGCCGGTCTGGCCTACGCCAAGCTGCTGCTCGCCACCGGGTCGACGCCGCGGCGGCTGACCGTCGCAGGTGCCGGCCTGGAGGGCATCTGCTATCTGCGCCGGCTCGACGACAGCGAGCGCATCCGGACCGCCTTCGAAAAAGCCTCCCGTGTCGCCATCATCGGAGCCGGCTGGATCGGCCTGGAGACCGCCGCTGCCGCACGCGCTGCAGGACTGGCAGTGACCCTCCTCGAGCAGGCCGAGCTCCCGCTGCTGCGCGTGCTCGGCCCTGAGGTTGCCGACGTGTACGCCGACCTGCACCGCAGGCACGGTGTGGACCTGCGGTGCAAGGTGCACGTGACGGAGGTGCACGGACACGGCGGTCGTGTGTCGTCCGTGCGGCTGGACGACGGCAGCGACGTCGCCGCCGACCTCGTGCTGGTCGGCGTAGGCATCGCGCCGAACAGCGACCTCGCCGAGAAGGCCGGCCTCGAGGTGGACAACGGCATCACCGTCGACGAGCACCTGCGCACCTCCCACCCGGACATCTATGCAGCCGGTGATGTCGCCAACGCCTACCACCCACAGCTGCAGCAGCACATCCGCGTCGAGCACTGGGCGAATGCGCGGCGGCAGGGTCTCGTCGCGGCTCAGGCGATGCTGGGGCAGGACGTCGTGTACGACCGGCTGCCCTACTTCTTCAGCGACCAGTACGACATGGGCATGGAGTACACCGGCTACGTCGGGGCGGCGGGTCACGACGAGGTCGTGTTCCGCGGTGATCCTCACGGCGGTGAGTTCCTCGCCTTCTGGCTCTCGGGTGGACGCGTCCTCGCCGGCATGAACGTCAACACCTGGGACGTCGCCGACAACATCGACGAGCTGATCCGGTCTCAACGGACGGTGGACCTGCAGACGGTCGATCTGCAGACCGTCAACCAGTAGCCCAGCAACCGCGGCTCGAGGCGGTCCGCACCTGTTAGCGCAGCGTTAGACCGGGTGGGAAGTCCCGACAATCATCGGCGACCTATGTTGTGATCAAGACGAGGACACCCGCCCAGTCACCGGGCCTGCACACACTAGGAAATCGCCATGAGCCCCTTTGCTTCCCGTCAGCACACCTTCGTGCGGATCGGCGCCCTCGCGCTGGGCACCGCTGTCGCCCTCGGTACCACCGCCCTGCCGGCGTCGGCCAACGACCGCGACGTGATCCGCAGGTCCGGTTGCGCCAGCGGCGTCCTCAAGCTGAAGCTCAGCCCGGACAACGGCCGCATCGAGACCGAGGTCGAGGTCGACACGAACCGCACAGGACAGAGGTGGACCGTGCGCATCTTCCGCGATGGCACCCGCGTCGCGAAGGCGACCGGTGTCACCGCGGGCCGCAGCGGCTCGTTCGACGTACGCCGGCTGCTGGCCAACGGCGCCGGCCCCGACACGGTGCGGGCCACCGCCAAGCGCAACGGCACGACCTGCAGCGTGACTGCCACCCTCTGATCGGTCCACTCAACCGTCACAGGGCGGAGCACGGTCATGACGCAGATCAGGAAAGTCAAGACCAGCAGAGCCACGACGAGCACGGCGACGACCAGCACCATGGAGCTCGACCTCCGTACCCCGCAGGGTCGGCAGCTGCCGTTCTAGCCGACGGCGACAGCCCCGGCCCTGCGTGGGTCACCGGCCGCGGTCAGCGCGCCCGACGCCGACAGGTGTGCGGCCGCCACACCGCCGAAGTACATGCTGTGCGCCTCGTGCCGGCGCACCGGCAGGTCCAGCTCCGGCAGCGGCATGTCCGCCTCGGCCTCCACCTGGAGCGGCAGCCCGCCGTCGTCGAGATGGTGCACATGCAGCCGCGGCCGGTCGATCGCCTCCTGCAAGGCTGATCCGCCGGTGGTGAACGCCGCCAGCACCTGGGTCAGGGCCGTCGTGATGCGATCGGCACCGGGAGTGCCGATGGCCAGCACGCTGCCGTCCCCGGCGCGTCCGACGGTGGGTGCCATGTTCGAGGCCAGTCGCTCGCCCGCTCGGAGCGCCTCGCCCCTGTTGAGCTCGTGCTCACCCAGGCAGTTGTTCAACCACAGCCCGGTGCCCGGCACGGTTGCGCCGGAGCCGTAGCCGCTGGATGCCGTGACGGCGCACGCCGCACCCAACGCGTCGACCGCGGAGACGTGCACCGTGCTGGGCGATCGCTGCCCGCCGCCGAGGCCGGCCAGCAGCGCCTGGGCCGCCGCCTCCCGGTCCGCCGCGGTGTCCAGCTCGTTGCGTCGGTAGTCGAGCACCGTGCGCTGTACGTCGACCAGGTACGCGACGTCCTCGGGCGTCCACAGCCCGCGCGGCCGGTCGCCCAGGAGCGTCAGCATGGCGGCCAGGACCGGGCCGCCGATCGCCGGCGGCGGGTTGGTGCGCAGCTGCCAGTCGCCGCTGCGGAACGCGAGCGCAGGCCGCACGACCGGGCGGTACGACGACAGGTCTGCGCGCGTCAGCGAGCCGCCCCGATCGGCCATGTCAGCGATGATCGTCGCGGCCAGCTCACCGTCGTACAGGGTCTGTGCGCCCTTCTCGGCGATCAGCGCGATCGTGTCGGCCAACCCGTCGATCACGATCTGGTCCCCGGTCTGGAGCCAAGCACCGTCACGCCCGCGCAGCGTCGCGGCGGTCTGCTCGTCCCAGGCGAAGACGCTGTCCCGCACGTACGGCAGGTAGTAGCCGGCAGCGCTGGACAGGGAGAAGCCCTTGCGGGCCACGGTCTCGGCCGGGGCGACGACATCCCGCCACGGCAGCTGGCCGTAGGTGCGCTGCGCGAGGTCGAGAGCGGCCAGCGCGCCAGGCGTCGCCACGGAGCCCAGGCCGACGGTCATGGTCACCCCGCCGCCGTAACCCGTGCTGACCTCTCGGACGTCGAGCGGGCCCGCGTCCGAAGACCTGCTCAGACCCGGCATGGCCACGCAGCCGTCGACCGTCACGGCTTCGGTGTGGCTGCCGGCGGGCCACACGGTGACGAACGCGCCCGCGTCGAGCGACACGACACCCGGCTCGTTGACCATGGCCACCAACATGGCGGCGACCGCTGCGTCGACGGCGCCGCCACCGAGCGCCCCAACCGCGAGTGCGGCGTCGGTCGCCGCCCTGTTGGGGGCCGCGACACCGATCCGGGTCGTCACGCGCGGTCGAGCGAGGTCATGCCCGCGGGCAGGTCACCGCTGGTCAGGACACGCAGTCGTTGGGTCGGCCGGGTCAGCGCGACATAGAGGTCGTTGGCGCCGCGCGGCGACGCGGCGAGGATCTGGGCCGGCTCGATCAGCACGACGGCGTCGAACTCCAGGCCCTTGACGTCGGTCACGCCGAGCACGACGACGGGGGAGTCGAGCGCCGTCCGGCCCGCTCCGACCGAGCCCGCTGGCAGCGCGTCCGACAGTGCTGAGCGCAGCCGCGGCACGAGCGGCGACGGAGCCACGACGGCGAGGCGCCCCGAGCCGAGCAGGCCTATCTCGTCCGCGACGGCCGCGGTGACTGCCGCCAGCGCGGCTGCCTGCGCGCCGTTGGCGGCATCGAGGCCGGGTGGGACGAGCTGGGCGATCGGGGGCCACTCACTGTCGCGCACGGACCGGGGAGGCGACGCCGTGATGCCGGCACTGGTGAGCACCTCGCTGGCGAGCGTCATGATCTGCGTCGGGGTGCGGTAGTTGACCGTCAGCTCCTCGAGCCGCCACCGGCCGCGCACGTAGGGGTCGAGCACCTGTCCCCAGGACGAGGCACCGGCCGCCGACCCGACCTGGGCAACGTCGCCGACCAGAGTCATCGAGCGGGCCGGGTTGCGGCGCATCAGCAGCCGCCACATCATGGGCGAGAGCTCCTGGGCCTCGTCGACGACGACGTGCCCGAACGCCCAGGTCCGGTCGTTCTCGGCGCGCTCCGCGATCGTCACCGACGGGCCCATGTCAGCGAACCGCTCGGCCAGCTGCTCGGCGCTGACCAGCCCACCGCCCGCGCCGCTGGACTGCAGGGCCTGTCGCGCGTAGCCGATCTCCGCCGAGCGCTCGGCGGCGGCGCGGCGGGCCGCCAACCGGTTCGCCGTGTCGTCCTCACCGAGCAGCTCGGCGGCCTCGTCGAGCAGCGGTACGTCGGCCACGGTCCACGGGGCGTCACGGTCGCGACGCAGCAGCTCGCGCTCGGCACGTGACAGGTCGGGCGCCGCGGCCGCGAGCTGGTCGGGATCGGCGAACAGGTCGCGCAGCAGCTGCTCGGCGGTAAGCGGCATCCAGGCCAGGTTGAGCTCGCGCCGCACATCAGGGGAGTCGCGCAGGTCGGCCACGATGTCGTCGCGGTTGTCGCCGGTCACCGTCGTGCCCATCCGGGTCGCAAGGTCTTCGGCGAGACGGTCCATCAGGTCCAGCAGGAAGCCGGCACGGGCCAGGTTGTGCGGCTTGCCGGTGCGGCGTGCCCGCCCCCGAGCCGCGGCGACGACCGCCGGCTGGAGCTGCAGCTGGTAGCCGTCCACGTTCAGCGTCCTCGGCTCGCGCGGTACCCGTTGCCGGTCGCGCACCGCGCGCGAGATGACCCGCGCAAGGCGCAGGTCACCCTTGAGGGCGGCCACCGCGGGGCTGTCCTGCTCGACGGCCTCGACGCCCGGGTAGAGCTCGCCGGGCGTGGACATCACGACACCGGTCTCACCCAGCGACGGCAGCACCTGCTCGATGTATCGCAGGAACAGCGTGTTCGGTCCCACCACCAGCACGCCGCTGCGGGCGAGGCGCTCGCGATGGGTGTAGAGCAGGTACGCCGCCCGGTGCAGCGCCACCGCGGTCTTGCCCGTGCCGGGCCCGCCCTGCACGACCAGCACGCCGTTCAGGTCCGAGCGGATGACGCGGTCCTGCTCGGCCTGGATGGTCGCGACGATGTCGCCCATCCGCCCGGTGCGCGCGGCGCCGACTGCCGCCATCAGCGCGCCCTCGCCGCTGAGAGTCTCGCGCTGCTGCTCGTCGAGCCGCTCCAGATCGAGCACCTCGTCCTCGACGCCGACCACGGTCCGCTTCCGCGTGGCGAGGTGGCGACGGCGCACGACGTCCTCCGGCGCGGCCGCGGTCGCCTGGTAGAACGAGCGTGCTGCGGGAGCCCGCCAGTCGACGAGCAGCTGGGTCTGCTCGTCGTCGCTGAGCCCGATGCGTCCGACGTACCGCCGGGCACCGCCCGCCAGGTCGAGCCGGCCGAAGGCCAGCCGGTCCTCGACGGCCTCCAGCTGCGCCAACCGGACCTCGTGCAGGGTGGCGAAGGCGTCCCGCTCGGAGCGGTTCTGGTGGGTACCGCTGGGTGGGGTCCGCCGCACCGTCGCCAGGTCGGTCGCCGCGCGTTCCCGGAGTCGGTCGAGCCGGGCGTACAGGCGATCGAGGTAGGCCTGTTCGGTCTCGATCTCGTCGGTGCTGACGGTCACTGCTCCCCTTCCGCGCGGCCGTCCATTATGTCGGAGGAATCCCGTGCCGTGCGACGCAACCGACATTCATCTCGGCGTTGCGTGCGCGCAACATCTGTCCGCCAGCCTGGAGGCATGCACACAGCAGGGGTGGATGGGGCAGGGATGGGACAAGGAGTGGACGCGGCAGGGCTGGCTCGGGTCCGGGTGGATCGACCGGTGGGGGGCGAGACGTTCCAGCTGGACGGCACCGTGCTGGTGTTGCGCCGCGCGATGGCGCAGGACCGGAGCGCCGTGGCCGCGATGCACGGGCGGTGCACGGCGAAGAGCCTGCACCGCCGCTACCTCGCCGGCGTGCTGGGCGACATCGACAGGGTCGTCGCGCACCTCGTGCCACCGCCGAGTGGCGTCGCGATCGGCGCCTTCACGCCCGAGGGTGACTGCGTCGCGCTCGCCCACCTGGTGCCGATGAGCGACCGCGACGCGGTCGAGCTCGCCGCGCTGGTGCAGGACGACTGGCAGCGCTACGGGCTGGGTCTGCGGCTGGCACGGCTGGTCCTGGCCGTGCCGGAACGCGCCGGCCGGGCCGTGTTCCTGCTCGCCGAGGCCGACAACTGGCCGGTGCTCGCGTTGGCGCGGCGGCTGGGTTATCGCGCCGCGCCGGGGGTGACGAACGGCTTCATGGACATCGAGATCGCCGGTGCCACGCTGCCGGCACCCGGCCCGGCCTGACCACGCAGCAGCAGTGCGGTCATCTCGGGCAGCGGCAGGGGCCGTCCGAACAGGTAGCCCTGGCCCACCCGGCAACCCAGGTCCAGCAGGACGGTGCGCTGCGCGTCGCGTTCGACACCTTCGGCCACGACCTCGAGGCCGAGGGCGTCCGCCAGCTGCAGCACGGTGGCGGCCATGGCCCGGCTCAACCGGTCGCTGTCGAGCTCGTCGACGAAGGAGCGGTCGATCTTGAGGATGTCGATGGGCAGCCAGCGCAGCCGGGCCAGCGAGGAGTAGCCGGTGCCGAAGTCGTCGATGGCGATCCGGACACCCAGGGACCGCAACGTGGTCAGCCGGACGCTCATCGACGTGACGTCGCGCATCAGAGCGCTCTCGGTGAGCTCGATCACCAGGCTCGAGGGGTCGACGCCGGTGCGATCGAGCTCGGCCTGCAGGTCCTCGACGAGGCTGGGGCTCTCCAGCTCACGCACGGACAGGTTCACGCTCATGCTCAGGGTGTTCAACCCGGCGTGGCGCCACTGCGCGAGCGCGTTGCAGGCATGCCGCAGCATCTGCCGACCCAGCGGCACGATCAGCCCGGTCTCTTCGGCGATGCCGACGAACTCCAGCGGCGGGACCAGCCGGCCACCGTGGTCCCAACGCACCAGGGCCTCGGCGCCGGTGACCGTGCCGGTTCCCAGGTCGACGATCGGCTGGAAGTGCGCTGTCATCGCCTCGGACTCGACGGCCTCCCGCAGATCACGCTCACGGGCCAGCGCGCGGACCAGGTCGTCGTACATCTCCTGCTCGAAGACGCAGTAGCGGCCACGCCCCGCCGCCTTGGCCCGGTACATCGCCGTGTCGGCGTGCCGCAGCAGGTCGAGGGAGCTCGCTGCGCTGCCCGGCTCGGTCCCGCCGGTCCCACCGGCCCAGGCGATGCCGATGCTCGCGGCGATGGTGACCTCGTGCCCGGACACGTCGAAGGACGCGGTGAGCGCGTCGAGCAGGTGCTGGGCCACCGCACTGGCCTCGGACACCGCGGCGCAGGCGGGCAGCAGGATCAGGAACTCGTCGCCGCCGAACCGTCCGACCGTCGCCGTTCCCGGTGCGGCGCGGCGCAGCCGCTGGGCGACCTTCACGAGCAGCTCGTCGCCGATCGCATGCCCGAGCGTGTCGTTGACGATCTTGAAGCCGTCGAGGTCGATGAACAGCACGGCAGCGGTCGAGCCGTCGTCGGCGACCAGGTTGAGGGCGGCCGAGAGGCCGATGAGCAGCTGGACGCGGTTGGCCAGGCCGGTCAACGGGTCGGTGTAGCCCTGCTGCATCTCCTCGAAGAGATGCTGCTCGGTGAGCGCGATGCTGGCCTGGTCGGCGAAGGCGCGCAGCGTCTCCCGATCGGTCTCGTCGAAGCGGCGGCCGGGCGTCGTGCTGGCGGCCACGATGCTGCCGACCGCCCTGCCGAACTTCTGGACCGGGACGCCCATCACGACGCGGACACCGGCGCGCAGGTAGTGCCCCATCGCCGCGGGATGCTCGCCGTAGTCGTCGACGCACACCGTCTGGTTCGACCGGAAGGCAGCACCCCCGACCCCTGACCCCGCGACGGGGCTGCGGATGGGCAGGGTCGGGTCCAGGCCGGTGCCGGACACCACGAGCAACTCCTCGGGATTGGTCCGGTCCACCAGGCGGATGCCGACCAGCTTGACGTCGAGGACACGGGAGACGGCCTGGGTGACCAGGTCGAGCTTCTGCTGCAACGGGCCACGGCGGGCCAGGGCCCGTTGGACTGCCACCATCTCGGTGAGCACGCTCTGTCGATGATCCAGGGCCGCGCGGAGCTCCGCGCCAGCCGTGCCGGCGGTGCTGCCACAGCTCGCACAGGTCGCGGGATGGAGCTGGTCCGGGCCGGGCAGGTCAGAGCCGGGCAGGTCAGAGCCGGGCATGGCGTCGCCCACGCCCCCCTCCTTCCGCAGGTCTGCAACTACCCACCAGTGATCGGCACCTCGCGGAGGATCTTGACCCTCAGCGGCGGGCGGTCAGGCCTTGACGCAGCCGCTCGAAGTGCCGGCGGGTGCGCTGGGCCACCTCCGGATCGGACCGCGTCGGGTCGAGGAAGACCTGCTGGACCTGCGGCCAGCGCGCCAGGAGCTGGCGCTCCATGTCACTGGCGAACGCCTCCACCTCGCTGGCTCGAAGATCGTCGCGGAAGTCGAGGCGGGCCGCGAGCAGCACCGTGTCGGGCCCGAGGTACATGGTCAGCAGCTCCACGACCTCCTCGACCTCCTCCGCCTGCCGGAGGGTGTCGTACCAGTCGACGACCAGCTCGGGGTCCGCGCCCTCGCCGAGCAGCAGGTCCCTGTTCTCGCGGCCGAGCAGGAAAGCCACGACCGCGAGCAGCAGGCCGATGGCGATGGCGGCGGCCCCGTCCCACCAGGCCTGACCCGTGACTGCGTGCATGCCGATGCCCAGGGCGGCGAGCACCAGGCCGATCAACGCCGCACTGTCCTCGGCGAGCACCGTCTTGAGGGTGGGATCCTTGCTGGCCGCCAGAAAGCGCGACAGGGGGCGTCCCGCCGCCTCGGCCTGGCGGCGTACCTGGTTGAGGGCGCGCAGCCACGACGTGCCCTCAGCGACGAAGGCGATGCCCAGCACGGCGAACGACACGATGAGGTGCTTGGCGTCCCCCGAGCCGTGCAGCAGGGTGTGCACACCTTCGTAGATCGAGAAGACGGCCCCGGCCACGAAGATGCCGACAGCGGCGAGCAGCGACCAGAAGAACCGTGCCTTGCCGTAACCGAACGGATGCTCCGGGTCGGCGGGGCGCTCGGCCGCCCGCAGGCTGGCGAGCAGGAACACCTGGTTGAGGGTGTCGGCGACCGAGTGCGCCGCCTCCGCGAGCATCGAGCTCGAACCGCTGATCAGGCCACCGACCAGCTTGGCCAGCGCGATGAGCAGGTTCGCGGCCAGGGCCACGAGCACCGTGAGCCTGCTCTCGGAGTTCACCCTGGTCCCGTCCCACCGCTCCGGCCCGTCGCCTGGTTCCCATGCACGACATTCCTGCTTGCCGCGACCTCGCCCTACCCTGCGGTCCTCGTCGTACGCTCCCTGCATGTGCCGAAGCATCAAGACCCTGCGCCCGCCGTACACCGACACGGTGACGCACGACGACGTCCATGCGGCCGCACTGCAGTACGTGCGCAAGATCAGCGGTTTCCGCGCGCCGGCCGCTCACAACGAGCAGGCCTTCTCGCGGGCGGTCGAGGCGGTGGCCGCCGCCACCGCCGACCTGCTGGGCACGATCGAGGTCCGGGCACCCCGGGCCGGCCGAGCAGCGGGCTGAGACACTGCGCCATGCCTACCGAGCCGCCGTACGTCGCCGCCGCTGACCGCTACGACCACCTGGACTACCGCCGGACCGGCCGCAGCGGCTTGCAGCTGCCGCCGATCTCGCTGGGCCTGTGGCACAACTTCGGTGACGACAAGCCGATCCAGACGCAGCGCGCGATCCTGCGCAGGGCGTTCGATCGCGGCGTGACGCACTTCGACCTGGCGAACAACTACGGACCGCCCTACGGCGCCGCGGAGCGCAACTTCGGCACGATCTTCGCGCAGGACTTCACGCCCTACCGCGACGAGTTGGTGCTCTCGACCAAGGCCGGCTACGACATGTGGCCGGGCCCCTATGGCGAGTGGGGGTCGCGCAAGTACCTGCTCGCGTCGCTGGACCAGTCGCTCGCCCGGATGGGGGTCGACTACGTCGATATCTTCTACAGCCATCGGTTCGACCCCGAGACGCCGCTGGAAGAGACGATGGGCGCGCTGGATACCGCTGTGCGCTCAGGGCGTGCGCTGTACGCCGGCATCTCGTCGTACTCGCCCGAGCGGACCGCCGAGGCCGCGGCCATCCTGCGCGACCTCGGTACGCCGCTGCTGATCCACCAGCCGTCGTACTCGATGCTCAACCGCTGGATCGAGGAAGGGCTGCTGGACACCCTCGAGGACATCGGTGCGGGGTGCATCGCCTTCTCGCCGCTGGCGCAGGGGATGTTGACCGACCGATACCTGCAGGGCATCCCCGGCGACTCACGCGCCGCGCAGGGCAAGTCGCTCGATCCCGGCTCCCTCGACGAGGCGCGGCTGCGGCACGTGCGCGCACTGAACGACATCGCGTCGGCCCGCGGTCAGTCGCTGGCCCAGCTGGCGTTGACGTGGGCGCTGCGGGACCCACGGATGACCTCGGTGGTCATCGGGGCCAGCAGCGTCGGGCAGCTGGAGAGCAACCTCGCCGCACTCGACGGCCCCCCGCTGAGCGACAACGAGCTCGCGGCCATCGACCAGCACGCCGTCGACGCCGGCATCAACCTGTGGCAGGCCTCCAGCGACGCCTGACCCCTCGCGATTCGACCACGTTCGGTAGGCGTAGCTGTGCCTCAGCAGGCGTAGGTGCCTGTTGTCGCCCTGTTTCACCTGTTGCGGCGCACCGGACACTCAGGCCAGGGCGTGCCGCATCAGGTCGACCTGCTGCTGCTTGCGCATGATCGCGTGCTCCAGCAGGTGCTCGAGTGCTTCGCTCTCCGGTTCCTGGCCGCTGTGCGGGATCACGGCGTGCAGGGCAGCGATCGTGGTCGCCTCGGTGTCGACCAACACCTGCAGCGCCTCGAGCGGTTCCGTGGGCAGCTCGATGTCGGGGGAGCCCATCACCGGAGAGCCGCCCAGCGCGGACAGCTTCTCGGTCAGCCGGTAGGTGTCCTCGACCTCCGCCTGCACGAACGTCCGCAGCTGTGCCTTGATGCCGGCACCGGCCAGACCCCGCAGGGACCCGGCGAGCGCCGTCATCGTGACCAGCGACCGTGTCTGCTGACGGAGCGCCTCGCCGAGCGCCGCCAGCACCTTCTCCTTGTCCATCGAATCGCCCACCGATGCTCCGATCCTGCTAGGTGTGTGGACTGACGGCCCGTACCCAACAGACGGACGAACAGTCCGGCGCAACTGTCAGTGGCCGGGCTCCCCGCTGGCCGCCGGCCCCGCCGCGCAGCTTCGACCCGGTCAGCTGAGATCTGGTGGGGCAGTGCGACACAGGTGACCGTGCCGCCAGGTAGACGACGCTGCCGGCGACGAACGGCAGCCGAAGCTCCCGCATCCGCGACGGGGTCGTGTCGACCCGCAGCCCGGCAAGTCGGCGCCGCCAACCGGGTGGCGTCCGGCGGTGTCAGGCTCGCCGGCTTCAGGCCTCACTTCGGTCTTCGATCTCCCACGCGTGGTCCAGGACGTGCCAGGCGATCCGGCGCGCGGCGTAACGGGCCGGCCAGCCCTTCTCGTCCGGCGACGGAGCCTTCCGGGCGGCGCGGAGCACCTCGCTGATCTCGTCGCGCAGAGCCGCGACCGCCGCCCGGTCGCCGAGCTGCGGCTCCTGGTGCTTCACGCCGATCTTGCGTGCGTACGCCGCCTCCGCACCGAGCACGTGCTGCAGCATCTTGTCGCGGTCCCGGCCACCGCCCCGGGGTCCCTTGCGCAGCGACTCCGGTGCACGGGAGGCCACGTCGTCGAGCACCGCCCAGGCGGCGTCCACCAGCTCGGCCATCTTCCGGGCGCGGGCCGGCGTCAGCGCGGCGGCATCCAGGGCAGGCACCACTCCTGGGGCCCCGAAGTCGGTCGTCGCGTTGCCCGTCACCCGCTCGACCACCTCGAGCTGCCGGCCGACGGTCGCGGGAAACCGCTGCCCCGCCTGCTCGGCCACGACGGAATAGCGCGGGGCGTAGTCGACCAGCGCCTGCAGCGCCGCGGCCTCGTCACGCCCGGATCGACACCATCCCGGCCAGTCGACGCTGCACGCGAAGGTCTTCTTGGCTCCGACCTCCAGATAGACGTCGGTACGACGCGGGGCGCCCATGACCGCTGATGATGTCACGACCGACAGGGCGCGAGTCGGCCAAGCCGAGGACGCTCGGCACGTCAGCTCTAGAGTGCAGCAGTGCCCCGCTTCGCCCGTTTTCGCCGCCGGCTCGTCGTCGTACCCCTGCTGGCCCTCGCCCTGCCGCTCGCCACCCCGGCCCCGGTGACTGCTGTCCCGGGACCCACGGCTGAGCACACGACGCCCGCCGCCCCGCCGGGCCCGCTCGCCGGCATGGTGGTCGCGATCGACCCCGGCCACCAGCTGGGCAACTCC